>NZ_CP060388.1:302187-604375 GCF_014280435.1 Sphingobium sp. KCTC 72723 | reverse complement strand
GCCACCTTATCCGCGTTGTACCCCCATAAAGAATTGCTTGCGCGCATTCGGGCGGCCCCGCCCCATATTGTGCGTTGGTCGCCCAAAGGATGTTCGCGCATGGCCCTACATTATCGCAGTTTCGGATTTCAGGTGCTGGTCGGCATGGTCGTGGGACTGGCGCTGGGCCTTGTCGCGCGCACTATCGGCGCGGGGCCGGATGGCGACCTCAACTGGCTGGCGACCGCGCTCAAGACGGTGGGATCGATCTTCGTCTCGCTGCTCAAAGCCATCGTGCCGCCTCTGGTATTCGCCGCCATCGTCGCGTCGATCGCCAATCTGCGCGCGCTGGACAATGCAGCGCGGCTCGCGGGGCAGACCTTGCTGTGGTTTGCGATCACGGCCTTGATCGCCGTGGTCATCGGCATCACGCTGGGCCTCATCATTCAGCCGGGTGTAGGCATCGGCGCGGGCGCGCTGGCGACCAAGCAGCCGGAGTCCGTGGGCGGCTGGCTCGATTTTCTCAAAGGGCTGGTGCCGGGCAACAGCCTTGCGCTGTCGGGCAGCACCCAAATCGGCGAAGATGGCGCGGCGACCACCGGCATCTCCTTCAACATCCTGCAATTGCTGGTTATTTCGATTGCAGTCGGTCTGGCGACTTTGAAGGTCGGGGACAAGGCCGAACCCTTTCTCGCCTTCATCCGCTCGCTGCTGGCGGTCGTGCGCGCGATTTTGGGCTGGGTCATCCGCCTGACGCCGATCGGGTCGGCGGCGCTGATCGGCACCGCCGTCGCCACCTATGGCTGGAGTGCGCTGGCGCAACTGGGCGTTTTCACCGGCGCGATCTATCTTGGCCTCGGTATCGTTCTGCTGGTCGTCTATCCGACTCTGCTGGCGGCCAATGGTTTGAAACCCCTGCCCTTCTTCGCCAAGGCATGGCCCGCGATCCAGCTGGGCTTCGTCTCGCGATCCTCGGTCGGCACCCTGCCCGTGACCGAAGCCGTGACGCAGCGGCTGGGCGTGGACAAGGGCTATGCCGCCTTCGCCATTCCGCTGGCATCGACCACCAAGATGGACGGCTGCGCATCGATCTACCCCGCGCTGGCGGCGATCTTCGTCGCAGGCTTCTACAACGTCCCGCTGCACGCCATGGACTATGCCCTGATCGCCTTCGTCTCCGTCATCGGCTCCGCCGCGACCGCCGGACTGACTGGCGCGATCGTGATGCTGACGCTGACGCTATCGACGCTGGGCCTGCCGCTGGAAGGCGTCGGCCTGCTGCTGGCGATCGACCCGATATTGGACATGGGCCGCACGGCAGTAAACGTCGCGGGCCAGGTGCTGGTCGGCGTGATCGTCGCCAAGCGCGAGGGGATTTTGGACGAGAGCGCTTATTATGGGGATGGGGCGTTGGTGGCGGTTTGAAGGGCGATACCAGCACTTTTACACTTGGATATTGCTCTTTATATCTTCGGCTCGTCGTTATTATGCCGTGACCTAATTCTCTCCGCCAAAACTTGGAGAATAAAATTATCCAATCCTGTTAGGCCTTGAAATTGTATATGTTCGCAGCAATCAAGGCGGTGAGATGCGAAATTTCGGCTTCGGGGGAAATATGAAATCTAATGAGAAGAAATGCCCGCGATGTGCAGAAATTATCAAAAAGGACGCGTACGTCTGCAAGCATTGCAGTTTTGAGTATTCTGAGGCACAGATCGCCGCTGATAAAGCTGTAGATGCTCAAAACAAAAAAAACGGCGCTCTAGGATGCGCTGGCATTTTTGGAGTTCTCCTCCTTATAGGAATGTGCTCCTCAAAGAATGATGAACAGACTACAGAAGGTAATGTTGCAACTGCCGTAGCTATGTCTCCAACCGAGGCAAAAGCGATTGAAGAGCGCAACAAAAATGAGATTGCGATTAAACTGAAAGCGGCTAAGAATTTACCTGCTTCTGATATTGAAGGAAATGCCCGTGCATACGAAGAGTTACTTCGCCGTAATTGCTCACGTGGTTGGCAGAAAAGTATTGCGCGGAGGTCGATTGGCTGATTCACCCTACGGATGTCACCGCCGCCGCTTCATGTGCTGACCGAAGCCGAGAAGAACGAGTTGCTGCTCGCGCAGCACGAGATGATCGAGCGACTGGTAGCGCGGATTTCTGAGTTGGAATCCCTGGTCGGCACGCCGCGCAAGACATCCAGGAATTCGCATATTCCGCCATCGAAGGACGACTTTGGCAAGCGCGGTGGCAAAGGCGGTAAGCCCAAGGCTGGCAAGCGCCCGCCGCGCGAAGGCAAGCACCGCCCATTGACCGAGACGCCGGACAAAACCGAACGCATCATGGCGGCAAGCTGCTGCCATTGCGGGACCGATATATCCTCGCAGGCCCAGCATTGCCGCCACCGCTACGATCATATCGACCTGCCGCCGATCCGTCCGATTGTGACCCGCATCGAATTGTTTGGTGCGCGCTGCGGGGGATGTGGCCGTCGCTACCGTGCCGCAGCACCGGCGGGCATGGAGCCGGGCACGCCGTTTGGCCCCGGCATCCGCTCGCTGCTGGCCTATCTGCATCACAGCCACCATGTCAGCTTCGAGCGACTTTCGCGCATTGCTGCGGAGCTGTTTGGCCTCACGATCTCCCAAGGGGCGATCGCCAACGCGTTCAGGCGTATGGAGGCCGGAATGACAGCAGCCACGAAGGCGATCACCGACAAGTTGCTCACGGCAAAGATTATCGCGTCCGATGAGACGTCCACGCGCACCAACGGCATTGCCCATTGGCAATGGGTCTTCCTCTCGAAAGACGCGGTTCTGCACAAGATCGCCCCGCGCCGGGCGCGCAGTGTTGCTGAGGAGGTGTTGGGCGGCCACCAACCTGATGTGTGGGTCTCCGATCGCTACGCTGGACAGCAGGAACTGGGCAAGGAGCATCAGGTCTGCCTCGCGCATGTCCTGCGCGATGTTCAGTATGCCATCGACTGCGGGGATACCGCCTTCGCTCCCAAAGTCCGCGACCACCTGCGCTGGGCGATCCGGATCGGCAAGCGACGAAGCAGCCTGAAGGACACGACGCTGGCCGCCTACGCCGCGAAGGCCGACAATCTGCTGACCCGCCTGGTACAGATGCCTGTCGCGCACCCGGCGGGACGCGTTCTGCTCAAACAAATCAAGGCCTGGCGGGGCAAGTTCTTCGTCTTCCTCACCAACCGCGACGTCCCTGCGACCAACAATATATCAGAGCGCGAGATCCGCCCCTCGGTCGTGTTCCGCAAGGTCACCAACGGCTTCCGCTCCGACTGGGGCGCCCAGATCCACGCTGGATATCGATCCGTCACCGGAACCGCTCGTCTCAGCGGAAAATCGGCCCTCGTAGCCATCCGCGAACTCGTCGACGGCAGATTCGTGGTCGCCTGATCAGCCCACCAATTGCCGACCCCGTGAGCAATTACACTTCGCCTAGCGCCGGCGAATAACGAGTTTAGCTTCAAACGCGATCAATATCAGGCCATGCTTACAAAATTGGCTCGCCTTGAGGAACATCCAGAAGAAGCTCTCGAACTCACCAAGTTCACTTGGGAGAAAGGTGGATTCGGAAGCATCCAACTAGTGCGATTTACTGTCAAGAATTCTGCCCCATTTGCGATTAAGGACTTTACGCTGGAATGCAATCACCAAGGCTCTTCTGGGACTGACATGGATAATAATAGCCGGATTGTATATGAGCTTGTTCCAGCCGGCGGATCGCGGCGAGTAAGAGAAGTCAACATGGGCTTTATACACAGCCAGGTTGCAACTTCTCGATGTTCAATCACAAATGCAGTCAAGGCGTAATGTAAATGCGCGTTATGATTTCGCAACGATAGAAAATCAGATCTATATTCAACATCTACATTACGCTTTATTAATGAGATTAATGAGTAAAAGTCGGAACAGATCCTTTACTTCGCAAAAACCCTCCTATTGCAAAGTCATCCGCACGCCCCCTTTCCGGCACAAATGCGCACTCTGCAACGGTGTGAACTTCACAGTCTCCACAACCCCACCCTGTCCTACTGGCCCCAACCCGGCTATGTGTCTTGCCTAGATCGGCGATATGTCCCACTGGCGACCCGATAGCGCCGAACCGGCGGAACAGATGTAAAGTCACACGAAAAATGTCAGAATATCAGGCCATGTCAGACTATCAGGTGCATATCATTGGCGGCGGCCTCGCCGGATCGGAAGCGGCGTGGCAACTGGCGCAGGCGGGTTTCAAGGTGCGCCTGTCGGAAATGCGCGGAGCGGGCGATATGTCGCCTGCGCATCAGACCGACGGCCTCGCCGAACTGGTCTGCTCCAACAGCTTCCGTTCCGATGATGCGGACAAGAATGCCGTGGGGCTGCTGCATCAGGAAATGCGGCGGCTGGACTCGCTCATCATGGCGAGCGCCGAACCGGCCAAGGTGCCGGCCGGCTCCGCGCTGGCGGTGGATCGCCACGTCTTTTCGGGCGCCGTCACCCGCGCGCTGACCGAACATCCCAATGTGGAGGTCGTGCGCGAACGGATCGATACGCTGCCGACGCAGGGCATGACCATCGTGGCCACTGGCCCGCTGACCGCGCCTGCGCTGGCTGCCAGCATCGGTCAGGCGGCGGGGATGGAGCATCTCGCTTTCTTCGACGCGATCGCGCCGGTCGTGCATCATGACAGTATCGACATGGACCAGTGCTGGATGGCCAATCGCTGGGACAAAATTGGCCCCGGCGGTGGCGAGGGCAAGGATTATATCAACTGCCCGATGGACAAGGACCAGTATCAGGCCTTTGTTCAGGGGTTGATCGACGGCGAAAAGACCGTTTTCAAGGAATGGGAGACGAACACTCCTTATTTCGAGGGCTGTATGCCGATCGAGGTGATGGCGTCGCGCGGGCCGGAAACATTGCGGCACGGGCCGATGAAGCCGATGGGCCTCGACAATCCGCGCACCGGGCGCTGGCCCTATGCGGTGGTGCAGTTGCGGCAGGACAATGCCAGCGGCACATTGTGGAACATGGTCGGTTTCCAGACCAAGCTGAAACATGGCGCGCAGATGGAACTGTTCCGCACCATCCCCGGCCTCCAGAACGCGGAATTTGCGCGGCTGGGCGGGCTGCACCGCAACACTTTCATCCAGTCGCCCAAATTGCTGGACGGGACGCTGCGGTTGCGGAGCGCCCCGCATATCCGCTTCGCCGGGCAGATGACCGGGTGTGAAGGCTATGTGGAAAGCGCCGCGATCGGCCTGCTCGCCGGGCGCTTTGCCGTGGCGGAACTGACGGGCCGCACCATGAGCGCGCCGCCCGCCGACACGGCACTCGGCGCGCTGCTCGGCCATGTGACGGGCAATGTCGCGACGGCGGACTATCAGCCGATGAACGTCAATTTCGGCCTCTTTCCTACACTGGACGATGTGAAGAAGAAGCAACGCAAGGAAGCCTATACCGCGCGGGCGCGGGCGTCGCTGGGGGAATGGCTGGGGGAAATGACAGCAGCGTGAAGACCGACGTTCTCCCGCGAAAGCGGGAGTCCAGTTCTGACGGCAGGACTGGGTTCCCGCCTTCGCGGGAACACGCATCCCGTCAACAGCGGCACTTCGCCTTCGCTGCGCGCTTGGGTGCAGTCGCGGCGAACTCGGTCGGGGTCAGCTTGCCGTCCTTGTCCGCATCCGCCGCGCCAAAGCGGTCGGACGTGGCGGCGGCCCATTCCTCGAAAGACAGGAGATTGTCGCCATCCTTGTCCAGCGCCTTGAACGCTTTGGTCCGGCTGCCCAGCATTTCGATGCGGGTGATGATGCCATCACGGTTGCGGTCATAACGGGCGAAACGCTTCTGCTCCCGGTTCTGCGGACTGGCTTGGGAAGGCATGGGCGGTGCTTCCCCCACCGCATCGGCATCGCCCTCCGGCAAGCCCTCGATTTCGGGCGGCGGTGGCGGGGCAAGCGCGAGTTGCGGCACCGGCTGGTTGCTGGCGCGCCCCTGCCACCAGAACAGACCGCCCGCCACCAGCAGCAACGCCGCCATCCCGCCTGCCAGCAATCGTCCCATGGAATCTCCCTTTGCCGGACCAGTCTAACGCCCGAACAGGGCCAGCCGCAACAGCCGCAAAGCCATGCCCCGCGATACCCCGACCGGCGCACGACGCCCCGCCAGCACGTCCTGCCGCGCCAACCCATAGGCAAGGCGCAATGGCTTCCATGCACCGGGCCAGCGGATGAGCGGCATCGTCTCCAACACCGCGCGCGCCTGCCCCAATGCCGCGTCGGCCAGCGCATCGTCACCGACATGCCCCGACAAATCCCACAACGCCCACACCTGCCCGGCCTCATCCAGCCAGTCCGGGGCGTCGGGCGCATCGGCCAGCGCCCGGAACAAGCCCCCGCCGCGCCCGGCCGCATAATCGCGCAGCCCCTGACCGTCGATCTCCGGCTCCACCACCAACACTTCCCAACCGTCGATCATCGCGGTCAGGCCCGGTGCCGCCATCACCCCGGCCGCCCGCATCTGTTCGATCACCGGCTCGCCCTGCCCCTTGACGCCATGGGGATCGTCGATGACGTCATTCCACCAGGCCAGCCGCATCTGCCCGATCATCGCTTCGCTGGTGGTGCGGGCGATGGTGGCCAGCCGACCGTCAAACGCCCATATCGCCCGGTGCCGGTCCGCCTGCGCCCCGGCATGGGCGCTGAGCAGCATGACGAGCGGAGGCAGTTCCCCATCGCTCATCGGCGCACCTTGCGGCCTGTGGTGGTTAGCGGTCCTTTAACCATGTTCCTCATACACATTCTAACCACTGGGCCTGCATAGGCGAAAAGGCTGCCTTGCCCTGATGTGGGGGGCGACAGGGCAACGACATGGGTGATGGCGGACAAATGGGCAAGCAGATCAAGCATCCTCAGGGATTTCTGAACCGGCTATTACGCAGCCAGTCGGGCAATGTCATGGCGATCGTGGCAGCGGCGATCATTCCGCTGGCCGCGCTGATCGGCGGCGGTCTGGACATGAGCCGCGCCTATATGGTCCGCGCCCGTTTGCAGCAAGCGTGCGACGCCGCCGCGCTGGCGGGACGACGCGCCATGACGACATCCTCCATGACGGACGCCAACAAAGCCGAAGCCAAGAAGTTTTTCGACTTCAACTTCCCGCAAAACACGTTCCAGACCGAAAGCTTCGTCCCGACGATCCAGAGCAAGCCCAGCGAAACGACCACGGTACAGGTTTCAGCCGTCACCAAAATGCCGACCACCGTGATGCGGATTTTCAAATATACCGAAATGCCGCTGGAAGTGACCTGCGAATCCCGCTTCGACATCGGCAATACCGACGTGATGCTGGTGCTGGATACCACCGGGTCGATGGCCCAGTCGATCAGCGACGGCGCCGGCGGCACCACGACGCGCATGGCCGCATTGCAGCAGGCGGTGAAGGATTTTTACGACACGCTGGGCGCGGGATCAAACAACACCGGGCGTATCCGCTATGGCTTCATGCCCTATAGTTCGACCGTCAATGTCGGCTATCAATTGCCGTCGAGCGCCATGCTGGGCGGTACGGCAGGCGAAACCGCGCCCTATCGGACGCGGCGCGCGCTATATTATTATGAAACTTCTTCGACACCTTCGACCTGCTATCGACGCTATGGATTGAACAATTGCTATTCGACAGCCACTGCGGCGAATAATGCCTCAACCTCATCAACATTGTCCGCTTCACAATGCACAGCCTATGGCAATAATTCAGGAACAAACCCTTCAAAAAATGGCAATGCACCTTCTAATACTACTACTACAACCTATAGCTATCACAGTTTCAATGGTTCAACCAACACCCCATCCGGTTGGAACGACCGCAAGTGTGTAAGACGAGAAGATATAGTTGCAACAACCTATGCTACGACATATACGGCAGGGCTAGGCACGACATTTTATTATTGGGAATATGGCCAGTTCGCAGTCGATGTTTCAGGCTTTATTTCGGGTAATTCGGTCTCCAATCCGACTTATAACGCCAGCTCGCCCAATGATGCGAACAACACAGCTGTAGCTTCGACGTCGACTTGGCTCGGCTGTATCGAGGAACGGTCGACCGACAGCACGATAACGGCATCGACGTCCACCGCATCGATCCCGGATACTGCCTACGACCTGCAAATCGACACTTTGCCGACCAACGCGGACACGAAGTGGCGACCGCATTGGCCACAAGTCATGTTCAATTCCTCTGGTCGGTGGCTACATGACAACAGAGAGGATAATGGCGGTGACTGGTATCGTGCATCCAGCGGCGGCTGGAACGCCTGCCCAAGTCAGTCGCGCAAGCTGACCAGCTATGCCGACCGCACCAGCACGCCGACCGGACAGAGCAGCAGCTTCAACACCTATGTCAATGGGCTGATCGCAGTCGGTGGCACCTATCATGACATCGGCATGATCTGGGGCGCGCGCTTCCTGTCGCCAACAGGTATCTTTTCAGCCGACAATGGAAACGCGCCCAATGGCTTCAACATATCGCGCCACATCGTGTTCATGACGGATGGCGACATGAGCGCCTACGACAGAGTCTATGGTGCCTATGGGTATCAAAAACAGGATGGGCGCGTGGCAGCAACCAGCACTGATGACACAGGGCTGACCGCTGTCCACAACCGGCGCCTGGAAATGCTGTGCAACGCAGTCAAGGGCAAGGGCATTACCGTATGGGTCATCGGCTTCCGCAATCAGTCGGAAGGCGACATAACGTCCCAGTTGCAGGGCTGCGCGTCGAGCAGCAATCACTGGATGATGGCTTACACCGCCGCCTCTCTTACCGAAAAGTTCAAGGACATCGCCAAGAATATCGGCGGCCTGAGGCTGTCGCAATGATCGGGGCGACCGCACGATTGCTGAACCGGCTGCGCGACGATGCGCGTGGTGTCACGCTGGTCGAATTCGGGCTGATCGCAGCGCCCCTGTTCCTCACGATCATGGGCATTGGCGACCTGGCCTATCAATCCTACCTGCGTTCGGTGACGCGCGGCGTGCTGGAACGGGCGGCACGGTCTTCGTCGGTCGGCACGCTCAACGCGACGCAGATCGACGCCTATATCGAAAATCAGATGTCGACCATCAATGCCAAGAACGGAACCACGTCAGTCGTCAAGAAAAGCTATTATAATTTCTCGCGCGTGGGAAAACCCGAAAAGATCACAACCGATACTGCGCCGTTGGGCAGCTATAATAGCGGCGATTGTTACGAGGACGCCAATGGGAACAGCACCTATGACGCCGCGGCTGGTGCCAGCGGTCTGGGCGGCGCGGACGATATCGTCTATTATGAAGTCACGGTGTCGATGCCGCGCATGTTCCCGCTCGCCAAAATGCTGGGGTGGAGCGAAACGCAGTCCGCCAGCGCCATGACCATGGTGCGAAACCAGCCTTGGGCGAACCAGGGAACGCCAACGGTGCGATGCTCATGAACGGCCGGACCTATCAGCGCCTGCGCGCGCGCATGACATCCATCCGCCGCAATGAGCGCGGTGTCGCGCTGGTCGAATTCGCTTTTTCGCTGCCGGTACTGGTCGTGCTGTCCATGGCGGGGCTGGAAACGGCCAATCTGGCGCTGGCCCATATGCGGGTCAGCCAGGTTGCGATGATGGTGGCGGACAATGCCGCCCGCATCCGCACATCCATAGACGAAGCGGACATCAACGAAATCATGACCGGCGCAGACCTGTCATCGGCATCGCTCAAACTCAAGGCGAATGGCCGCATCTTCCTGTCCGATCTGGAACCCAACGGGTTAAGTTCCCCCAATACCGGACAATATATACGCTGGCAGCGATGCTGGGGTCAGGGCAGTTTCACGTCGAGCTATGGCGTGGAGAATAATGGCAAGACCAACGCCACCATGGCAAATGGCATGGGACCAGGGACGACGGCCGCGACCAAGATCCAGGCAGCCAGCAGCAGCGCAGTGATGTTCGTGGAAGTGGCGTATAATTATCAGCCACTGGTATCCAACACCCTCTTCGGGGCGAAGATCATTCGATATACCAGCGCCTTTACAGTGCGTGAGCGCACCGATCAGGCAATCAAAAATGCAGGCAATCTGGGCGCATCGGCCACGGCATCCTGCACCTGACATGAAAAAGGGGCGACCCGGACAGGTCGCCCCTTCCCCTTTATTTGTAGCAGACCTTCTTGGCTGCCGCGACGATGCGCGGGACGTCGATCAACGCTGCCTTTTCCAGATTTGCGGCATAGGGCAACGGCACGTCCTCGTTTGTTACGCGCAGCACCGGGGCGTCGAGGTCGTCGAAGCCCTGTTCCATGACCACGGCCGCGATTTCCGACGCGATCGAGCAGGTCGGCCAGCCTTCTTCCACCACCACCAGGCGGTTGGTCTTTTTCAGGCTTTCCAGCACAGTGGCCGTATCGAGCGGACGCAGGGTGCGCAGGTCGATGACTTCGGCGTCGATACCTTCGGCCGCCAGCGCTTCGGCGGCTTCGAGCGCAAGCCCCACGCCGATCGAATAGCTGACCAGCGTCACGTCGCTGCCCGCCCGCATGATCCGCGCCTTGCCGATCGGCAGGACATAGTCGTCCACCTTCGGCACGTCGAAGCTGCGACCGTAGAGCAGTTCGTTTTCGAGGAACACGACCGGGTCCTGGCTGCGGATCGCCGCTTTCAGCAGACCCTTGGCATCGGCCGCGTCATAAGGCGCGATGACGATGAGGCCAGGGACCGCCGCATACCAGGGACCGTAATTCTGGCTATGCTGCGCGCCGACGCGGCTGGCCGCGCCATTGGGACCACGGAACACGATGGGGCAGCGCATCTGGCCGCCCGACATGTAATTGGTCTTGGCCGCCGAATTGATGATGTGGTCGATCGCCTGCATGGCGAAATTGAACGTCATGAATTCAACCACCGGACGCAGGCCGCCCATGGCCGCGCCGGTGCCGATGCCAGCGAAGCCATATTCGGTGATCGGCGTGTCGATGACGCGCTTTGCCCCAAATTCGTCGAGCAGGCCTTGAGTGACCTTATAGGCACCCTGATATTCAGCGACTTCCTCACCGATGACGAATACGCGCTCGTCGGCGCGCATTTCTTCGGCCATCGCATCACGCAGCGCTTCGCGGACCGTGGTTTTTACAAACTCGGTGCCTTCGGGCAGGCTGGGATCGGCAACGCTCGCTTTGGCGGCGACCGGCTTCTTGGGCGCTTCGGCAGGTGCAGCTTCAGCCTTGATCGGTGCTGCCGCCTTGGGCGCGGGAGCCGCTTCTTCGCCATTTTCGCCCGCCATCGTGGCGATGACAGTGCCGACTTTGACGCCTTCGGAACCTTCGGCGATCAGGATCTGGCCAATCTTGCCTTCGTCCACGGCCTCAAATTCCATTGTCGCCTTGTCGGTTTCGATCTCGGCCAGAATGTCGCCCGAACGGACGTCATCGCCTTCCTTGACCAGCCACTTGGCCAGCGTGCCTTCTTCCATCGTCGGCGAGAGCGCCGGCATCTTGATTTCGATACCCATCAATATTGCTCCACCAGCACGTCTGTATAGAGTTCGGCCATGTCCGGCTCAGGCGAGCTTTCGGCAAAATCAGCCGCTTCGCTCACGATCTTGCGAATGTCCTGGTCGATCTTCTTGAGTTCGTCCTCACCCACGCCCTGCGCGGTCAGATAGGCCTTTACGCCCTCGATCGGGTCGGACTTGTCGCGCATCGCCTGCACTTCTTCACGCGAGCGATATTTGGCCGGGTCGGACATGGAATGGCCGCGATAGCGGTAGGTCTTCATTTCAAGCAGAATCGGACCGTTGCCGCCCTGCACCCATTTGAGCGCTTCTTCGGTCGCGCCGCGCACGGCCAGCACGTCCATGCCGTCGACCTGAAGGCCGGGGATACGGAAACTTTCACCGCGACGGTAGAGTTGGTCTTCGGCCGAAGCGCGATTGACGCTGGTTCCCATGGCATATTGGTTGTTTTCGATCACGAAGATGATCGGAAGTTTCCAAAGTTCGGCCATGTTAAAGGATTCATATACCTGGCCCTGGTTGGCCGCGCCGTCGCCAAAATAGGCCACGCACACGCCACCGTCGCCATTATATTTATGGGCAAAGCCAAGGCCCGCGCCCAGCGACACCTGCGCGCCGACGATGCCATGACCGCCGAAGAATTTATGTTCGACGCTGAACATGTGCATCGAACCGCCCTTGCCGCGCGAAATGCCGGCTTCACGGCCCGTCAGTTCGGCCATGATCAGGTTGGGATCAATGCCATAAGCGAGCATGTGACCATGGTCGCGATAGCCGGTGATCACGCTGTCCTTGCCGGGGACGAGCGCCGACTGGATGCCGACCGCTACGGCTTCCTGGCCGATATAGAGGTGACAGAAGCCGCCGATGAGGCCCAGGCCGTAAAGCTGGCCCGCTTTCTCCTCGAAGCGACGAATGAGAACCATCTGCCGGTAGAATTCCAGCAGTTCTTCCTTGCTGGCCTTGTAATCGGTGGGTGTTTCGGGGCGAGGCCGGTTGTGATCCGCGCCGGCGGGGCTTTTTGCCTCTGCCTTTGCGCGTGTAGGACGCGGCGTCGTTGGTTTCGCCAAGGCTCTTATCCTTTTGCGTGGGGTCGGATGGAAGGAAGCCCGATATAGAGCCAGAACCACCCGCAATGCAACGGCGGACCCCACGGAATCCGGGCATAAGCAATAGCATCAGCATAAAACTGATGGCTCGGCGCGCGCTGCGTTAAATCTGACGCAAATCCGATGATCAAAGTTTAGAGTGTCGCATCGTTCCAGGTGGAAAACCGCCCCCTTTTTGCGCACGAAGCTCAGTTGAGCGGAACGATCACTTCATCATGATGGATGACGCCAAGCTGGCGACGGATCAGTTCGTCCGACAGGTCAGGGTCGACGCGGCGCGGGTTGAGCAGATCGACGCGATTGCGCAATTCCGCGCCAATCGCCTGGGTGCGGGCCAGTTCAGCCTGCGCCGTGCGCAGTTGGCGCGAATAATCGCCCCATGCCAGCACGCCGTTCGACCCCAACACGACATAGCCCGCGAAGAACAGCAGCAGAAGCAGCGCAATCGCAGGGCCAAGGGCCGACAGAAGCAGGAGACGAAGTTTAGCGATATGCGCCATGCGTCAGAAGAATCACAGGAAGGGGTCGGCCGCAAGCGAAAAATAGTTAACTTGCGGCCAACCGAATCCTTGAAGCTGTTTTAGCGGAAAATCGAGCGCCCGGCATAGACTGCGATATCGCCCAGTTCTTCCTCGATACGGATGAGCTGGTTATATTTGGCAAGCCGGTCGGACCGCGCCAGCGATCCGGTCTTGATCTGGCCGCAGTTGGTCGCGACGGCGAGGTCGGCGATCGTATAATCTTCCGTCTCACCCGAACGGTGCGACATGACAGCGGTGTAGCGCGCGCGATGCGCCATATTGACCGCTGCCAGCGTTTCGCTGAGCGTGCCGATCTGGTTCACCTTGACCAGCAGCGAATTGGCCAGCCCCATGTCGATGCCCATCGCCAGACGCTTGGGATTGGTCACGAACAGATCGTCGCCGACCAGCTGGACACTATTGCCGATCTTGTCGGTCAACGCCTTCCAGCCTTCGAAATCATCCTCGCTCATGCCGTCCTCGATCGACTTGATCGGATAATCGGCGGCCAGTGCGGCAAGATAATCGGCCATTTCGACCGGGCTGAGGGACAGGCCTTCGCCCGAAATCTCATATTTGCCGTTTTTGAAAAATTCGGTCGCGGCACAATCGAGCGCGAGGACGACATCGTCGCCCGGCTTGTATCCGGCCTTTTCGATCGACAGCATGATGAAGTCGAGCGCGTCGCGGGTCGAGGCGATGTTGGGGGCAAAACCGCCTTCGTCGCCGACCGAGGTGGCCAGCCCCTTGTCATGCAGACCCTTTTTGAGGGTGTGGAAAATTTCCGAACCGATCCGCACAGCGTCGGCAATGCTTTCCGCACCGACCGGCATGATCATGAATTCCTGAAAATCGATCGGATTGTCGGCATGTTCGCCGCCGTTGATGATGTTCATCATCGGCACCGGCAACACATGCGCGGACACGCCGCCGACATAGCGATAGAGCGGCAGGCCACGCGCATCGGCCGCAGCCTTCGCCACCGCCAGGCTGACGCCCAGAATGGCGTTGGCGCCCAGGTTCGACTTATTGTCGGTGCCGTCCAGCGCGATCATCGCAGCGTCGACTTCACCCTGATCCTCGGCCTCCAGGCCGATCAGTTCGCCCGCGATCGCATCGTTGACGGCGGCAACGGCCTGAAGCACGCCCTTGCCCAGATATTTGCTCTTGTCGCCGTCGCGCTTTTCCACAGCTTCGTAGGCGCCGGTGGACGCACCCGATGGCACGGCGGCGCGGCCGAAGCTGCCGTCTTCCAGCATGACGTCGACTTCGACCGTGGGGTTGCCCCGGCTGTCGAGAATCTGACGGGCGTGAATGTCGAGAATGGCAGTCATGATCGCTCCCTGCACTTAGCGTCGTAACGGCAGGCAAAGGCCTGTTTCGCGCTCCGCTTAACCAGCCCCCTGTGGCTTGGCAATCCGCATTGGGCATCGCGGGGCTTGCATGGACCGAAAAAATGCCGATGGTCGAAAATGTAACGGCAACGGAACTGTGTTCGACTGCAAAGCATTTGGACAGAGTGACGCCCCCGCAATGCAGGGTGCCTATATTTCGACGTTGAGGGAGAATGAGGACCATGGCCGACACCCCGGAAACCCCGCCGGTCAAGCGCGCGCGCAAAACGCCTGTCGCCAAACCCGCCAAGGCGAAACCGCTAAGCGCGCCCAGCCCCAAGACGACGGCCGTGAAAACCGTTCCGGTCAAGAAGGCAGTGACGCGCAAGCCCGCAGCCAAAAAGACGGGCAATGGCGCAGTGGCGAGCGGATGGAGCGCCCAGATCGCGCCGGTCAAGGCGAAGGCGGAAAAGGCCGTGAAGAGCGCCACCGAAACGCTGAGCGCCGTAGATTGGAAAGCGCATATCGACCCGATCAAGGAACAGGCTGGCAAGACCGCCAAATCGGCGGCTGGTACGGCCAAGGTCAAGACCGGATCGGCGATGCAAAGCCTGGCCAAATTGATCACCGAAACCGCAGGAACGGTCGACGCGAAGCTGGGTCCGCAATATGGCGATTATGCCCGGCAGGCCGCCGAATCCGTGGCAGGCGCAGCGGACACGCTGGACGGCAAGGATGTCGACCAGTTGCTGGCCGAAGCCAAGGATTTCGTCCGCAAAAGCCCGGCCGTGGCAATTGGCGCTGCGGCGGTGGTCGGTTTCGTTCTGATGCGCCTGGCCAAGGGTTCGGACGACAAGGCGTAATTTGGCCTGCCTGACGCCGGAACGCAGGTTCCGGCAAACAGGACGGAGGATAGTTTGACAGAGCAGCCAGCGGACGCGGCGGTCATGCCGCCGACCGAAGGACAGGGTGTCTCTCGCCCTGACGAAGCCCATGGTCCTGACGATCGCGCACCCGACGAAACGGTACGCGAAGTCATGGCCCGGCTTTATACGGACGGTCGCGCCTATGCGTCGGCGGAAGCGGAAAAGCAGAAGCTGCGCATCGGGATCGTCGGCGGCGCGGTGCGCAACGCGGCGATTTTCGTCACCGTGGCGTTGATGCTGGTGTTTGCCAGCATCGTCGCTTTCCTGATCGGGTTGATCATCGCGCTGGCGCCACGGCTTGGCCCGCTTTGGGCGACCTTTGCGGTCCTGGGTGCCAGCATGGTCGTGGCGCTGCTGCTGCTGCTGCTCGCAAAATCGTCCATCACTCGCATGAAGAAGGCAATTGCGCCATGAGCCGCGAACGGGCCTATCGCGCGGCCGCTGCCCGCGCGGACGATGCGCGGGTGCAGTTGCTGACCAGCGCAAGTGACGCAAAAGCGCGCATTTCCCCTGCCCGGCTGAAACAGGATGTGGTCGACAAGGTCACCGGCACCGTGCTGGAAGGCATTGCCGTCGGCGCGGCCAAGGCGCAGCAGCGCCCGGTAGCGGTTGGCGCTGCCCTTGGCGCTTTTGGCCTGTTCCTGTTCCGCCGCCCCGTGACGGCACTTTTCGGACGGCTATACGTTCGTCTTGGGAACCCCAAAACTGAAAATTCGGAGACTGATGATGGCTGATGTCCGCGCTCAACTGGCTCGCGTTCGCGAAGCGGCGAACGATGCCGCCACCCATGCTACCGACCGGATCAAGGACGGCACGGAAAAAGCCCGCGAAGGTGCGGGCGAACTGATCCAGACCGGCCGTGACAAGGCCAGCACCGTTTATGGCGACGCGCGCGACCGGACACAACGGGCCGCTACCCGTGCCAATGAGATCGTGCAGGAACATCCCGTTGCGGCGGTGGCTGGCGCAGTCGTGGTCGGTGCCGTCGTCGCATGGATGTTCCCCAAGAGCCGCGCGGCGATGAAAGCCTTGCCCGGCTTCGCCATGACCGCCGGATCGCGTATCGTCGAAGCCGCTGTGGCCGCGCGAGCGGCTGCGGCGGAAGGTGCGGAAAGCGTCAAGCAGGGCGCGGCCCATGCCTTGCATAGTGCCGGCGATGTAGCCGCCAATGCACGCGAAAGCGTGAGCAGCGCCGAGATTCCGGCCAAGGCTTCCAAGCTGGCGGACGATGTCGCAGCGCTGGTGACGCAACGGATCGACGCGCTGGGCGAAGCCATCAAGGCACGATTGCCGAAAAACTAATCGCATCGGCGTCAAAAGCACGCCGTTGCGCCTTTCGTCCCCCTTGGATGGGTCGTGCTGCACTGCTAGTGTGGCGGTTCATCCAAGGGAGATAATATAACGCCATGAGCAAAATGCACCTGGTGATGGGCGGTCGCGTCACCGATCCACAGACATTGGAATTTCAGGATCTGAGCAAGGTCGATCTGGTCGGGGTATTTCCCGACTATGCGTCCGCCGAAAAGGCATGGCGCAGCGCGGCACAGCGCACGGTCGACGATGCCGAAATGCGCTATGTGATCGTGCATCTGCATCGTTTGCTGGAGCCGGAATTGCCCGCAGCATAAAGCCTTAGTTGAGGGGCTGGGGCCGCTTTCGAAAGCGCCACCGCAGCAACGGTCGCGTCAGCGCCAGCCCCACAAGGAAGCCGCCGATATGCGCGGCAACCGCGATCCGGCCCAGATCGCTCAATCCGCCCCCGCCCTGCCCGGCTGTCGTAGCGACGCCGATCATCAACTGGATTGCGATCCAGGCACCCGCCAGCCAGAGCAGACGCACGATATTGGCGGAAAGCGGGCCAACCGCGCGCACTTTCTGCTGGCTGTAGAGAAGCGCGTAGGTGGCGATGATCGCGGAAATAGCGCCGCTGGCACCGACCATGGGATTGAGCGAGGCCGGGTCGATCGCCCACTGCACCGCGCACGCGCCATAGGCACCCGCGACGTACAGCAGGAGCGTTGCCCCCTTGTCCAACACATGTTCCACCTGCCGCCCGCAAAAGACCAGCATCAGCAGGTTGAAGGCAACATGCATCCACCCGGCATGGATGAAGGCGCAGGTGAGCGGCGTCAGCCAGACGGGAATCGCGGCCATGCCATCCAGCAAGGCCGGATCGCCGATCCGTGCCGGAATGAAGCCGCCAATGATGGCGGCATCGTCAATCCTGCCCGACAGATACAGAATGACGAACGCGACGAAGGTGATCGCCGCGATGCCATTTGTCATCCTGCCTGCGGGCAATTTCACGATCAGATAAATTCGATTTTTTCGACCAGATAGGATTTGTCGCCCGCCGGAACGGACACTTCGACATCTTCCCCGACCTGACGGCCGATCAGCGCGCGACCCAGCGGGCTGTTGTACGAAATCATGCCCTGCTTGGCATCCGCTTCGGCCTGGCCAACGATCTGGTAAGTGACAGGCTTGTCGTCTTCGTCCAGCAGCTTGACGGTCGCACCGAACACGATCTTGTTACCCGACAGGCTCTTGGGATCGATAATCTGCGCGCGCGACAATTTGTCTTCCAGGTCGGAAATCGTCGCTTCGACCTGGCCCTGCCGTTCCTTGGCCGCATGATATTCGGCATTTTCGGACAGGTCGCCATGGGCGCGCGCTTCCTCGATGGCGTCCACGATCAACGGGCGTTCGGCCTTCAGTTCACGCAGATGCGCTATGAGCTTGTCATAGCCCATTTGCAGCATCGGCATCTTCTCGACGGTCGCCATTCTTGCAAATCCTTCGTCAAAACTTCCCTTTGGCGGCCCGAACATCGAGCCGCCCGCAGCGTGGTTCCTGGTGCAGGGGATCAGGCTTGCGACAGGGGATAATAGGACTGGAGCGACCGCACTTCAAGGGCATGACCCCGTAAAGCCTCGATCGCGTCCGCCGCAGCGACGCTGGCAGCGGCCGTAGTGAAGCTGGCGATGCGGGCGCGCAGGGCGCCGATGCGGATCGCCTTGCTGTCCTTGAGCGATTGCCAGCCTTCGGTCGTGTTGAAGATCAGCGCCACATCGCCGTCTGTGATCCGGTCCACAATGTGCGGACGACCCTGTGCCACCTTGTTCACGATTTCCACCGCGATACCGCTTTCGGCAAGGAAGGCGGCGGTGCCGGTCGTCGCGATGATGCGGAAACCCATGTCCACCAGCTTGCGCGCAGCGGGCAGGATGACGGGCTTGTCACTGTCCTTGAGCGAAATGAATACGGTGCCGCCAGTGGGCAAGATGGTGCCTGCCCCGATCTGCGCCTTGGCAAAGGCGGTGGCAAAATCGCTATCGATTCCCATGACTTCGCCGGTGCTTTTCATTTCCGGCGAGAGGACGGGATCGACACCGGGGAAGCGACCGAACGGGAATACCGCTTCCTTGACCGCGACATGATTGATCGCGTTACGGTCGATCGTCGGCAAATCTTTCAACATTTCGCCCGCCATCACGCGCGAAGCGATCTTGGCGATGGGGGTGCCGATTGCCTTGGCGACAAAGGGAACGGTGCGGCTGGCGCGCGGGTTCACCTCGATCAAATAGACCGTGCCGTCCTTAACCGCGAACTGGATGTTCATCAGGCCGTGGACCGACAGGGCGTGGGCCAGCACCTTGGTCTGGCGCTCGATTTCCGCGATGATTTCGTCGCTCAGGCTGTAGGGCGGCAGCGAGCAGGCGCTGTCGCCGGAATGGACGCCCGCTTCCTCGATATGCTGGAGCACGCCTGCGACGACCACATCGACGCCATCGCACAGCGCATCGACGTCCACTTCGATCGCGTCGCGCAGATATTGGTCGATCAGCACCGGCGAGTCGCCCGACACTTTCACGGCCGTCGTGATATATTCTTCCAGTTGCGCCTGACCGTCGACAATCTCCATCGCGCGGCCACCAAGGACATAGGACGGACGCATGAGGACCGGGTAGCCGATACGGTTGGCGACGGCGATGGCTTCCTCACGCGAACGGGCGATGCCGTTGGCGGGCTGGAGCAGCTTGAGCTTGTCGATCAGCGCGGCGAACCGCTCGCGATCCTCGGCCAGATCGATGGCGTCGGGCGAGGTGCCAAGGATGGGGATGCCCGCATCCTCCAGCGCCTGCGCCAGCTTGAGCGGGGTCTGGCCGCCAAACTGGACGATCACGCCCTTCAATGTGCCGTTCGACTTTTCGATGTCGAGGATTTCCAGCACATCCTCTGCCGTCAGCGGCTCGAAATAGAGGCGGTCGGACGTGTCATAATCGGTCGACACGGTTTCTGGGTTGCAGTTGACCATGATGGTTTCATACCCCGCTTCGCTCAGCGCGAAACAGGCATGGACGCAGCAATAGTCGAACTCGATTCCCTGCCCGATCCGGTTCGGCCCGCCGCCCAGAATGACGATCTTTTCACGGTCGGTCGGCGCGGATTCATTCTCCGCCTCGCCAAAAATCGGCGCTTCGTAGGTCGAATACATATAAGGCGTTTTCGCCTCGAACTCGGCGGCGCAGGTGTCGATGCGCTTGAACACCGGGCGCACGCCCAGCTTGTGGCGCAGCGTGCGCACTTCTTCCTCGGTCACGCCGCCGGTCATGGCCTTGACCGCTTCGTGGATCAGGCCCGAACCGCGCGCGATGCCACGTTCCATGCCGCGCAGATTGGCGGACTTGAGCGCCAGCCAGGCGAGGCGCTTGTCGGAAAAGCCCATGGATTTAAGGCGGCGCATGGCGTCGGCATCCTGCGGCAAGCCATTTTCCAGCACCTCGCCCTCGGCATCGACGATTTCCTTGATCCGGTCGAGGAACCAGGGGTCGAATTTGGCGATAGCGTGGATTTCCGCGACGCTCAGCCCTTCGCGCAATGCCTGCGCCGCGACCAGCAACCGGTCGGGCGTGGGGGTGGCGAGTGCGGCGATGATGTCGTCCTTGGGCGCGCCGACCAGATGATCGACCTGATTAAAGCCCGACAGCCCGGTTTCCAGACCGCGCAGCGCCTTCTGCATCGATTCATGGATGTTGCGGCCAATCGCCATGACTTCGCCGACCGACTTCATCGCGGTGCCAAGCAAAGGCTCCGCACCCTTGAACTTCTCAAAAGCGAAACGCGGGATTTTGGTCACGACATAGTCGATCGTCGGCTCAAACGACGCAGGCGTCGCGCCGGTGATGTCGTTGGTGATTTCGTCCAGCGTGTATCCCACAGCCAGCTTGGCCGCGACCTTGGCGATCGGGAAGCCGGTGGCTTTGGACGCGAGCGCGGACGAGCGCGACACGCGCGGGTTCATTTCGATCACGATCAGGCGGCCATCCTTCGGATTGACCGCGAACTGCACGTTGGAACCGCCTGTTTCGACACCGATTTCGCGCAGCACCGCAATGGATGCGTTGCGCATGATCTGATATTCCTTGTCGGTCAGCGTCAGCGCCGGGGCGACGGTGATGGAATCGCCGGTATGGACGCCCATCGGATCGACATTTTCGATCGAGCAGATGATGATGCAATTGTCGTTGCGGTCCCGCACGACTTCCATCTCATATTCTTTCCAGCCGAGCAGCGATTCCTCGATCAGGACTTCGGTGGTGGGCGATGCGTCAAGCCCGCCGCGCACGATGTTCATGAACTCGTCGCGATTATAGGCGATGCCGCCGCCGGTGCCGCCCATGGTGAAGCTGGGGCGGATGATGGATGGCAGACCGGTAAATTCCAGCGCGGCCAACGCTTCGTCCATCGTGTGCGCGACGCGCGAACGGGCGGATTCCAGCCCGATCTTGTCCATCGCGTCGCGGAACTTGATCCGGTCCTCCGCCTTGTCGATCGCTTCGGCGTCCGCGCCGATCATCTGGACGCCATATTTCTCCAGCGTGCCGTCGTTGAACAGGGCCAGCGCGGTGTTGAGCGCGGTCTGCCCGCCCATCGTCGGCAACACCGCGTCGGGCCGCTCCTTCTCGATGATCTTCGCCACGATTTCGGGCGTGATCGGCTCGATATAGGTCGCATCGGCAAATTCCGGGTCGGTCATGATCGTGGCCGGGTTGGAATTGACCAGGATGATGCGATAGCCCTCTTCCTTGAGCGCCTTCACCGCCTGCGTGCCCGAATAATCGAACTCGCACGCCTGACCGATGATGATCGGGCCAGCGCCGATGATGAGGATGGAGGAGATGTCGTTGCGTTTGGGCATTATTTGGCCTCTGATTTATGAGTATAGGCGCTGTTGCGCAGAATATGTGTCGTGGCGCTCAATGCACCGCCCCCGTCCGTGCCTCGCACCCCCAGCCGTCATATTCGACGCCGCAGAGGATTTCGATCTGGAGGCATTTCTTGGTCAGGGCGCGGATGGAGGCTTCGTCCACGGCTTGCTCACATTCGAGGAACAGGAACAGGTCGCCATCCTCATCTTCTTCGCGATCCAGTTCGACCATGCCGAACTGGCTGGCGATTTCCAGGACGCGGTCGAAATCCTTGTCATTGCCCTTGAAGCTGACGTCCACGGCGCGCGGGATCATTGCCTTGTCGCCATTGGCGGCGAGGTTGGCGAGGACTTCGCGGTCCGCTTCCCACTCGGCGGCCAGGCGCGCTTCATCGACGGGGGGCAGCTTGATGCTCATGCCGCCACCGGCTTTTTCAGGCCATCCACGAAGCGTTTGAACAGGTAGAAACTGTCCTGCGGGCCGGGTGAGGCTTCGGGGTGATACTGGACCGAGAAGGCGTTGCGGTCGGTCAGTTCGATGCCGCAATTGCTGCCGTCGAATAGCGAGATATGAGTCGTGCGCGCGTTGGCGGGCAGCGTGGCGGCGTCCACCGCGAAACCATGGTTCATGCTGGTGATTTCGACGAGGCCGTCGTCCAGTCGCTTGACCGGATGGTTCGCGCCGCGATGGCCCTGATGCATCTTGATCGTCTTTGCGCCCACGGCCAGCCCCAGCAACTGATGGCCAAGGCAGATACCGAAGATCGGCACATTTTCGGTCAGCAGCGCGGCGATGACCGGGACGGCATAGGTGCCGGTCGCGGCGGGATCACCCGGACCGTTGGACAGGAACACGCCGTCGGGCGACAGGTCCATAATCTGTTCGAACGTCGCGGTGGCGGGCAGCACGGTGACGCGCGCGCCGGCCTGCACCAGATTGCGGAAGATATTATTCTTCGCGCCATAATCGAGCGCGACGACATGCGGGCGCGGCGTGGCGGTGGGTGCCTGATCTTCGGTGAACAGCAAAGCCTCACCATCTTCGCCGACGGCGGGATAGCCTGCCGCAACGGTTTCGATCCGGTCGGTGGCGTCGACATCATAGCCGGTGGCAAGCGTCCAGCCGCCATCTTTCCATAGCCGCGTTTCCTGCCCCGTGACTGCGATGGCCAGGTCCATGCCTTCAAGGCCCGGCCAGGAAGCCGCCTTGGCCGCGAGTGCCGCGATGTCGAACGCGCCTTCGGGATCGTGGGCGATGACGACATTGGGCGCGCCCTTGACGCGGATCAGGCGAGTGAGCGCGCGGGTATCGACCCCGGCAAGGCCAATGCGGCCCTTTTGCGCCATCCACTGGTCGAAGGGTTCGACGTTGCGGAAATTGCTGGGCGCGGTCACATCCTGCCGCACGATGCAGCCCAGCGCATAGGGGCTGTCCGCCTCTACATCGTCCAGATTGGTGCCGACATTGCCGATATGGGGGAAAGTGAAATTGATGATCTGCCCGGCGTAGGAAGGATCGGTCATGATCTCCTGATAGCCGGTGATCGACGTGTTGAAGCAGAGTTCGCCGACCGCTTCGCCAATTGCGCCAAAGCCGCGCCCGAATACCGCGCTGCCATCGGCAAATACCACGACCCCTGTCGCTCCTTTGGGCACAATGAGGGTCTTGGCGTCAGCCATGGTCTAAGCGTCCTTCATGCTTTTGCGGGAACCCGTCTGATGCGGGTTAAACGGCCGGTCACCTATGCCCGCTGAGCCTCTCGGTCAACGTCTGTTAAAAATCTCTTTTGCCGTTATATCTGCTCCTTTCCGCAAGAAACAGGATTCATTCGTCGATGATTCGCGATACCATCAAGAGCGCCCAGATCACCGCCATGAAGGCTGGCGACAAGGAAAAGCTGGCCGCCGTGCGCCTGATCCTGGCCAAATTGAAGGACCGCGACATCGAACTGCGCACCGCGTCGAGCGTGCCGGACGATGATGTGGTGGTTGTCGACGTGCTTCAGAAGATGGTGAAGCAGCGCCGCGAATCGATCGAGATGTTCACCACCGGCGGACGCGATGAGCTGGCGGCCAAGGAACAGGCCGAACTGGACGTGATCGAAAGCTTCCTGCCCGCGCAGATGAGCGAAGCCGATACCAAGGCCGCGATCGAAGGCATCAAGGCGGAAGTCGGCGCGGCCAGCGTGAAGGATATGGGCAAGGTGATGGCGGTGCTGAAGGAGCGCCACGGCAGCGTCATCGACATGAGCAAGGCGAGTGGGCTGGTGAAGGCGGCTCTTGCGTAAAAATCCTGTTGGGGGCGATATAGTTTAACCTATGTCCCTGACCCCTGCCTTCCTTGACGAACTGCGGATGCGCACGTCGCTGTCCACCCTGATCGGTCGCACGATCAAGGTGACGAAGGCCGGGCGTGAATATAAGGCGTGCTGCCCGTTCCATAACGAAAAGACGCCCAGCTTCACGATCAACGATGAAAAGGGCTTCTACCACTGCTTCGGGTGCGGGGCGCATGGCGACGCGATCCGGTGGATGACCGACCAACGCGGCCTGCCCTTCATGGAGGCGGTCAAGGAACTGGCGCAGGCGGCCAGCATGGACGTGCCTGCGCCCGATCCGCGCGCAGCCAAGCGGGCGGAGGCGGCCAAGGGGCTGCATGACGCAATGGCCGCAGCGCAGAGTTTCTTCGAAGAACAATTGGGCGGGATCGACGGGGCGGAGGCGCGCGCCTATCTGGCCAAGCGTGGCATCAGCGATGCGACGCGGCGGGCGTTCGGCTTTGGCTATTCGCCGGATTCGCGCGGGCGGTTGAAAAGCGCGCTCAAGGAATTTGGCGACCCGATGCTGGTCGAAGCGGGCCTGCTGATCGACCCCGATGCGCTGGAGGCTGACGCGAAGCGGGCGACCAAGCGCGACAGCTATGACCGCTTCCGGGGTCGCCTGATGCTGCCGATCCGCGACATTCGCGGGCGCGTGATTGCCTTTGGCGGGCGGATATTGGGCGCGGGCGAACCCAAATATCTCAATTCCCCCGACACGCCTTTGTTCGACAAGGGGCGCACGCTTTACAATATCGATCGCGCTTCGCCTGCCAGCCGTAATACGGGCCGGGTCATCGTGGTCGAAGGCTATATGGACGTAATCGCGCTGGCGCAGGCGGGCTTTGGCGATGCTGTCGCGCCGCTGGGAACCGCACTGACCGAGCATCAGATCGAGCGATTGTGGAAGATGGTCGAAGTGCCGATCCTTTGCTTCGATGGCGATAGCGCCGGACAAAAAGCAGCGATTCGTGCGGCAATGCGCGCCCTCCCCCTGTTGCGTCCGGGCCACAGCCTGGCCTTTGCGACGCTGCCCGTGGGGAAGGATCCCGACGATCTGATCCGGGCCGAAGGGCCAGCGGCAATGAACGCCGTTCTGACCAACGCACAGCCGCTGGTCGACCGGCTGTGGAATCACGAACAAAGCGTAGCCCCGCTCGATACGCCGGAGCAGAAGGCCGCGCTCAAACAGCGGCTGGGCGCGATTACCGAGGCGATCCAGCATTCCGACGTGCGCGCCCATTATGCCCATGCCTTTCGTGAACGCTATGATGCGCTGTTCTTTGCGCGCCCGGCGTTCAATGCCGCCCCGCGTGGGCAAGGCGGGGGCGCGGCGGGTCGGTGGCAGCGCGACCGGAAGGGCAATTGGAAAGCCCCCTTGGCCCCTGCGGGCGCAGAGGCACGGGCGATCGGCGCAACGGGCATGGAGCAGCGTCTGCTGCGCGCTGTGCTGGCCAGCCTGCTACGGCACCCGGAGCAGATTCCGCGTCACCGCGAGACATTGTCGAGCCTGCATGTGGCCGATCCGGTCCTTGCCGAATTGCTCGCCGCAATGATTGCTGCGTCGATGCGCAAAGAAACAGTTGTAACCGACACCCTCCTTACCATATTGGGGCAAGGTGAAGTGTATAATATGGCGAAGGGGATGCTTCGGGCCGACACGTTCACATTCACCCCCAACAGGATGATCCCCGACGCCAGCCGCCTTTCGCGTGATCTGGAGGAGGCCATCGGGGTGATGGCGCAAGGACCGGAGCTGGAAGCAGCACTGGCAGAATCGACACGGCGGTTTGAAAGTGATTTCAGCGAAGCCAATTTCGCACAGCAGCAGCGCATCCGCGCGCTGAAGGCGGAACATGACCAGCGGCTGGCGGAACTCGCCCAGCCGCAAGACATTGATTGATTTCAGGACCGTCCCGTCAAAAGGGGCGGCGGAGTTAAGGCGAATAGATGGCGACCAAGGCGAACAGCAAAAGTACAGGTGCAGGCGAAGGCGGGGATGAAGGTGGCGACGCCCCCCTGCTCGACCTTAACGAGGCATCGGTCAAAAAGCTGATTTCCCGCGCCAAAAAGCGCGGCTACATCACCTATGACGAGCTGAACGAAGCGCTGCCGCAGGACCAGATGTCGTCCGAGCAGATCGAGGACGTCATGTCCGCGCTCAACGACATGGGCGTCAACATCGTCGAAAATGAAGAAGCGAGCGAGGACGGCGAGGAGCCGCAGCGCGACGACAGCGACGATGATTCGAACGACGACAGCGCCGATGACGACGGCGGTCCCAAGCTGATCACCGAAAAGAAGAAGGAAACAGTCGACCGGACCGACGACCCGGTGCGCATGTATCTGCGCGAAATGGGCGCGGTGGAATTGCTGAGCCGTGAGGGCGAAATCGCCATCGCCAAGCGGATCGAGGCCGGTCGCGACACCATGATTCTGGGCCTGTGCGAAAGCCCGACGACTTTCAATGCAATCATCGAATGGTCGACGGCGCTCAACAATGGCGAAATGCAGCTGCGCGAGATTCTCGATCTCGATGCGATGCTTTCCAAGGATCCTGCACCGGAGAATCTGGAAGAGGGTGCCGAAGACGATGATGGCGAGATCAGCGAAAAGACCGCTGGTCCCAGCTTCAAGGAAGAAGAAGAACCCGAAGAAGAATCCGCCGACGCCGATGAGGATGAGGATGGCCTGACCGAACGGCGCACGCGCCGGGCAGCCGAGGAAGAAGAAGAGGAAGACAATACTCTTTCGCTCGCGCAGATGGAAGAAACGCTCAAGCCGATGGCGCTGGAGAAGTTTGCGACCATCACCGAAATCTTCCGTGCATTCTCCAATGTGCAGGCCAAGCGCATGGTCGCGCTGGCCAATGGCGACGCGCTGAGCCAGAAGTCGGAAGACGAATATCAGGAATTGCGCGAAAGCCTGACCGCGCAGGTCGAAAGCGTCCAGTTCCACCAGCAGAAGATCGAATATCTGGTCGATCAGCTTTACGCTTATAACCGGCGCCTGACCGCGCTGGGCGGGCAGATGCTACGTCTGGCCGAACGGCACAAGGTGCCGCGCAAGGATTTCCTCGATCGCTATGTGAACCATGAGCTGGACGATGGCTGGCTGGACAAGGTTTCGGGCCTGGACAAGAAATGGTCCGCCTTCGTCGCTGCCGAAGGGCGCGCGGTCGATCGCATCCGCAACGAGGTTGGCGAAATCGCGCAGGCGACCGGCATGTCGCTCAGCGAGTTTCGCCGCATCGTCAACATGGTGCAGAAGGGCGAGCGTGAGGCACGCATCGCCAAGAAGGAAATGGTCGAAGCGAACCTGCGTCTCGTCATCTCCATCGCTAAAAAATATACGAACCGTGGCCTGCAATTCCTTGATCTTATTCAAGAAGGTAACATTGGCCTGATGAAAGCGGTCGATAAGTTCGAATATCGGCGCGGCTACAAGTTTAGCACTTATGCGACCTGGTGGATCCGTCAGGCGATCACCCGTTCGATCGCGGATCAGGCGCGGACCATCCGTATTCCGGTCCATATGATCGAAACGATCAACAAGCTGGTCCGCACCAGCCGCCAGTTCCTGCACGAACAGGGCCGCGAACCGACCCCGGAGGAAATGGCAGAGCGTCTGTCCATGCCGCTGGAAAAGGTCCGCAAGGTGATGAAGATCGCCAAGGAGCCGATCTCCCTCGAAACGCCGATCGGCGATGAGGAGGATTCGCATCTGGGCGATTTCATCGAGGACAAGAATGCGATCATCCCCGTGGATGCCGCGATTCAGGCGAACCTGAAGGAAACGGTCACCCGCGTTCTGGCGTCGCTGACGCCGCGTGAGGAGCGCGTGCTGCGGATGCGCTTTGGCATCGGCATGAACACCGATCATACGCTGGAGGAAGTGGGCCAGCAGTTCAGCGTGACTCGCGAACGCATCCGTCAGATCGAGGCGAAGGCGCTGCGCAAGCTCAAGCACCCGTCGCGCAGCCGCAAGATGCGCAGTTTCCTCGACCAGTAAATAGCGGTTTCCGCATATTTTCGAAGGGCGGCCTGCACGGGCCGCCCTTTTTTGTTGGGCCGTAAACTGCTCCTTTACCCCGATTGCCTAGCTTGCCCGTCAAATCCCCGCTGGCGGTCCGGGGTTTACAGGGATTTTCATATTATGAGCGAAGCGGCACCACGCTATCAGTTTGGCGACATATCGCGGATATTGGAGGCGCTGGTGGCGGCCGATGGCACGGCGGCACACCCCTATGCCAATCGCGCCAGCAGCAGCGTGTCGCGCGATGCACTGCTCTCGCTGGGCGATCTTGCCGACGCCGCCTATTATCTCTGCCTGCTGCATGGACGCCATCCCGGCGTCATCGATCATGCAGCCAACCGTTCGGCCGACAATGCCGCTCGCGCCTGGCTGATCGAAACGGCGGACGCCTTTTCGGTGGAGCGCGCTTATCTGACCCAGGTAACAGTTGCGGCTGGCCCGGTCCCCAGCACGGCGGGTCAGGCCGATTGCGAAACTACCGTTGGGCAGCAGCGCCATGCACTCGACATGCTGGCCCAGTCCGACCGGCGCGGTTGTGCCATGGGCGCGGCGATTGCGCTGGTGCTGGATTGGCGCGCGGTGCGCCATGTTCTGGACATGGCGGCGATCCGCGCGGGGCTGGAGCCACAGCGCTGCACTCTCCCCGAACGCGCCGTCACGCTGGATATTGCCCGTGCGATCGGCGGGGACGATGCGACCGACCGGGCGATCCAGTTCGGCGCGCGCCAGTTGCTGAACCAGCATCGTGGCCTGTGGGATTTGCTGGCCGCCCGCGCCGACGTGCGCGCGCGCCAGATCTGAATAGCGCCCGCGCGGCTTGCTTCCGCGCGGCCCTTTGCCTAGTCCCGCTATATTGACAGGCAAATGGACGGACAGACATGCGCTTTGAAGGCACGCCCGATTATGTCGCTACCGACGATCTGAAAGTCGCGGTCAATGCCGCCATCCTGCTGCGGCGACCGTTGCTGGTGAAGGGTGAGCCAGGCACCGGCAAGACTGTGCTGGCGCAGGAGATCGCGACGGCGCTCGGCGCGCCGCTGATCGAATGGAACGTCAAATCGACGACCAAGGCGCATCAGGGCTTGTACGAATATGATGCCGTCGCGCGCCTGCGCGATGGGCAATTGGGCGACCCGCGCGTTCACGACATTGGCAATTACATTCGCAAGGGCAAGATGTGGGAAGCCTTTACCAGCCCCACTTTGCCCGTGCTGCTGATCGACGAAATCGACAAGGCCGACATCGAATTTCCCAACGACCTGTTGCAGGAACTCGATCGCATGGCGTTCCACGTCTATGAAACGGGCGAAACGATCGCGGCCAAGGAACGTCCCGTGGTCATCATCACGTCGAATAACGAAAAGGAATTGCCCGACGCTTTTCTGCGTCGCTGCTTCTTCCACTATATCAAATTCCCCGATCGGGACACGATGCAGGCGATTGTCGACGTGCATTTCCCCGACATCCAGAAGATATTGGTGAGCCGGGCGATGGATATTTTCTATGAAATCCGCGACGTGCCGGGCCTGAAGAAAAAGCCCAGCACCAGCGAGCTGATCGACTGGCTCAAACTGCTGCTGAACGAGGATATGCCGCTCGACGTGCTGCAAAACAGCGATCCGACCAAGGCGATCCCGCCGTTGCACGGCGCGCTGCTCAAAAATGAGCAGGATGTCATGATGTTCGAGCGTCTGGCTTTCATGGCCCGGCGGCAGGGGCGATAAGTCATGGCTCATCAAGCCGGATGCCTGTGCGGCGCAGTGCGCATCAGCATCGACGCAGAGCCGATCGCGGCGCGGCAATGCTGGTGCCGGCTGTGCCAATATTTGGGCGGCGGATCAGGCACGGTGAACATCGTCTTTCCGACGGACAAGGTTACGACCACCGGGGAAGTCCACTGGCACGCCGGCATCGCCGACAGCGGTAATGCGATGCGGCGCGGCTTTTGCCCGCAATGCGGCACGCCGATATTCAGCCTGGCCGAATCGCGCCCGCACCAGACGATCATTCGCGCCGGCGCACTGGACGATACGGGGCTGATCGGACCGCAGGCCGAAATCTGGACCGACGCGGCCCCCGGCTGGGCGCATCATGACCCCGCCCTGCCCCAATATCCGGCGCAAATCCCCCCTGCATCCTGAAGAAGGGACTTGCGCGGGCGCGCATAGTCTGTAGCCTTCCTGTAACTATTCAAGGCCGCGCCAAGACGGTTTGGATCAGGAGAAGGATGCCAATGCCCAAGCGCGCCCGGTTTCTCTTATCTTTGGCCCTCTGCCTGACCGCGCCGTCGATTGCGCGGGCGGCGGACGATGCCGAAGCATGGACACCGACACAGACAGCCATCCGCGCCAATGCGGCGGGCATCAGCCTGCCGCAGAGCGTAGCCACGCTATCGCTCGCCAAAAGCGGTGAGGCGTCCAATGGCGGACGCGCGGTGGACAATTATGCGCAATATCTGTCGGAAGATGGCGCGGTGCAGGCGACGCTCTACGTCTATCTGCCGACCTATGCCGACGCATCGCTGGCGGCTTACATGACCGACAAGGCGATCATGTCCCGGTTCGGCACCCGGACGCACCGCAGCGCCTATGCCAGCACGGCCGTCGCAGGCCAACCAGGTACCGCGATCCGCGCTGTCTATGACGATGCCGCCGATGGCGCGCTGACCACGGCGGCCGGGTTCGTCCATGCCGGGCGCTGGATCGTCAAGATCCGCGTTACTGGCCCGACCGAACGGCGCGCCGAAGTGCTGGCGGGCCTGGACGGGATGCTAGCCAATCTGAACGTGGATGATGCCGCCAGCCTGCACGCCACGACGCCTGCCAGCTTTGGGGCTTGCCCGACCGCCGAACAGGGACAGGCGCGCCTGAGCGCGGTTCGCTCCACCGACGCTGCTGCGCCGCAGGATGTCCGCATCCCACGCGAAGGGCGCGATACTTTGTGCATCCGGGGAACCGTTGCGACCGCCGACGGCAGCTACGACATGCTCCAGCAGACCGGGCGTAGCGACGGCGCGATCATCGTGCCGGTCGATGACAGCGGCACTGTGCTGTCGTTCGACCCGACAAAGCAGGGCGCGGGCTACAAGCTGTCGATCCATATGGTCGGCCAGACCGACCTGTATGGGGTGTATGATCGGGTACCCAGCGCGCAGCAGATCGCCGCGATCGTCGATGGCAAAGACCCTCAGACTGCGCAGGCGCACGCCACTGCCGCCTATGCGGCCAGTGGCGAAGTGACGATGGTGCGGGCGGGTATCACTCGCTAACGCGGCGACTATCTCGTCAAAGGCTTGCAAAAGGGCGGCGATCACTGGGGTCGCTGCCCTTTTTCGTGTCAGCCAATCATCATCAGGCTGGCATTACCGCCCGCTGCCGTCGTGTTGATGGAAGTGGAGACTTCCTCCAGCAGCCAGCTGAGGCAATAGCCGCCGCCTGGCAGTTCGGCATGAACCGAAACGATACGCCCCGGCATGGCCGCAACCGTCTGAACGATGGTCGAAACCCGGTCAGCGTCCCCCTCCACCAGAGCGGCGGCGATCGGCGCTTGCGTATCGCTGATGAAATGCGCCGCGAGGCTATCAGGCAAGTCAGCAGGTAGCGCCATCCCCTGCACCTGACCGCGATTGCCGGTCGCCAGAACCGCTGCCATTTGCCCGAACAACCCCACACGGGTCGCGGGATATAGCGCGATCATGCCACGCGGGTGAAGGGCGTAGATGTTCGCTTCCCCGACCGGGCCGGGCAATGTCAGTTCGATGCCCAGCGCAGACGCATCACCGACACGGCGCGCCTGAAACGCAGCGTCCGCTTCCCCCTGCCCGTCGAGCCAGTCGGCAAAGGCATGGAGCGGCGATTGCAGCGAACCGACACGCGCAGCCAGAACCGCAGGCGGCGTGGTCACCAGCCGCCCCAGATAGAGTGGCCCGCCCGCCTTGGGTCCGGTGCCGGACAGGCCACAGCCACCAAAGGGCTGAACCCCCACGATGGCGCCGATGACGTTGCGGTTCACATAGATATTGCCGACCTTCACCCGCGACGTGACGCGCGCGACTGTCTCGTCCAGCCGGGTGTGCAGGCCGAATGTCAGGCCATAGCCCGTCGCGTTGATCGCATCGACCAGCGCGTCGAGCCGATCGCGACGAAAGCGCAGGACATAGAGGACCGGGCCGAACACCTCGCGTCCGATGTCGGCAATGCTGTCGATTTCGATGATCGTCGGCGCGACGAACGTGCCATGGGCAGCTTGCGGCGGCAGCGGCAGTTGCTCGACCCTGCATCCGCGTGCGCGCATCGCATCGACATGGGCGCTGATGCCATCGCGCGCCTCAGCCGTGATGACAGGGCCGATGTCGATGTTCAGCGCATCGGTGCGACCGATCCGCAATTCGGCCAGCGCACCCTTCAACATGGTGAGCGTGCGATCGGCAATATCCTCTTGCAGGCACAGGACACGCAACGCCGAACAGCGCTGACCCGCACTGTCGAAGGCAGAGGCAATGACGTCGGCAACCACCTGTTCGGCCAGCGCGCTGCTGTCCACGATCATCGCGTTCTGGCCGCCTGTTTCGGCGATCAAAGGGATGGGTTTTCCCGCTGGCGACGGGCGAGTCGCCAATTGACGCTGGATCAGACGCGCAACTTGCGTCGAGCCGGTGAACATCACCGCAGCGGTCTGCGGCGCGGCGACGAGAGCCGCACCGATCGCGCCATCGCCGGGCAGGAGTTGGAGAGCGTCGGTCGGAACGCCCGCTTCGTGGAGCAGGCGAACGGCCTCAGCCGCGATCAGCGGTGTTTCTTCGGCTGGCTTGGCCAGCACCGCATTGCCCGCCACCAGCGCGGCGGCAATTTGCCCGGTGAAGATCGCCAGCGGGAAGTTCCACGGGCTGATGCAGGTGACGACGCCCAGCGGAGCCTGCGCCGGGCCGAAGCTGGCGCGGGCCTGTTGCGCATAATAGCGCAAAAAGTCGATCGCCTCACGCACTTCGCCGATCGCGTTGGGGACGGACTTGCCTGCTTCGCGCACGATCAGGCCGATCAGCACGGGCATATGCGCCTGCATGGCGTCGGCGGCGCGATCCAATGTGGCCGCGCGGGCGGCCACAGGAATGTCGCCCCAGCGCGAAGCTGCGGCGCGGATGGCAGCAGCGCGGGCTTGGTCCGGCGACGCTTCCGTGACGATGCCGACAATGTCGCGATGATCGGCGGGGTTATGCACCGGGCGACGCGCGCCCTCCCCCCCTTCGGCTGCGGCGGTCCAGTCGATCGTCGCGCTGTGGCGTAGCGCCTCGCTCAGGCTGGCCAGTGCGCTTTCGCTGCTCAGGTCGATGCCGTCGGAATTGCGGCGGTCGGGATAGAGGTCGGCGGGCAGCGCGATCTGGTCATGTCTGGCGCCGGGGTGCGGCATCTGGCGAAGCGTATCGACCGGATCGGCGATCATCGCCTCGACCGACACGGCGGGGTCGGCGATGCGGTTGACGAAACTGCTGTTCGCGCCATTTTCCAGCAGGCGGCGGACTAGATAGGCCAGCAAGGTTTCATGTGTCCCGACCGGCGCATAGATACGGCAGGGCCGGTCCAGCTTACCCGCGCCCACCACCTGTTCGTACAGCGGCTCGCCCATGCCGTGCAGGCACTGAAATTCGTAGCTGCCATGGGAGAAATCGGGACCGGCCATCTGGTAGATGGTCGCCAGCGTCTGGGCATTATGGGTGGCGAATTGCGGGAACACCGCGTCGGGCGCGGCCAGCAGCTTTCGGGCGCAGGCGATATAGGCGATGTCGGTGTGGAGCTTGCGCGTGTAGACAGGGAAGTGGACAATGCCATCCACTTGCGCCCGCTTGATTTCCGCGTCCCAATAGGCGCCCTTGACCAGCCGGACCATGATGCGGCGATCGGCGCGGCGGGCCATATCCACTATCCAGTCGATGACGAACGGACAGCGCTTGCCATAGCCCTGCACCACGAAGCCAAGGCCATTCCAGCCGCCAAGCGAGCTATGGAAGGCAAGGCTTTCGAGCAGGTCGAGCGAGAGTTCGAGCCGATCGGCTTCCTCCGCGTCGATGTTGAACCCGATGTCATAGCTTTTGGCCAGCGCGGCGAGTTGCTGCACACGCGGGAGCAATTCCGCCATGACACGGCCGGCCTGCGCGCGGGTGTAACGCGGGTGAAGGGCGGACAATTTGATCGATATGCCGGGACCAGCATAGATGCCGCGTCCGGCGGAGGCTTTGCCGATGGCGTGGATCGCTGCCTCATAATCGGCATAATAGCGCCTGGCGTCCGCGGCGGTGGTGGCCGCTTCGCCCAGCATGTCATAGCTGTAACCGAAGCCCCTGGCTTCCATCACCTTGGCGCGCTTGAGCGCTTGGCCGATAGTTTCGCCAGTGACGAACTGTTCGCCCATCATGCGCATGGCCAGGTCGACGCCGCGCCGGATCACTGGCTCCCCCGCGCGGGCAACAAGGCGGGCAAGCGCCGCGCCAAGGCCGCGATCATCGACGCTGCCGACCAGCTTGCCGGTGACGACCAGCCCCCAGGTCGCGGCATTGACGAACAGCGACTTGTCACCGCCCAGATGCGAACCCCAGTCGCCATCGGCGATCTTGTCACGGATCAGCGCGTCGCAGGTCGCCGCGTCGGGGATGCGCAGCAGCGCCTCGGCTAGGCACATCAGCGCCACCCCTTCCTGACTGGACAGGGCATATTCCTGCACCAGCCCTTCGACGCCGGTCCCCTTGTGATTGGCGCGCAGCGTCGTGACGAGGGCGCGGGCAGTCTCTGCAATCGCGGCGCGGGTGGCGGCGGGCAGCGTGGCCGCATCGATCAGCGGCGCGAGGGCATCGGCCTCCTCGCGACGGCAGGCGGCAGTGATCGCCCGGCGCAGCGGCGAAGGTGCGCGGATGGCAGGGGCGAAGGCGGCGAATGGAGGCGATAAGGTCATGCCGCGCAGTTTATCGGATTCTGACACGCACTTCCGTCTTTTGAAGCGGGCTTTCGTGGAGGATATGACTTATTAAATGGCTTATGCTAGGCAATTTCCATGGATAAGACACTCCAAACAGTCGAACTGGACGAATTCGACCGCAAAATCGTCGCTGCGCTGGTGGAGGATGGCCGCATGACCGTCACCGATCTGGCCGTGCAGGTCGGATTGTCCAAGACACCCGCACAGGTCCGACTGAAACGATTGGTCGAGGCAGGCGTGATCAAGGGGTTTCGCGCGATCGTCGATCCGGCGAAGCTGGGGCTGGACCATGTCGCTTTCGCCGAAGTCAAACTGTCCGACACGCGCGAGGCCGCTCTGGGCGAATTCAACGCGGCCGTGCGGCGGATCGCCGAAGTCGAGGAATGCCACATGATCGCCAGCAGCTTCGACTATCTGCTCAAAGTGCGGACGGCGGATATTCGCCGCTATCGCACTGTGCTGGGCGAAAAAATTTCCGCCCTGCCCCATGTCGCCAGCACATCGACCTTCGTAGCGATGGAAACGGTGCTGGACGCAGGCGGGCGGCGGAAATAGCTTAGTCGAACAGGGTCAGCGGGATCGCGTCGCCCATCGCCCTGTATCCCGCTGGCGAAGGATGCAGCGCGTCGCCGACATCATAGGCGGGAAGCAGCCGGTCGGGGTGCGCGGGGTCGCGGGTTGCGCGGTCGAAATCGATCAGGCCATCGAAATGTCCCGGCGTCCTGATCCAATCGTTCACCGCCTGCCGGTCTGCTTCATTGCGGGCATCCGGGTGATAATATGCATTGCCGACAAAGGGCAGGATAGTCGCGCCAATGACCTTGATCCCCCTGGCATGGGCGCGGGCGATGACCTGCCGATAGGCACCGATGATGCGGGCGACATGGGCCTGATGCGCCGCCGGACTAACCGGCGCGTCGCGGGTCAGCGTGCCAAGGTCGTTGATCCCTTCCAGCAGGATGATTTGCGTCACGCCCGGCTGGGCCAGCACGTCACGGTCAAGCCGCGCCAATGCGTTGGGACCAAGCCCGTCGTCCAGCAGGCGGTTGCCGCCAATCCCCTGATTGACCAGCGCGACATGGCGACGCTTCGGGTCGGCCTGTAGCCGCTCGACCAGACGGTCGGTCCAGCGGTCGTTACCGTTGGTCGTGGAGCCGCGCCCGTCGGTGATGGAATCCCCCAGCGCCACGATCAGCTTTACCGGCTGGCACCGCTCGATTTCTATCGCCGTAAGGTTGAACCAATGGTCGAAGGTTGCGGCCCCGGTCATCTGCGCATCAGCCAGATGATCGCCGGGCAGGATATAGGATGTCGCACGCGCGCCGGGGTGCGCCGTCTGCGCCGACGGTTCGCCCGCATAACGGATCGATATAGCCAGCGTGTCGAGCGCCTTGACCGGCAGCGTGACCGGATCGGACAGATAGTCCGCACCTGCCGGAACGGTCACGTCCGCCTTGCCATCGAAACGCAGCATCTGGCGTGTGGCCGGGTCGATAGCCGCAGACGCAGGGCTGATGGCGCGGGCGATGCTGACGCCCGACAGGGCAAGCGCCTTGGTCCCTTCAAGATTGGAGAGGCGCACCCGCACCCGATCCCCGCCGATCGACGCGCGTATATTCTGGCGCAGCGTGCTGTCGGCCAGCGTTCCGGCAGGCAGCGCGGCGTCGCCGGTCGGCAGGAATTGCGCGGACGCCCAGCCCGCTACCCATGTCGGGGTGCAGGTGCGCGCCTGCGCCGGACCAGCGGTAAGGGCGGCAACCGCAAGAACAGGCGCGAGGAAAGAACGCATCATCATGATCACCAAATCCTGACATATTATTTGGGCGCAACCCAAGAAAAAGGGCCGGCGTTGCCGCCGACCCTGTAAGTTTTCCCTGGGGGAGGATCAGAAGTTGGCCCGGATACCGGCCAGCACCGTGCGACCGGGATAATAGACCGAATAGGGCGCATTATCATATTCGAAGTTGGTGCGGATCGGTTCGTTGGTGATGTTGAGGACATCGACCGTCAGGCGCAGCGCCTTGTTGAAGAAGGGCAGTTGATAGCCTGCCGACATATCGAACTGGCCGCGCGCTTCCGAACGCAGATTGGCGTTGCTGATGCCGTTTTGCGGACCGTTCAGCGCAATCGCGTCGTCATTCCACACATAGTTCAGGCTGACCGACAGGCCGTCATTCTCATAGAAGCCCTGAAGATTGTAGGAATATTTAGATACGCCGGTCGCCACCAGCCCGGACGAGGAAGACTGGTCGAGATAGGTGCCGTTGGCAGAGAAGCCCAATCCTTTGAACAGGAAATCGAGCGGCTGGACCCAGGTCGCTTCCAGACCCTTGATCTTCAGGTCGGACAGGTTGATCGGCCGGTTCACCGTGATCGGCAGCGCATCGATGGCGATGCCGGTCTGAAGCGAACGGTCGCGCAGCGCATTTTGCTGGGTCGAAATGAGGCTGTCGAACGGAATGTTCAGCGACCCGAAGCTTACCTGCTGCGATTGCGTAACGGTGAAGCCCTGAATATTCTTCATGAACAGCGACACACCGATATAGCCGATGCCGCCGGTGTAGATTTCACCGCCGATATCGTAATTGTCGGACGTATAGGGTTTCAGTTCAGGATTGCCCGCACTGGCCAGCAGAGCCGACGGGTCGGAGAAAGTGATGCCGGGAAGGATCTGCCCCGCATCCGGGCGGGTCATCGTGCGCGAGGCCGACGCGCGCAGCTTTACATTGTCGGCAATGTCATAGGTCAAGTTGATCGACGGCAGGAAATTTTCATATTTCGACCGCGACGTAATGTCGATGATGGCGGTGCCGACCTGGCTGGGTCCGACGACTTCCTGCTTGGTATGGGCATAGCGCATACCGGCATTGATGCGCAGGTCGCGACCTGCCAGCGTAGTGAGGCCGTTCAGCTCGAAATAGGCGCCCATGACGGTTTCGTCCATGTCTCCAGTCGCGCCGCCAGTGACTGCACCGCGCGTTTCAGGCGCGCCGTCTCGGAAGCTGGCATAGTTGGTCGCCTGCTTGATCGCCTCGAAATCCGGGCGGATATAAGAAGTGAAACCGATGTTTCCGCTCGCCAGGTGGCCGAAATTGCTGGTGCTTGACGGCATCAGATATTGCGGAACCGCGCTGGTCGGGATGGTGCCGGTCGCGCCGGTGCAACCTGCGCCGCAGACCGACAACTGATAGGCCGGGCTGTTGTCATAGGCGCGGATGGTGCGCTGTGCGCGGTCATAGGCGGCCCCGACCTTCACATTGAACATCTCATCGCCATAGGTGACGTCGAAATGCGCGCCCTTCGTCTCGGTCGTGCGGCGGACCAGCGCGACATTTTGACGATACCATTCCCACAGACCGTTGTTGGGATTGTTCAGATCGACATTGGTGGTGATGGCGGGATAATCGCCCTGCCCTGTATTGTCGAAATAGACGTCCACGCCCGATTGCGGACGGGTCTGAAAAGCCCAGGTCGGCTGTTCGCGGAAGAAGCTGCTCTTGGACCAGTTGGCCGACAGGTTGACGGTCAGGTCTTCTGCCGGTTTCCACATGACGCTGGGGTTGACGTTCCAGAACTTCGTCGTCTGTTTGAACTGGCTGGCTTCCAGAAACAGCGAGGAATTGGCGAAGGTGCCGCTGGTGACGACGCCATTGTCATCGACGGTCAGACCGATGGGGATCATGCCGCCAGTCGATTGCGCACTGGTGCCGGGGCCGGAATTGCGCACCTGCCAGTTCATGATCAGGCGATCATAGTTGCGCTTCGACCTGGCCCACAGGCCGTCGAGCGCGAAATGCAGTTCGTCGCTGGGACGCCATTCGATCGCGGCCAGCGCGGAAATGCGCGAACGATCGCCTTCGGTCAGCGCCTGACGGCCCAGACGCGGGATCAACGCAGTGCTGAGTTGCGAACGGGTCAGGCCCGACGTGGCGACGACATCGACGGGCTGCCCCGCAACCAGCCCATGCCCTGCGTTGCGCGGGACGACCGAAGCGTAGGAGAAATTATTGCCGCCCGGATCGCCAGCGCCCAGATTACCGTCGGTCCAGCCCAGCGACTCAAAGCCATCGACGCGAGTCTTTGTCTTGACGCCGGCAACGCCCAGCAAGATGCCGAACGTGTCGGTCGTGTGGCTGGCGACGAGCGCGCCGCGCGGGCTGAACTTGTCGTTGCTGTCGGTATATTGGCCCTGCGCGACGAGAGTGACATGCGTGCCGGGCTTGTCGAAGGGACGTGCATTGCGCAGGTTGACGGTGCCGGCGATGCCGCCTTCCAGCGTGGAAGGCGTAGGGCTTTTGGCCAGATCAAGCCGGGTAAACAGTTCGGACGGGAAGAAGTCCAGATCGACTTCGCGGTTGGCGCTGCCCCCGTTCGTGCCGCCGTCGGACGCGACCTGAAGCTGCGAACCGTTGAGCAGGACGCGCGTGAAGCTGGGGCCAAGGCCACGGATCGCGACCTGGGTGCCTTCGCCGTTAATGTCGCGGTTCAGGCGCACACCCGGCATCCGGTTCAGCGTTTCGGCGAGGTTCGTGGCGGGCAGCTTGCCAATGTCTTCGGCAAAGATGGAGTCACCGAAAGCAACGGCATCCTTCTTGGCATTGGTAGCGCTCGCCAGCGAGGCACGGATGCCGGTTACGACGATGTCGGCGACATCGCCATCCTGGGGCGTCGCGACGGTCTGGGGTGCGGCGTCCTGCGCAAAGGCAGCCTGCGACAGGCCGATTGAGCCGAGGGCCGATGCTGCGAACAGCGCAGAGCGAAACATTCTGGTGTGTGAAGACATGATAATCCCCTCTCCTGAGCGCAGCCCCCGGACTTTCCGGTGGGCGTAAAGTGGTAGCGCTATCACAAATAGTAATGCAGCGACATGTCTTGTTTGTCAAGACATGTCGCTGTGGCTTATTGGTAACGGTAAAGGCGAACTTTCTGGATGCCCCACTGGCCCGGAAACAGGCGGATATGGCGGCCCTGATGGGTCTGATCGCCATTCAGCAGCCGCCCCGCCACCCAACGCCCCTGCGCATCGAAATGCCCTTCATAGGCGCTGTCGATCCCGGCGAGCGATGGCCCCGGCCCGACCGGCGCGAAAGTGACGGTAATCCCCTGCCCCGCGATCAGATATTCCTCCGGCCCGGTCTGGATGATGATGCCGCCTGCATTGCCCGTTTCGGGTGTCAGCACCGGGCGCTGAATATCAGCGTAGGAAACAGTGAAGCGGTAATTGCCGATCTTTTCCGTAACCGGCTCATAGACGATGGTTTCGTCATAAAGCGCCTTTGGCCGAAAGGCCGACATACGGCCCAGTCCCTGCGCGGCCAGAATATGCGGCTGGAGCTGATCGAGGATCGCATAAGCCTCGCCCAGTTGGCCCGGCTTTTCATCGACCGACTCGATCGAGAAGGGACCAAAGCCGATCGCGTCCAGCTTGCCGATGGCGTAAAAGGCATTGCCCGGCACCTGCGGATGATCGGCATTGTTCGCTTCGGGAATGAACAGCGGATTGTCGGGCCGTTTATAGCCGTTCACGATGTCCACGAAATTGGGGAAATAAATGTCGGGCGCGATGAAGTCGATCGCGGGTGCGCCTGCTTTCCAAACGTCGATCAGATGGGGCAGCGGCCCGCCGCTGGGATATTCGCCGGGCAGGCGACCGGGGCGGTTAAGCGCCACATTGACATACATCGGCATATCATAGGCAGCCTTGCCCGCGCGGGTCAGGCCGTCGGCAAAGCGGGCATAATGCCAGGCGGTAAAGACTTCTTCGCCCGCGTGGCCGGGGCCGAAGACGTCGGCCCATGTGCCGCTGGTCTTGGCACCCTGTTCTTCCCAAAGCTGCTTCATCTGCGGGACGAGGGTGTCGTGATGCTGCGTCAGATAGGCCATGAGTTCAGGCGGAACCGACCCGCGAAACGCCGCATCTGCCAACGGGCCATAGTCGCGCACGACCGGCAACATTCCGATCTCATTTTCCACCTGCATCATGACGACAGTGTTCTGCTTATCGTCCACCGCCTTGATATGCGCCATCAACGCGGCATAGGCTTTCTGGTCGGCCTCCAGCGTGGCGGGGGCCATGGCGGACAATATTTCCACTCCCTGCCCGTTGGGCAAGGCCGCACGGGGAAAGCGGGCCTGATCGCGCTTCACCCATGCCGGGACATAGGTGGACATGCTGTTCTTCCACGCGCCGAACCACAGGATGACCAGTTTCAGATCATGGGCGCGCGCATCGCGGATCAGCGCATCGACCGAGGAGAAGTCATATTTTCCCTCGACCGGCTCGATCAGTTCCCACGCCACCGGGGCCAGCACGGTGTTGAGGTGCATGTCCTTCAACCGCTTCCAGTGCGGGGCCATATAGGTGGCGCTCGACGCGCTGCTGTTGCCCAGTTCGCCCGCGATCAGCAGCATCGGCTTGCCCTGGACATGCAGTTGCGTCGCCGTCCCTTGCCTGACCAGCTGCGGCGGCGCGGCCTGCGCCACGCCCGCTATCAGCGCAAGAGAGGAAGCGATCGTGCCGCCAAGAGTTGCCGAAAGGCGCATGGATCAATCTCCGTGGAAAGTGACGAGCGCGACGCGCGCGCCCTGTGTTTCGAGAATGGCGAGCCAGCGGGTGAGCGTGTCGCGAAACTGTGCGTTCGCGCCCAGCGCAGGCGGGACGACAGCGTCGAAGGCAAGAATGGCGGCGACCCGTTCTGCCGTGGTCGTTGCCGCGTCGAGCGCAGCAGCGATCGGAGCCGCAAGCGGATCATCCACGACATGGGCCTCGCCCAGATCATCCTGCCCCGCCTGCCAGCGCACCCAGGCCGCAACCGCCAGCGTGAGCGCGTCTATCCCCTGCCCCGCGTCGATCCGCGCGGCGATAGTGGCGAGCAGGCGCTGGGGCAGTTTCTGCGATCCGTCCATCGCGATCTGGCGCGTGCGGTGGCGCAGCGTGGGATTGTCGAACCGTGCCATCAATTGCGTGCGATAGGCCGCAACGTCCAGTTCGGGCGGCGGCGACAGGGTCGTTTCCGCCTCGTCCCACAACGCTTCGACGAAGAACCGCGCTTCGGGCAGAGCGAGGACTTCATGGACATGGTCGATCGCGGCCAGCCCGCCAAGATAGGCAATGCCACTATGTGCGCCATTGAGCAGCCGCAGCTTGGCTTCTTCCCATGGGGCGACGGCGGCGGTCAGTTGCACACCTGCGCCGAAATCAGGGCGCGGGCCGCAGAACCTGTCCTCGATCACCCACTGGATGAAGGGTTCGGTCTTGACCATCGCCTGATCCTCGACACCCAGGCGCGCCGTCAGAGTGGCGATGTCATCGGGCGTCGTGGCCGGGACGATGCGGTCGACCATGGTTTCGGGGAAAGCCCCCTCCGCCGCGATCCAGTCGGCCAGATTGACGTCATGCCGCCGCGCCAGTGCCAGCACCGCATTGCGCAGGCGAGTGCCGTTATGCGGCAGATTGTCGCAACTGATAGCAGTAAAGGGCGCTAGTCCCGTCGCCATGCGCCGCGCCAGCGCCGCGACCAGATAGCCCGGCGCAGTCTGCGGACTGTCCAGCGACACAAGGTCGGCGGCCAGTTGCGGATCATCCTCGATAAGCGCGCCGGTCGCCGGGTCCAGCTTATAGCCCTTTTCCGTGATGGTCAGCGTGACGATATGGGTGTCGGGTGCGGCCAGCGCGGCGATCAGCGCCTGCGGATCCTGGGGTGCGACGATGACGTCCTGCACCGCGCCGATGATGCGCGCCTGCTCGGCGCTGCCATCCCGCACCAGCATGGTGTAGAGGCCGTCCTGCGGCACCATCTGGTCGCGCACCGATGGCGATCGCAGCGACGCGGCGACGATGCCCCAGCGCAGGTCGCCAGCGTTCAACGCATCGTCGAACACCACCGCCTGATGCGCGCGGTGGAACGCACCGATGCCCAGATGGACGACCCCGGCCTTGACCTGCGCCCGGTCGTAACCGGGGCGCACGACATCGGCGGGCAGATCGGCAAGCGACTGTGTAGACAGACGGCTCACAGCTTGTAAGCCTGCTTGACGAGGTCATAGGCGAGCGCGCGGGCCACTTCGAACGCTTCATCCTCCTCCATCCGATGTTCCACGACCAGTTGGGCGAGCCAGCCGCAGTCCATCCGCCGGGCGACGTCGTGGCGCGCGGGGATCGACAGGAAAGCGCGGGTGTCGTCGTTGAAGCCAACCGTGTTGTAAAAGCCGCCGGTTTCGGTGGCGCGCTCGCGGAAACGGCGCATCCCTTCCGGGCTGTCATGGAACCACCAGGGCGGACCCAGCTTGAGCGCGGGATAATGGCCCGCCAGTGGTGCCAGTTCGCGCGAATAGACATCCTCGTCCAGCGTGAAAAGGATCAGCGTCAGGCGCGGGTCGGTGCCATAAAGGTCGAGCAAGGGCTTGAGCGCTTTCACAAATTCCCCGGTGGTGGGAATGTCGGCCCCCTTGTCCTTACCGAAACGCGCCAGCACGGCGGCATTATGGTTGCGGTGGACGCCCGGATGCAGCTGCATCACCATGCCATCGGCAATCGACATGCGCGCCATTTCGACGAGCATATGACCGCGAAACAGTTCGGCCTCCTGCGCGCTGACCGGGCCGCTGGTGACCTTGGCATAAAGCGCCTCGATCTCACCGCGCGGCAGGTTGGCGGTGAAGGCGGACGGGTGGCCATGGTCGGTCGAGGTTGCGCCTGCTTCGCGAAAGTCGGCGCGGCGCTTTTCATGGGCGCGCAGATATCCGGCAAAGCTGCCTGCATCCTCGCCCGCCATGGCGCAGAAACGCTGCACATTGTCGATGAAACGGGGATCGTCCGGGTCCAGCACCGGGTCGGGGCGGTAGGCGGTGACGACCTTGCCATTCCAGCCGCTGCCACGGATTGCGCGGTGATGGTCGAGCGGGTCGAGCGGGCCTTCGGTGGTGGCGATGACTTCGATATTATAACGCTCGAACAAAGCGCGCGGGCGGAATGCCGGGGTTTTCAGCGCCGCGTCGATGATGTCGTAATAATGGTCGGCCGTCTCCGCCTCCAGCCGCACGTCGATGCCGAACGCTTCGGCAAAGACCCAGTCGAGCCACATGCGCGACGGCGTGCCACGAAACAGATGATAGTTGGCGGCGAAAATATGCCAGATGGCGCGCGGGTTGCTGGCGGTCGGGCTGCCATCCACGGTTGGCACGCCCAGTTCCTCCAGACGGATGCCCTGGCTGAACAACATGCGGAACACATAATGGTCCGGCACGATCAGCAGTTCGGCGGGATTGGCAAAGGCTTCGTCATAGGCGAACCAGCGCGGGTCGGTATGGCCGTGGGGCGATACGATCGGCAGATCCTTGACGCTGGCATATAATGCGCGGGCAATGTCGCGGGTGCGCGGTTCGGACGGGAAAAGGCGGTCGGGGTGCAGGCGAAGGGGCTTGGTCATGACGAGACTCCACTGATACCGGTGTCAACGACCTGATAGCGCGGTATGATGAGGTGAATAGTGCAAAGTGCGACTAGATAGGCGCAGGATGCGACGGCAAAGATCGGGCCGTAGCTGCCGACGGTTTCCAATATGGTCCCGGCAAACTTTGCCATCATCATGCCGCCGATCGCGCCCGCCAGCCCGCCAAGCCCCACGACCGACCCCGCCATCCAGCGCGGAAACACATCGCCCGGCAACGCATAGAGATTGGCGGAAAAGCCCTGATGCCCGGCGCAGGCGAGGCCGATAAGGCCGACCGCGACCCACATGTTGGGCGCGTGGGCAGCAAAGGCGATCGGCACGGCGCACAACGCCGCGAGCAGCATCGCCGTCTTGCGCGCGCGATTGACGCTCCAGCCCCGGCCCATGAAGCGCGAGGAGGCCCAGCCTCCCGCCACCGACCCGACATCGGCCAGCAGATAGACGGCAATCAGCGGCGGACCAAAATCCAGCATCTTGACGCCATATTGCTTGTTGAAGAAATCGGGCAGCCAGAACAGAAATGTCCACCACACCGGGTCGATCAGGAAACGGCCCAGCATATAGGCCCAGGTCTGGCGCAGGCGGAACAATGTGGCCCATGTAACCGGGCGCTTTTCCTCCACAGGATCGGTTTCGATCCACGCCAGTTCCTCGCGCGTCAGGCTCTTTTTATCGCGTGGGCGGCGATAAAAGCCCAGCCACGCCGCCAGCCACACCACGGTCAGCAGCCCGGTGAGAATGAAGGCCCAGCGCCAGCCCAGCGTCACTGCAATGATCGGCACGACCAGCGGCGTCAGGATCGCGCCGACATTGGACCCGGCATTGAAGATACCAATGGCGAGCGCGCGTTCCTTCTTAGGGAACCATTCATTGGTCGCGGCAATGGCGGCGGGGAACGTCCCCGCCTCCCCGATGGCGAGCGGAATACGGGCGATCAACATCCCGGCGGTCGAGGTGAAGAAGATATGCGCGATATGGCCGATCGTCCACAGCGTGACCGCCAATGTATAGCCCGCCCGCGCGCCGATCCGGTCGATCAGCCGACCGAAAAAGACATAGGAAATGCCATAACCCGCCTGAAACCAGATGGCCAAATCCGCATAGCCACTCTCGCTCCAGCCATAGCGGACCTGAAGATCGGGCTTGAGCGTGGGCAGGACGAGGCGATCCACATAGGACAGCACGACCGCGCCGAACAGCAGCGCGCAGACGATCCAGCGGATTTTGCCGGAGGGTTTGGGGATGTCTTCACGCATGACCTGTCCTATTTTTATCCGTCATTCCCGCGAAGGCGGGGATCCATCTCCCAAGCCATCCCCGGACGCGAAGTCCGAAGATGGATTCCCGCCTTCGCGGGAATGACGATGACAGGATGAGGCGGCTCACAAGATCACCAATTGAACATGGTGCCATCCTCCAGCCGGTTCACCGGCAGGAAGGCGCGATTATATTCATATTTTGCGGCCAGTTCCTCGTCGATGTCCACGCCCAGTCCCGGCGCATCGCTAGGATGCATCGCCCCGTCCGCGAACGTATAGGCATGGGGGAATACTGCATCGGTTTCGGGCGTGTGGCGCATATATTCCTGCACCCCGAAATTGGGGACCGACAGGTCGAAATGCAGCGCGGCGGCCATGCAGACCGGCGACAGGTCTGTCGCGCCGTGGCAGCCGGTGCGAACCTGATAGAGGTCGGCCAGATTGGCGATCTTGCGCAAATGGCTGATGCCACCGGCATGGACCACAGTGGCGCGGATATAGTCGATCAGCTGATTTTCGATCAGTTCGCGGCAATCATGGATCGAATTGAAAATCTCGCCCACCGCCAGCGGCGTGGTGGTGTGCTGGCGGATCAGTCTGAACGCTTCCTGATTTTCCGCCGGCGTCGCATCCTCCAGCCAGAAGGGGCGATATTCCTCCAGATCCTTGCCCAGGCGACCGGCCTCAATCGGGGTTAGGCGGTGATGGATATCGTGCAACAAATGCACGTCCCAGCCCAACGCTTCACGCGCCGCTTTGAACAGTTCGGGGACGACCCGCATATATTTGCTGGTGTTCCAGACATTTTCGGTCGGCAGGTCGGCATCGGCGGGTTCGTAGAAATATTTGTCCTTCGACACGCCATAGGTCGACGCCATGCCCGGCACACCGCACTGGATGCGGATCGCCTTATAACCCTGCCGCTGATAATCGAGCGCGACCTTGATCGTATCTTCGATGGTGGTGCCATTGGCATGGCCATAGACCATCACGCTCTCACGGCTCGCGCCGCCCAGCAATTGGTAGACCGGCAGGCCAGCAACCTTGCCCTTGATGTCCCACAGCGCAGTATCGACCGCTGCGATCGCCGACATGGTGACCGGGCCGCGCCGCCAATAGGCACCCTTATACAGATACTGCCATATATCCTCGATCCGGTGGGCGTCGCGCCCGATCAGGCAGGGAACGACATGGTCCTGCAAATAGCTGGCTACTGACAGTTCCCGGCCATTGAGCGTCGCGTCGCCCAGACCATAGACGCCTTCGTCGGTTTCGATTTTCAGCGTCACGAAATTACGGCCGGGCGATGTGACGATCACCTTGGCGCCTGTGATGATGGGCATAGGATCTCCGTGAATTGGTAAAACCAATATTTCCGTAATCAGGCTTAACGTCAATAGTGGCCTGACCAATTATCGCGATCAGATGATTTCCAGCCTGACCGATTGCAAATTTTCGCTGTCCGGGCCGACCATGATGTCGAACAGGCCCGGTTCGACCACTTCGTCCATGTCGATGTTCCAGAGCGCAAATGCGTCCGGTCCCAGCGTCAGGCGCACGGTCCTGCTCTCGCCGGGGGACAGGGTGATGCGCTCGAAGCCCTTGAGTTCCTTGATGGGTCGGGTGACGCTGGCGGTCTGGTCATGGACGTAAAGCTGGACGACTTCGTCCCCCGCCCTGTCGCCTGTATTGCGCACATCGACTTCCACCATGACCGTTCCGCCGGTGCCGATGCGCGACGCGGAAAGCCGTGGCTTCCCGAAAGAAAACGTCGTGTAGCTAAGGCCGAAACCGAAGGGGAACAGCGGTGAAATATCCTCGAACACATAGCCCCGCCGGGACGATGGCTTGCGGTTGTAGAAGATCGGGATCTGTCCCGCATCGCGCGCAACAGTGACAGGCAGCTTCGCGCCGGGATTGATGTCCCCAAACAGCGCATCGGCCATGGCCGTGCCACCCTCCTGCCCCGGATACCAGCATTCCAAAAGCGCGTTGCAGCCATCGACCACAGCCGGATAGCTGGGTGGACGCCCATTGATGGCCAGGACCACGACAGGCTTGCCTGTTGCCTGCATCGCGGCGAACAGGGCGTTCTGCTCGCCGATCAGGTCCAGACTGGTGCGGTCGCCCAGATGGTTTTTCGCAAAGCCTTCGCGGCTGGTCTGTTCGGTATCGCCAATCGCCAGCAGGATGATGTCGGCAGTTTTCGCCACCTCCACCGCCTGTGCGATCAGGTCGCGATTCTTCGCCGGGTCGGCCAGCAGCACCTCGTCCACCGATCGGTCCTCGCTTTGCGTGATGAACACGCCCTGCGCATGGACCACGTCCGCCTTGCCCTTCAGTTTCGCCTTCACGCCGTCCAGCAACGAAATATCCTGACGCGGGATGCTGCTATAACCGCCCAGCCGCGCAATGGCTGCGTTGGGACCGATCACCGCAACTCGCTTGTGCGCGCCCGGCGTCAGCGGCAGCGTGCCATCATTCTTGAGCAGCGCGACGGATTTATGCGCGGCCTTCAAGGCCAGCGCACGCGCCTCTGCATTGCCGGTCAGCGCGTCATAATCCTTACGCGGCCAGGGATTTTCGAACAGGCCCGCGCGGAATTTGAGCGTCAACATGCGCGTGCAGGCGATGTCGATCGCTTCAAGCGGCACCTTTCCGCTGCGGACCTGTTCCACGAGCGTCCGATAGGTCATCCCGTCGGGCAACTCGCAATCCACCCCGGCGCGCAGGGCGGCACGGGCCGACGCCTCCGGGTCGGGCTGGACATGGTGGATAGTATCAAGTTCGTGGACCGCGCCATAATCGCTGACCACCGCGCCGTCGAAATGCCATTCGCCGCGCAATATGTCGCCCAGCAGCCACTTATTCTGATGCGACGGCACCCCGTCTATTTCATTATAGGACGGCATGACGGCCGCGATGCCGGTGCGCTTGACCACTTCGCGGAAGGGCGGGAAGAAATTCTCGCGCAATTCGCGTTCGCTGATCGGCGCAGGCGCGATATTTTCGCCGCTTTCCGGCTGGCCATGGCCGGTCATATGTTTGAGCGTCGCCATGACCTTGTCCGGGCCGATCTGGCGGCTTTCGCCTTGCAGGCCCAGCACCGCCGCGACGCCCATTTCGCCGCACAGATAAGGATCTTCGCCGAACGTCTCCTCGATCCGGCCCCAGCGGGGATCGCGGGCAATGTCCACCACCGGCGAGAGCGCCAGATGGACGCCGCGCGCCCGGACTTCGCGGGCGATGACGGACTGGACTTCCCTCATCAATTCCCGATCGAAACTGCCCGCCATGCCGATTGCCATCGGAAACATGGTGGCGTCGGTCGCCATATAGCCGTGCAGCGATTCTTCATGAAACAGGACCGGGATACCCAGTCGGGTTTCATTGAGCGCCCATTTCTGGACGGCGGTAATGAACGCCACGGTGTCCGCCGGCGTGCGCCAGCGCGCACCGACGCCACCCGCCTGATTGCTGTCCTGCGCCGCGCCACGCCGGTCCGAAGGGCGGGTGATCTGGCCGAAACTGTCGGGATAGGCTTTGCTGGCTTTGGCCGGGGAAAATATCAGATCTTCCATGATGTCCGCTTTGGTCGCCCAGAGCGCGATGATCTGGCCGACCTTTTCCTCCAGCGTCATACGGCCCAGCAGGTCGCGGACGCGCAGGTCGATGGGCGCGGACGCATCCTTGTAAAGCGGGCCGCCCTTCTTCGCGGCCATCGCTGGTGCCGCCGCGAGAAGCGAGGTGGAAGCGAGCAGGCCCAGCGCCTGGCGGCGTGCGACCGTCATGGCGTCACCGTCAGCGTCGCGGATTGCAGCGCAACCGAACTGTTGCCGGTCATCACCTCGAAATCGCCCGGCTCGACCACGCGCTCCATCTTGTCGTTCCACATCCACAGCGATTCCGGGCGGATCGTGAAGGTCACGGTGCGGACTTCGCCCGGTTTCAGCGTCACCCGCTCAAAGCCCTTCAATTCCTTGATCGGGCGCGTGACCGAACTCACCTTGTCGCGGATATAAAGCTGAACCACTTCGTCCCCTGCCCGTGCACCGCTGTTGCGGACATCGACCGAGACAGTCGTCGTCCCACCCGTGCCGATGCTGGCCGCCGAAAGGCGCGGCGGCGACAGGGCGAATGTCGTGTAGCTCAAACCAAAGCCGAACGGATAAAGCGGGTCAGTGGTATCGAACAGATAGCCGCGCCGCGCGCTGGGCTTGGCATTGTAGAACATCGGCAATTGCCCGACCGAACGCGGCACCGTGACGGGCAGCTTGCCGCCGGGGTTCACATCCCCGAACAACACATCCGCCACGGCATTGCCGCCCTGCTCGCCCAGATACCAGCCTTCGATTATGGCGTTGGCCTGTTCGGACACCTTGACCGTCGAAGCAGGCCGCCCGTTGATGAGAACGACCGTAATCGGCTTGCCCAATGCTTTCAGCGCATCGAACAGTTCCTGCTGTTCCCCGACCAGGTCCAGGCTAGGGCGATCGCCCAGATGGTTGTTGGCCCAGCCTTCGCGGCTCGACTGTTCGGTGTCGCCCAGCGTCAGGACGATGCGATCGACATTGCGCGCGGCTTCCACTGCCTGCGCGATCAGCTTGCGGTTTTCGGTTGGGTCGGATTTGGTGACGCTGTCGGCCCACCAATCGTCATCTTCGGTAATCTTCACGCCTTGGGCAAAGACGATATTGGCACGCGTGCCGACTTTGGCCTTGATCCCGTCGAGGATGGAAACGGTATGCGGCGGCTGGCCATAATAGCCGCCCAACCGCGCGACCGCCGCGCTCGGCCCGATAACGGCAATCGTGCCTTCGGGCTTCAACGGCAACATGCCGTCATTCTTGAGCAAGGTGATCGACCGCTGCGCCGCCGTCAGCGCCAGCGCACGCGCCTGCGCATTATTGGTAATCTTTTCAGACGCCGCCGCATCGGCATAGGGATTTTCAAACAGACCGGCGCGGAATTTCAGCTCCAGCATCCTGCGCGTCGCCAGATCGACCTTGGCCTGACTGACTTTGCCTTCCCGCACCAGCTTACCCAGCAGGACGTAGGAAATGCCGTCGGGCAGGTCCGCGTCCACGCCCGCGTCGAGCGCACGGATCGCCGCTTCCTCCAGCGACCCGGCGATATGGTGGATGCTCATCAACTGGTCGACCGCCGAATAGTCGGAGACGACCGCCCCCTGAAACCCCCATTCGCGGCGCAGCACGTCGTCCAGCAGCCAGCGGTTGGCGTGGGACGGCACTCCGTCGATTTCATTGTAGGACGCCATTACCGCTTCGATGCCGGTGCGAGTCACGACCTGTTCGAAGGGCGGGAAGAAATTCTCCCGCAATTCCCGTTCGGAATAGGGCGCGGGGCCGACATTGGTGCCGCTTTCGGGCTGGCCATGGCCCGTCAGATGCTTGAGCGTAGCGAACACTTTGCCGGGCGGCAGGATGCGCGCGCGCCCAGCGCCTTGCAGCCCCTCGACCGCCGCGACCCCCATTTCGCCGACAAGATAGGGATCCTCGCCGAACGTCTCCTCGATCCGTCCCCAGCGCGGGTCACGGGCGATATCGACCACGGGCGAGAGGACTAGGCTGACGCCACGCGAACGGATTTCCCGCGCGATGACCGCGTTCACCTCGCGCAGCATATCCGTGTCGAAGGAGGATGCCATGGCGATCGACTGGGGAAAGCTCGTCGCGCCGATCGCGGCATAGCCATGCAGTCCTTCCTCATGGAACAGGATCGGGATGCCTAACCGCGTTTCCGTAATCGCCCATTTTTGCAGCGCATTGACCAGCGCGACGGTCTGGCGCGGGTCGCGACCTTTTGCCACGCGCGGGCTGACGGCCCCCTTCGCGTCGGATGGGCGCGCGAAATGGCCAAGACCATTGGGAAATTTGCCGCGCAGCTTGGCCATGTCCAGTTGGAGCCGCTCATCATAGATGGCAACCTTGCCGTCCCAAACCGTCGTAATCTGGGCGATCTTTTCATCCAGTGTCATGCGGGACAGCAGGTCGTCCACGCGCGCTTCGATCGGGGCGCTGGCATCCTTGTAAATCGCCTTCGACGCGGCAGTCGATGGCGCGGACTGGACAGGGGCCAGCGGCAGGGCAATGCTCAGCGCGATCGCCGATGCAGCGCACAGGATTTTGCAGGAACGAACCACCTTACCCCTCTCCATTTTTATCACGCGGCGCGCATTTTGCTTGCCGCGCCCTAACTGATAGCGTTACCATTGCTCAGACAAGAGCGGCTTGTCAATGCCCCATAGGCGGCATTGGACAACAGGATCGCAAGGGAGAGGATATGATGTTAGCCCGCCTTTTTTGCCGGATGATTGCCATGATCGGCATAGTGGCGATGCCCCCTGCCATGGCCGAGGATGGCTATGATCTGTGGCTGCGCTATGCCCCGGCCCAACCGACGGCCGCGCAGCAGATTTCCGCCCATGCGCGCACCATTACGGCCCCCGGCAATAGCGCGACCATCCAGATCGCAACCGCCGAATTACAGCGTGGCATTGGCGGCATGACCGGCACGACGCCTGCCCTGTCGGACATGATCCAGCAAGATGCGCTATGGCTGGCGACGCCCGCCGCTTCCCCTGCCCTGCCCGTCAAGCTGGAGGGGCTGGGCCGCGAAGGCTATGCGATTCGCACTCTCATGCTTGATGGCAAAGCCGTCACGTTGATCGCGGGCAACAGCGATACCGGCGTGCTGCATGGCGTGTTTCACTGGCTGCGGCTGGCGCAATCGGGCGCGGCGTTGGACCGGCTCGACATCCGCAGCACGCCGCGCATCGGCCTGCGCCTGCTCAACCATTGGGACAATCTGGATGGCATGGTGGAACGCGGCTATGCCGGGCAATCCATCTGGGACTGGTGGCGGCTGCCCGATTATAAGGGGTCGCGCTATGCAGACTATGCCAGAGCCAATGCGTCGATCGGCATCAACGGCACCGTCCTCAACAATGTGAACGCCAAGGCGACCAGCCTGACCGCGCCCTATATCGTCAAGGCCGCCGCGCTGGCCGACATATTCCGTCCCTATGGCATCAAAGTCTATCTGTCGGTCAAATGGACCGCGCCGATGGAACTGGATGGCCTGAAAAGCGCAGACCCGCTCGACCCGGCGGTCGCCGCATGGTGGAAGGCAAAGGCCGACGAAATTTACCGGGCGATCCCTGATTTCGGCGGCTTTCTGGTCAAGGCGAACAGCGAGGGCCAGCCGGGACCGCAGGATTATAAGCGCACCCATGCCGATGGCGCGAACATGCTGGCCGCCGCGCTGAAACCCCATGGCGGCATCGTGATGTGGCGCGCCTTCGTCTACGCCCATGACAATCCCGACGATCGCGCGAAGCAGGCCTATACGGATTTCAAACCGCTGGACGGCCAGTTCGCCGACAATGTCATCGTGCAGGTCAAGAATGGCGCGATCGACTTCCAGCCGCGCGAGCCCTTCCATCCCTTGTTCGGGGCAATGCCCAAAACGCCGCTGATGATGGAGTTTCAGATCACCAAGGAATATCTGGGCCAATCGACGCACCTGACCTATCTTGGCCCGCTATTCGAAGAAACGTTGCAGAGCGACACCTTCGCGCACGGCAAGGGATCGACGGTGGCCAGGGTCATCGACGGATCGCTCGACGGCCATAGGCTGACCGGCATTGCGGGCGTCGCCAATATCGGCGCGGATCGCGACTGGAGCGGGTCGATCTTCAATCAGGCCGACTGGTATGCGTTCGGGCGCATGGCCTGGAACCCGGATCTGACGGCCGACGCAGTGGCGCGCGAGTGGGCGGCGCTGACCTTCTCCCCCGACAAGGCAGTGGTCGATCCGGTCGTCACGATGATGATGGGATCGCGCGAGGCGGCGGTGGATTATATGACCCCGCTCGGCCTGGCCCATGTCATGGGGACCGGCCATCATTATGGCCCCGCGCCATGGGTGTCCGAACTGGGACGCCCCGAATGGAACCCGGTCTATTATCATAAAGCGGACGCCAGCGGCATCGGCTTTGACCGGACGAAAAGCGGTAGCAACGCCATCGCCCAATATGCCCCGCCGATCGCGAAAAGACTGGCCAAGCCCGGCACCACGCCGGAACGCGACTTGCTGTGGTTCCACCATATTGGCTGGGATGATCGGCTGGCGTCGGGGGAGACGGTGTGGGATGGCCTCGTCCATCGCTATGACCGGGGCGTCGCCACCGTCGGCACGATGCGCGCGACATGGGACAGCCTGCGCCCGCTGATCGACCCGGAACGCTTTGCCCAGACGCAGACGTTCCTCACGATCCAGCAGCGTGAGGCCGTCTGGTGGCGGGACGCCAGCATCGCCTATTTCCAATCGATCACAAAGCGCCCCCTGCCCGCCGGGGCGGCTGCACCCGCTCACCCGCTCGACTGGTATAAGGCGCAGTCTTTTCCCTATGCGCCGGGCAATCCGTGATTTTTTACTATATCATGACAGGGTGATGCCGCTACCATTTCGGTAACGACATCACCTGCCCCGGAAAGTCCCGCCCTTGACCGACAGCCGATCTTCCCGACGCCAGCGTGGCGCGCCGACCATCAACGATGTCGCGCGCCATGCCGGGGTGTCACCGATGACGGTGTCGCGCGTCATCAACGGGGAAAAGGTGGTGCGCGCAGCCACCAAGGCAAAAGTCGACGCGGCGATCGCAGAATTGAACTACGCCCCTAGTGCCGCCGCGCGCAGCCTGGCCGGTGGCGATGAAATCCGCATCGGCCTGCTCTACAGCAACCCGTCCGATTCCTATCTCAGCAAATTTCTGGTCGGCAGCCTGGATCAGGCCAGCCGCAGCGGCGTGCATCTGGTGGTCGAAAAATGGGACGAGGAGACTTCGGTCAAATCCGTGGTCGACCATCTTCTGCGCGGGCGGATCGACGGGGTCATCCTGCCGCCGCCGCTCTGCGATCTGGAAGAAATGGTGCAGGCACTGGCCGCCGCCGATTTGCCCGCCGTTGCTGTAGCGACCGGCCGTCACCCCGGCGATCTCGCCGCCGTCAGCATCAACGACCGGCAGGCCGCCTATGAAATGACGCGCCACCTGATCGCGCTGGGCCATGACCGCATCGGCTTCATCAAGGGCAATCCCAACCAGACCACCAGCACGCGCCGGTTCGAAGGCTATGTCACTGCGCTGGTAGAGGCCGGGTTAAAGGTGCAGGACGAACTGATCGCACAGGGCTATTTCACCTATCGATCCGGGCTGGACGCCGCCGAACAGATATTGGCGCTGCTCGACCCGCCGACCGCGATCTTCGCCAGCAATGACGATATGGCGGCGGCGACGGTCGCCATCGCCCATCGCAACGGGCTGGACGTGCCGGGCGACCTGACCGTCTGCGGCTTCGACGATACGTCGCTTGCCACCACGATCTGGCCCGAACTGACCACGATTCGCCAGCCGATCAGCGACATGGCCCGCGCGGCGGTGGAGGTGCTTGTGCGCCTGCTCAAGGGCCGCCGGGGCGAGGCAGCCAAGGCCGAGCATCTGGTGCTGGACCACAAGCTGATCCGCCGCCAATCGGATTCAGCGCCCCGGATGCGACCGAAATTGGGCGGGCGCTAACCGCACCATAGATCCGCACTGAAACAGGCTGCGTGTTCCCGCCTTCGCGGGAACACGCAGCCTGCAATCGTAACGAGGTCAGGCTTCGCCAAACACCCGGCGGAAGATCGTGTCGACCTGCTTGAAATGATAATCCAGGTTGAACTTGTCCTCGATGTCCTGCGCGGGCAGCGCGGCGATCACGTCCGCATCGGCCTTGAGCAACTCCAGCAGCGACAATTGCCCGTCCGATTCCCACACCTTCATCGCGTTGCGCTGAACATAACGATAGCTGTCCTCGCGGCTCACCCCTGCCTGCGTCAGCGCCAGCAGCACGCGCTGCGAATGAACAAGCCCGCCCATCTTGTCGAGATTCTTCATCATCCGCTCAGGATAGACCAGCAGCTTGTCGATCACCCCGGTCAGGCGCGCCAGTGCGAAGTCCAGCGTGATCGTCGCATCTGGACCGAAGAAACGCTCGACCGACGAATGGCTGATGTCGCGCTCATGCCACAGCGCGACATTCTCCAGCGCCGGGACCACGGCGGCGCGCACGACGCGGGCAAGGCCGGTCAGATTCTCGGTCAGCACCGGGTTGCGCTTGTGCGGCATCGCCGACGACCCCTTTTGGCCGGGCGAGAAATATTCCTCCGCCTCCAGCACTTCGGTGCGCTGCAAATGGCGCACTTCGACGGCCAGACGCTCGATCGACGACGCAATGACGCCCAGCGTGGCAAAGAACATCGCATGGCGATCACGCGGAATGACCTGCGTCGATACCGGCTCGATGGCCAGGCCCAGCTTGTCCGCGACATGCTCCTCGACCTGCGGGTCGATATTGGCAAAGGTGCCGACTGCGCCCGAAATCGCGCAGGTCGCGACTTCCGCACGCGCCGCGATCAGGCGCGCCTTGCACCGGCTGAACTCGGCATAGGCTTCCGCCATTTTCAGGCCGAACGTCACTGGCTCGGCATGGATGCCATGGCTGCGGCCAATGGTTGGCGTCAGCTTATGCTCGAACGCACGGCGTTTGATGACCGCCAGCAGCTGGTCGATATCCTCGATCAAAATGTCCGAAGCACGCGCCATCTGCACCGCCAGGCAGGTGTCCAGCACGTCGCTCGACGTCATCCCCTGATGCATGAAGCGGGCTTCGTCGCCCACCTGTTCGGCCACCCATGTCAGGAACGCAATGACGTCATGCTTGGTGACGGCCTCGATCGCGTCGATCGCGGCAACGTCGATCACCGGGCTGGTCGCCCACCAGTCCCACAACGCCTTGGCGGCCGATGGCGGCACCACGCCCAGTTCGCCCAGCTTTTCGGTGGCGTGCGCCTCGATCTCGAACCAGATGCGGAAACGCGCTTCCGGCTCCCAAAGGGCAGTCATGGCGGGGCGGGAATAGCGGGGGACCATGGGCGAATCCTGACTTTTGACACAAAGATGATGCCGCGCCGCGTAGCAGCGTCATCCGCGCGGGGCAAATCGGCGCTTCCCCCGCGGAAAAATGAATCGGTTCGTCGCAATTGCACCGACCTAAACAGTCGAGTTGATGCAATTCCCAAGACGAACCGATGAACATGAATGGACGTTCAGGAACATTTGCCCCGGTTAGACTATTCTTTCCACACTATTCACGAAGACGAACATATTTTCGTTTTCAAACATTGGTCGCAAATCAGGAGAAATCTCATGATCCGCACGATTTTGTTCACCACCGCAATGGCCATCGCCGCCCCCGCCATGGCACAACAGGCCGCGATGCCTGATCAGGCTGCAACGCCCGCTACCCCGCAGGCAGCGACTCCGGCAACCCCCGCCGAACCGCAGGCGGCCACGCCGCAAGCCGCAACGCCTGCGAACCCCACCAACGCGGTCGCATCGATCGTGGATACCGAATTTCCGGCCTATGACGCAAATAGCGACGGCAGCCTCGACCAGTCCGAATTTTCCAAATGGATGGTCGCGCTGAAGGATCAGGAAATGAAGGCGACGGGCAAGAGCCTGCCCGCAGAGCAGGTTACCGCTTGGGCCAATGGCGCCTTTACGACGGCCGATGCCGACAAAAGCACCAGCATCAGCAAGCCTGAACTGGTCACTTATCTGAGCGGCGGGGCGGCCTGAACCACGCGATCACCCCTTGACCCTGTCACGAAGGATTGGGTCATGAAAGACAGTGTCACGTAGGACGGAATAAAAGAAACTACAACGGGTCGCACGAATGGGCGGCATGGTGCGAAGGCCATGTCGCCCTTTTTCGTGCGCTTCGCTGACTAGAGACTCAGATCAGGATCGTTTGCGGGTATAGAGCAGCGCCGCGACGATGGCGGCTGATCCGATACCCACCGCTGCCCCGGTCCACACCGATTTCCCCGCTGATTTGCGGGCGGCAGTGGCCAGATCAGTCTTGTCCTGCGTGGAGGCGGGAGCGGCGGCTTCTGCGCCGGTGACCGGCGCGCTTTTCTCATTCTTGCTCATGGTCCTGCCAGCTATGCCGCAAAGCGACCGTATGGAAAAGACGAAAGACGCAAAATCGGATCAGCCGATCGGTAGACCCCGGTTTAGCGCGCCACCAGAAGGACAGGCATCCTTCCCCCAATCCGCAACACCCCTCTTGACTTCCGGCCATGTTCCATGTTGGTAGCGCTATCAATAAACAACCATTCCATTAGGAGTTGATGATGCCGGGGGACTTCTCCTTAGCCGACGCCCTGCCCGCCGACTGGCGCGAAGGTCGTTTTCTTGGCCGCGTGCTGACCGCCGCCGGCCCCAGCCCGATCCTGGTCGAAAACGGCATGGCCTATGACATGAGCCGCGTTGCGCCGACCGTCGCGCAACTGGTCGAACTATTGCCCTTGTCCGCCAGCGACGGCGCAGCGCTCGGCCCCCTCGACATGCTGGCCCTGCCGCTGCTCAGCCCGGTGGACCTGCAATGCGTCAAGGCGTGCGGCGTCACCTTCGCCCTGTCGGCGATCGAGCGCGTGATCGAGGAACGCGCGCGGGGCGACGCCAGCGCCGCGGCCGATATTCGCGGTCGGCTGGAGGAGCGCGTCGGCGGTTCCATCCGCGCCGTCGTCCCCGGATCGCCCGAAGCGGCCGCACTGAAAGCGGCCCTGATCGAGGATGGCCTCTGGTCGCAATATCTGGAAGTCGCGATTGGCCCGGATGCCGAAGTGTTCACCAAGGCGCCGATCCTGTCGACCATCGGCGCTGGCGCAGAAATCGGCATCCGTTCCGATTCCACCTGGAACAATCCCGAACCTGAAATCGTGCTGATCGCCGATGCCGCTGGGAGCGCTATCGGCGCTACGCTGGGCAATGACGTCAACCTGCGCGATTTTGAGGGGCGCTCCGCCCTGCTGCTGGGCAAGGCAAAGGATAATAATGCGTCCTGTGCGCTCGGCCCGCTCATCCGCCTGTTCGACGGTAATTTCACGATAGACGATGTGCGCGCCGCCGAAGTCGCCCTGACCATTGATGGACCCGAAGGCTACCGCCTCGAAGGCGTCAGTTCCATGGACCAGATCAGCCGCGATCCGCTCGAACTGGTGCGCCAGACGTTGAGCGAACATCAATATCCCGACGGCTTTGCCCTGTTCCTTGGCACCTTGTTCGCGCCAGTGCAGGACCGGGACGATCCGGGCCGTGGCTTCACCCATAAAGTCGGCGACATCGTCACCATTTCCACCCCGCGTCTTGGCAAGCTGACCAACCGGGTCGTCACGTCGAAGGATGCCGCCCCCTGGACCTTTGGCGTCATTGCCCTGATGACCAATCTGGCCCAGCGCGGCCTGTTGCAACAGAAAGTCCCCGCATGACCAGCGCGACCTACCCCAGCCTGTCGGGCAAGCGGGTATTCATTTCCGGCGGCGGCAGCGGTATCGGCGCGGGACTGGTCGAAGGTTTCGTGGCGCAGGGCGCGCATGTCGCCTTTTGCGACATTGCCGAAGCCGAAAGCCGGGCGCTGGTCGATCAGCTTGGCGATGCCGCCGTCCCGCCCACCTTCTACCCCTGCGACCTGCGCGACATTGATAGGGTGCTGGCGATGATCGCAACGGTCGATGCCGACCTTGGCGGGATCGACATATTGATCAACAATGCCGCCAATGACGACCGCCATGGCATTGACGATGTGACACCGGCTTACTGGGATGAGCGGATGGCCGTGAACCTGCGCCATCTCTTCTTCGCGGCGCAGGCGGCGGTTCCGGCAATGAAGCGCGCGGGCGGCGGCGTGATCCTGAATTTCGGGTCGATCAGCTGGCATCTCGCCTTGCCCGAACTGGTGCTGTATCAAACAGCCAAGGCCGCGATCGAAGGGCTGACACGCAGCCTGGCGCGCGATCTGGGGCGCGACAATATCCGCGTCAACACCATCATTCCGGGCAATGTCAAAACCCCGCGCCAGGAAAAATGGTACACCCCCGAAGGCGAAGCGGAAATTGTCGCGGCGCAATGTCTGGACGGGCGGATCATGCCGGTCGATGTCGCGGCGCTGGCGCTGTTCCTGGCGTCGGACGATGCGCGCTATTGCACCGGGCATGATTATTTCATCGATGCCGGCTGGCGCTGACCACATGAGCGGCGGACCCCATAGCGTGCTGAGCGTCGGCGCGACGCTGGGCGAAGGGCCAGTCTGGGTCGCGCGCGACGCGGCTTTGTGGTTCGTGGACATAAAGGGTCCACGCATCCACCGCTTCGATCCGGCGCTGAACATCGCGCAAAGCTGGACCGCGCCGGGGCAGGTCGGCTGGATATTGCCGAGCGATGACGGCGTGTTCGCAGTCGGCCTGCAATCGGGGGTGCATCGCTTCGACCCGGCCGATGCCTCCTTCACCTTGCTGCACGCGCCCGAAGCCCATTTGCCCGGCAACCGGCTGAACGACGCCACCGTCGCCCCCGACGGTGCCATCTGGTTCGGGTCGATGGACGATGCGGAGGAAGCGAGCAGCGGCCATTTCCACCGCCTGCATCGCGGCATCTGCACCGAAACGGGCCTGCCCCCGGTGTCGATCACCAACGGCCCGGCCCTCTCCCCCGACGGCACGATCCTGTATCACACCGACACGTTGGGCAAGCGCATCTGGCGCACCGACGTGACAGGCGATGGCAGCGTGGCGAACACTCGCCTGTTCACCAGGATCGAGGACGATGCAGGCTATCCCGACGGGCCGACGATCGATGCCGAAGGTTGCCTTTGGACCGGGCTGTTCGGCGGTTGGGCCGTGCGCCGTTACGATCCGGCGGGCAGGCTGATGCGCGAAATCCGCTTTCCGGTCGCCAACATCACCAAGATCGCGTTCGGCGGCAATGACCTGACGGTCGCCTACGCCACGACTGCACGAAAAGGGCTGGACCTGACAGCGTTGACACAGCAACCGCTAGCAGGTGATCTGTTCGCCTTCGACCCCGGCGTCGCCGGGCTGCCGGGCCATATCGCTACAACATAAGACATGGGAGAATGACGGATGAATGAGGGGAGCGCGGAGAAGGTCAATATGGCCTTCATTGCAGCGATCGTCGCGGTGGCGACCATCGGCGGTTTCATGTTCGGCTATGATTCGGGCGTCATCAACGGCACGCAAAAGGGGCTGGAAGCCGCCTTCGACCTGGGCAAGCTGGGCATCGGCATCAATGTCGGCGCGATTCTCGTCGGCTCCTCCATCGGCGCGTTTCTGGCCGGGCGCATGGCCGACCTGATCGGGCGGCGCGGCGTCATGATGCTGGCGGCGGTGCTGTTTCTGGTCAGCGCGCTGGTGGCAGGCGCGGCCAGTTCCTCCGTCCTGTTCATCATCGCCCGCATCATCGGCGGGCTGGGCGTCGGCGCGGCCAGCGTCATATCGCCAGTCTATATTTCCGAAGTCACGCCCGCTGCGGTGCGCGGACGACTGTCCAGCATTCAGCAGGTGATGATCATTTCGGGCCTCACTGGCGCGTTCGTCGCCAATTTCATTCTGGCCCGCTACGCCGGTGGTTCCACCGCGCCGCTGTGGCTGGATTATCCCGCCTGGCGCTGGATGTTCTGGTTGCAGGCGATCCCGGCGGCCATCTATCTGGTCGCCCTGCTGTTCATTCCCGAAAGCCCCCGCTACCTCGTCGCGCGTGGTCGCGATGCCGATGCACTGGCCGTATTGACCCGGCTGTTCGGCCCGCAGGAAGCGGCGCGCAAGGTCGCCGAAATCCGCGCCAGCCTCGCCACCGACAATCACCGCCCCAAAATGTCGGACCTGATCGACAAGGCCAGTGGCAAGATCCGCCCGATCGTGTGGACCGGCATTGGCCTTGCGGTGTTCCAGCAACTGGTCGGCATCAATGTCGTCTTTTACTATGGCGCAACCCTGTGGGAAGCAGTCGGCTTTTCCGAAGATAATGCGTTGCAGATCAATATTTTGTCCGGCGTGCTGTCGATCGGCGCGTGCCTTGGCACGATATTGCTGGTGGACCGGATCGGGCGCAAGCCATTGCTGCTGATCGGGTCGGCGGGCATGGCCGTCACGCTGGCTGTCGTCGCCTATGCCTTCTCAACCGCCGTCACCGGCGCGGATGGTGGCGTGTCGCTGCCGGGCCATAATGGCCTGATGGCGCTGATCGCCGCGAACCTCTATGTGATCTTCTTCAACCTCAGCTGGGGTCCGATCATGTGGGTGATGCTGGGTGAAATGTTCCCGAACCAGATTCGCGGATCGGGCCTTGCCGTCGCGGGCTTTGCCCAATGGATCGCCAATGCGGCGATTTCGGTCAGCTTCCCCGCACTCGCTGTCTCGCCGGGGCTGGTTGTGACCTACACCGGATATGCGCTGTTCGCAGCAATCTCCTTCTTCTTCGTGCGCAAGATGGTCCATGAAACAAAGGGGCGCGAGCTTGAGGATATGGTTGGTTGAACGACCAGCCGATCATCCTGCGGGCGGGCGCGCTGGAAGCGGCGCTCTCGCCCGCTGCGGGCGGATCGCTGCGCTGGCTGTCCTATGACGGCGTCGATCTGCTACGCCGTGCGCCCGACGGCAGCGCCGATCCGCTGGCGATGGCCAGCTTCCCGCTGGTCCCCTATGCCAACCGGATCGCGCACGGGCGCTTCCCGTTTGACGGCAAAAACTGTCAGCTTCGGCGCAATTTCGGCGACCATCCGCACAGCATCCACGGCGTCGGCTGGCAGACGAAATGGACAGCGAAAGAGACATACGCAGATTCCGTAAAACTCGTTCAAATTCATGATGTTAATGACGATTGGCTGTGGCCCTTCCGGGCCGAGCAATGCGTCACGCTAAAATCGTCACATATGTCCATGTCGCTGTCGCTAACCAATGTCGGCGACACCCCTATGCCAGCGGGTCTGGGCTTCCATCCCTACCTCCTCGCCGATGCCGCAACCCACCTCCAGTTCGACGCCAAAAGCCTCTGGCTCTCCACCCCCGACATGCTGCCCGACCGCGAAGTTTCCGCCGACAGTCTCGGCGACTGGTCGCACCCTGCCCCGGTGCTGGGCGACGGCCTGATCGACAATGTCTATGGCGGCTGGGGCGGCAGCGCGACCGTCCTGCGCGGCGATGGCCTGCGCCTGACGCTATGCGCTACCGGCGCGGACTGGCTCCATGTCTTTCGTCCACCCGACGGCACGGACTTCTGCCTGGAGCCGGTCAGCCATATGCCCGACGCGATCAACCGGCCGGGCGGCATGGCCATATTGGCGCCGGGCGAAACGATGCAACTGTCGATGGCGATCGAAATCGACAGGACACTTCCGAAATCCGCCGGGATCGCCTAAGCTGCATCGCAACAGCAGCTATGAAGGTTTTAGCCGATGCAATTTTTGCGCACCGCCTTCTGGGTCGTCATCGCGCTCGCCCTCGCCTTTTTCTGCATGGCGAACTACGTCCCCGTGACCGTGCGCCTGTGGGGCGACATGGTGATGGAAACCAAATTGCCGGTGTTGCTGATCGGGGCGTTCCTGCTGGGCGCGCTGCCCTTCTGGATCATGGCGCGGGCCACCCGCTGGCGATTGAAGCGTCGGCTGGACAGCACCGAACGCGCACTGGCCGCCGTCAGCGCGCCTGCCCCTGTCCCGGCGACCGCACCCGTCATGACGCCCGAACCGGTCATCGAAACCCCCTTCCCTCTTTCCCCCGCAGGACCAGCATGAGCAGCCCCATCTACGTCGCCATCGACACGCCGGACCTTGTAAAGGCGCAAAATCTGGCGGGACAGGTGCGGCACCATGTCGGCGGTCTGAAACTGGGCCTCGAATTTTTCTGCGCCCATGGCCATCATGGCGTGCATGAAATGATGAAGTTTAACCTGCCGATCTTCCTCGACCTCAAACTCCACGACATCCCCAATACGGTGGCCAAGGCGGTGCAGGCGCTGCACCTGCTGGAACCGGCGATCCTGACCGTCCATGCCGCGGGCGGGCGCGCCATGCTGGAGGATGCCAAGGCGGCGGCAGGCGTGAATACCAGGGTGGTGGCCGTAACCGTGCTGACCAGTCTGGACGATGCCGACCTGCTCGACATCGGCGTGGGCGGCCCCAGCGCTTCTCGGGCGGAAGATCAGGTTCGCAGGCTAGCCGACCTGGCGCAAAGCGCGGGACTGGACGGCATCGTCTGTTCCGGCGAGGAAGTGGGTATCGTGAAGAAAGACTGGCATGACGGCTTCTTCGTCGTGCCGGGCGTGCGGCCTGCGGGCGGCGCACTGGGCGATCAGAAGCGCGCGGTCACGCCACGTCAGGCGCTGGATCGGGGCGCGTCGATTCTGGTCGTCGGGCGACCGATCAGCCAGGCGGAAAACCCTGATTTTGCTGCGCGGGAAATCGAAGCAACCCTCTGACAAAAAGGGCGCGTGCGGCCCAAAGGATCGCACGCGCCCGTCAGGCGGGGAGAGACTTTTTTAGCGCGACGCGAACTGACGTCCCCTGGACGCAATCGCCCAGCGTTGCGGCGTGGCACCTGGCGCAGTTTCCCGCACGAAACATTGGCCATGCTGCGACTGGATCGTCCGGCACGCCACCAGCGCATCGGCCCGGCTGGCAAAGCCGCTGATGGCCAGGCGATGATAGGGCTTGCCCCGGACGGTCGCCTGACTGGTGAGGACCGGGAACGCGGCCAGCGTGCTGCTGCGCCCCGCCATGTTCATCCATTTTTCCTTGGCGATCGCCGCCGTGTCATAGGCACCAAGCTGAACCACCCAGTTGCTGGCCCCCGTGCCAACCGGCTTGATAAAGGCAACCTGCTGCATCCGGGCGACCGGCGCAGCAACGGGCTGGACCTTGGCACGAACCTGGGTCGCAACGCGGACAGGCTCGGCCTTTGCAACCGGGGGCGGGGGCGATGCGGGCGCAGCAATGGCGACCTGCACAGGCGTTGGCGGCATGATCGCTGCGGGTGCGGTTTCGGCAACCGAGGCAGGTGCGCTTTCGACCTGCGCCATTTCCACCGGCGCAGCAACGGGCGCGAGCGCCAGCGCGACCGGCAATCCTGCATCCCCTGCGTCGATGGTCACGCCCATCAACGCTGCGACCCGCTGCGGCGCGAGCGAAGGTTCGGCAATCTGCGCCCAGTCGGAAATCCGCTTGTTGGCGGCCAATGCATCCATGTCCATGCCCACGATCATCCGCGCATCCTTCCAGCGCCCGGCCAGCGCATAGGCATAGGCCAGATTCTGGCGGGTGCGGACGGTAGCCGACGGATCATGGATCGCCTGCGACAGGATGCGCACGCCTTCGGACGGATCCCCCGCCATCGCCATGGCCAGGCCATAGTCACCGGCAGGCACCGTGTCGGCATGGGCGAGCAGCAGGCTGCGCGCCGCATCGGCACGTCCCTGCCCCGCCTGCACCAGCGCCAGCGTGACGATGGTGCGCGCGTCATTATTGCCCAACGCCACGGCATCCGACAGCGCGCTTTCAGCCGAAGCGAAGCGCCCCGCCATCACATAGGCCCGGCCCAGTATCTGGCGATAGGCACCATTGTCGGGTGCCAGTTGAACGGCTGCTTCCGCCGCCTGAATGGCGCGTGCGCCATCCCGGTCGGCCAATGCCTTTTCAGCCGCGATGCCCAGCTTGGCCGGGTCGCCCTTTTGCGGGACAGCCGAAGCGGCTGGCCGAAAGGCCGCGCCGGTGCAGCCAACCATCGTCGTGGCGACGAGCAGCGATGCAACCGCCGCCTTTCCGAATGTCGTGCGTTTCATGCGATTACCACCCTTCATTCACTGGTCGCCGCGCGACGCGGCAATTGTTGTGTCAGCCGGTCCAATTCCGGCAGGCCGTTGAGAAATATGTCGAGTGCCTGCGTCACCGTCTGCTGCGCGGAGCGGCCAGTGATGGCGCAGGCAAGGCGCAGTTTGAGATGACGGTCCGCGTCCAGACGCAGTGTGAACGCGGCCTTGCGCGGCGTGGCGGGTGCCACCTTGCGCGGTGCCGCGATCCGTTCGGCCAGTTCCTGCCGTTCGATGACCACAGGTGGCACAAGCGAAGAAACAGCCGCGGTTTCTGGCTGGGCCACCGATGCCGAAATGGGCATCGGGGTCAGGCCGGTGGCAACCGGGGCTTCGTCCATCGGCAAAGGCACAGGCTCCACATCGAAACCCATGTCGTTCCAGCCAAGGTCATCCTGTTGCACGGCAGCGGTCGCGCCAAAGCCAAAGCCTGGCATCGGGCGGCGCATTGCGGGCTGGGCCGCGCCCTTGCGGGCAAGCAAGCCGGAAGTAAGCGATGCGAGCGGTTTGGGTTCGGCCATCGTCTGCGCTCCCTTACTGGCTGATCACGCGGCGGCCAAAGCCCCCGCCTGCCGGACGCGCCGCGCCAGCCGTGCCGACGCTGCCATGCGGCACGGAAAAGACCGTGCGGCGGAAATTCTTTTCGAGCCGGTCGGACACATAAGTCCACAGTTGTTCGACTTCCCCTGCCGATCGCCCTTTGGGGTCGACCTCCATCACGGTGCGGCCATCTATCATCGACGCGGCGAAATCGGTGCGGTGGTGCAACGTCACTGGTGCGACCGTGCCATGTTGCGACAGGGCTACGGCGGCTTCGGACGTGATCCGCGCCTTGGGCGTAGCCGCGTTGACGACGAAGATCAGCGGCTTGCCCGCCCGTTCGCACAGATCGACGGTCGCCCCCACAGCGCGCAGGTCATGCGGGCTGGGCCGGGTAGGCACGATGATCAGTTCGGCCACGGAAATGACGCTCTGGATCGCCATGGTGATGGCGGGCGGCGTGTCGATGACCGCAAGCTTGAACCCCTGCTGCCGCAGGATTTCAAGGTCGGCGGCGAGCCGCGCCACGGTGGTCTGGGCAAAGGCGGGAAATTCCGCCTCCCGCTCATTCCACCAATCGGACAGCGACCCCTGCGGATCGATGTCGATCAGCACGACGGGACCAGCGCCAGCGATCTGCGCCTGCACGGCGAGATGGCCCGACAAGGTTGTCTTGCCCGATCCGCCCTTTTGCGACGCCAAAGCCAAAATCCGCACGCAAATCCCCCCAGGAAATCCAGTTCCGACCGGGAATGACACAGGTACGCCTAAAAATTGGTTAACTTGCCCGGAAGTTTCCTTGACGAATCGTCAACGCGGTTAAGAACGGATCAAGCATCTGTTGCTTATGCTAAGCAGGCATTAACCTTGTTTCATCATAGCAACCGCAAATCATTCGTGCAGGAGCATGACATTATGAAGCATATCTGGGGGCCGGTGGTGATCGGCGCGATGCTGGGCATGGCCGCGCCGGTGCAGGCCGATGTGAAGGCCGGCGTCGATGCCTGGCAACAGGGCGACTATGCCAGGGCGATCGGCGAATGGCGTCCGCTGGCGCAAAATGGTGACCCGGATGCGCAATTCAACATGGGCCAAGCCTATAAGCTGGGCCGTGGCGTGCAGCCCGACGCGACTACCGCGACCGATTGGTATCGCAAGGCCGCGGCGCAGGGGCATTTCCGCGCGGAAGATAATCTGGGCCTGCTGTTGTTCCAGCAGGGCGACCGGGCGGGGGCGATGCCCTTTCTTCAGCGCGCGTCCCAGCGCGGCGAACCGCGCGCGCAATATATCGTCGGCACTGCGCTGTTCAACGGCGACATGATCGGCAAGGATTGGGTGCGCGCCTATGCGTTGATGACCCGCGCGTCGTCGTCCGGGCTGGCGCAGGCATCCACCAGCCTGGAGCAGATGGACAAATATATCCCCGAAGCGCAGCGCAAGCAGGGGCTGGCCATGGCGGCGAGCCTTGAGCAGTCGGAGAAAAGCGTGACGCTGGCGGCGGCCGGTTCCGCGCCTGTCGCACCCTCTCGCGCCGTGTCGGGGCCGGTGCGTTCGGCGGAGTTGCCACCATCGACCATCGGCCAGCCTGCGCCCGTCCCTGTCGCGCCTTTGCCCAAGACCGTGGCCAAGCCTGTGCCTGCCAAGCCCGCGCCTCAGGTCGCCGTGGCAAAACCCGCGCCGCGTCCTGCCGCCGCCCTGCCCGCCCCCGCATCTGGCGGATGGCGCGTACAGCTGGGCGCATTTGGCGAAGATGGCCGCGCACGCGGCCTGTGGAGCAGCCTGACCGCCAGGGTCGGCGGCCTGTCCGCCTATCAACCCTATCTCGTCAAGGCCGGGGCCGTCACCCGCTTACAGGCCGGGCCAGTCGCCAGCAGCGACGCAGCCAATCGGCTGTGCGCCAAGATCAAGGCAGCCGGATCGGATTGTATTCCCAAGAAAATGTAGGCCAGTCGATTTGCACTATCGCCTAGATGCTGGGATAATGGCTCCATCATTCAGGAGCCGCGCATGTCGAACGAGAGTGAAAATATCCTGTCCGCCCTGACGATCGCGACATTGGGGGCCGATGCGGGGCGCAGCATATTGGCGACGCTGGCGATAGACCCGGCGCTGCTGGCGGAGCGCGGCGACACCGTGTCGCGCGGCGCGTTCGCCATGGCGCTCAACGTCGCGCTGTTTCACGATCTGTTGGCGCGCGTCCCCAGTGGCGCAGCCTATGTCAACGACCGGCTGGACCGGGGCGAGCGCGTGACGTTCGACCATGGCGCGCTGCGGACGATCTGCTTTCCAGATGGACCGACCGGCGCGCTGCCCGGTGGCGAAGATGCTTTCACCCGCATATTGGTGCCGCTGGGCTATCGGATGGCGGCGGTATATCCGCTCGACCGGCTACGGATGACGGGCCGCGCCTATGTGCATAGCGATTGGCCCGAAACCATCCCGCAATTTTTCCTGTCGGAACTGCATGTCGACCGGTTCGACGCAGAGTTTGGCGCAGCAGCGGCGCGGATATTCGGCACGTCGCGCGACCCATTGACCGACGCGGCCAATGATGTGCTGAAACGCTATGGCGCGGGAGAGGCCGTGGCGATCGACGCAGCGATAGCGGCGCTACCTGCTATCGTCGCAGCGTTCGACCGGCATCATGCAATGCCTGACTTTGCCGATTATCAACTGCTGTTGTCGCGATCGAGCGAAGCGGCGTGGATCGCGACGGAGGGCAATGCTTTCAATCATGCGACCGACCGGGTCGCCGATGTCGCTGCGCTGGCCGAGCGGTTGAAGGCGCAGGGCAGCCCGATCAAGGACAGGCTGGAAATATCGGCCACCGGCCGCGTCCGCCAGACAGCACTGCGCGCCGACAGCGCCGAACGGCTGTTTGCCGATGGCGAAGTGCGGACGGTGCCGGGTTCTTTCTATGAGTTCATCAGCCGCGACGTCGACCCTGCCACCGGCACGCTGGACCTGGCGTTCGATACCGGCAATGCGACCGGCATCTTTGCCATGACCAGCGCGTCGGCCTGACAGGATCGGTCCGCGGTCAAAGACCGAGGCGCGCCCAGAAATCGTCGGGCGCGATGACGGCGCTGCCGCTGCGCAACGGTTCGATCCGCGACCAGGAGGAATGGAGGATCGTCTCGCGTGGCGATGCGCCCTGGCGACGCGGACGGCGGGCGTGAACGGACTTTGGGGTCATCGTCTTCTCCTTACATCAAGGGAACACGAAACCTGGCGTGGTCGCTTCGGCACCGTGCGCTTTAGCCGTTGGTGACGCGGAGCAAGCTGATCCTTCAAAAGCCGCGAAGCATGATGCTTGCGATTTTATCTAGCGATCTGGTTGGGAATGTCGAAATAGCTTTACTTGGGTGCAATGCGATGCGGGCTATCGTCAGGTCGGGCGATGCAAGGCACAGAGTTTATTGCCTGCCGGATCGCGGATATAACCCAGATATAGTTTGCCGAACGGGCTTTCGCGCCAGCCGGGCGGATCTTCGCAACTGTTGCCGCCTGCCGCAATACCCGCCGCGTGCCAGGCGTCAGCCTGATCGGGGGACGCCATGGTGAAGCCTATCGTCCCGCCATTGGCGTGACAGGCAGGCTGGCCATCGATCGGCTGTGTCACCATGAACAATGCGCCATTATGCATATAGATTGCACGGCCACGCTCGTCCACCATGCCGGGCTTTGCGCCGATGGCGTGAAACAGCGCATCGTAAAATGCCTTGGATGTGGCCATGTCATTGGCACCGACCATCACATGACTGAACATCGACATATCTTCCCGTCGTTACACCAGCATCGGCAAAGCGCTGTTCCGGCGCGCGCAATTTCACAAAGGATCACGCAAGTGACAAGCGCAGGGATCTGGTTAGCAGATCCTGCGACAGAGACGCGCAACAAGCGCTCTCAGAAAATCGTGCTGTACAGGAACCAGCCAACGATCAGGAGGCTGGAAACAATGCAGATACGATCACCAAAGACGTCGATACGAGACATCAAAAAACATCCTTCCATTCATGGGCGATCTTTGTCGCCTCTGAGGAAAGATTAGATCATTTTTAACCGCAACAAAACAGCAAAATTGCGGCGAATCGCTTTATGCGAGCGATGAACCGACGTTCACTGCCTCTTGAAAGCGATTATTGCCGTCATAGGCCTAGGAAAGACGGACTAATGCGCCCAATTAGCGAAATGACGGGCCGCGATGCGTCAGGAAGGAACGAGTCGCTTCTTCGGGTCCGCGATAGGCCTCCTGAAATTCGGCGCTCCAATATTTCAGGTCTTCCAGGTCGATCCGCGCGCCGGAAACCGCGCACAGAACGAACTGGCCCGGTTCCACGACATCGAAATGCGGCGTGTCATAATGCAGCACCGCCAGCCCTTGAATCTCCGCCATCAGTCGCCGGTCAGGATGCGGTCGACCAACTGCTTGACGGTCGGCACGAACCCGTTGGAGTAAAAGGGATCCTGTTTGAACTTATAGGCGCCATGGCCCGCGAACAGCAGGTTTTCGTCTAAATTGCCGCCATGGACCGCTTCCTGCAACGCCTTTTGGATGCAGAAGCTGCGCGGATCGGCGAGGCGGCCGGTGGAGTTGGTTTCGCTGTCCATCCAGCTGGAAAAGGAACATTGGCTCAGGCAGCCCATGCAGTCGGTCTGATCCTTGCGGATGACGCCCTTTTCAGTTTCGCCGACGAATACCAGCGTATTGTCCGGCGTCTTGAGCGCCGAGGTGAAGCCCTGTCCGAACCATTCGCGCGCGCGGGTCAGATCGCCCAGCGTGACCCAGAAATTCTTGCCCTTCACGCCCACGTCCAGTTGGTGCGTATGGTCGCCTGCCTGTTCGGTGCTGAAAGGGATCTGCCGTTCGGAGCGTGCTTCAAGCTGGCGCAGGAAAGGGTTGCGGACGGCCGAGCTGTAGAAGCCGGTGGGCGAGAATTTATGGAGCAGAATGTCGCCGGGATTGATCTGCGTCAGCCGGTCCTTCCATTCCTGCGGGATCGGGCTTTCCTGCGTCAGCAGCGGGCGCGTGCCGAACTGGAAGGCGATGCTGCCCAGTTCAGGATTGTCGATCCAGTCGTTCCAGTCCTTGAGCGCCCAGACGCCGCCAGCCATGATGATCGGCACATCGTCGGAAATGCCCCCTTCGCGCATGGTTGCGCGCAGGTCGCGCACGCGGGGATAGGGATCCTGCGGGGCGCGCGGGTCTTCAGCATTGGACAGGCCGTTATGGCCACCGGCCAGCCAGGGATCTTCATAGACCACCGCCGCCAGCCATTCCGAAGCCTTGGAATAGGCGCGCTTCCACAGCGCACGGAAGGCGCGACCGGAAGAAACGATCGGCAGGTAGCTGACATTGTAGGAGGCGGCGATTTCCGACAGCTTGTAGGGCATACCCGCGCCGCAGGTGACGCCTGCAACCATACCCTTCGTCTTTTCCAGCACGCCGTGCAGAATACGCTGTGCGCCGCCCATTTCCCACAGCACGTTGATGTTGATCGCGCCCTTGCCCCCGGCAATCTCATAGGCGCGCTTCACCTGTTCGACGGCACCGTCGATGGCGTAGGCGACCAATTCTTCATGCCGGTCGCGGCGGGTGCGGCCATGGTAGATTTGCGGGATGACATTGCCGAAACTGTCATAGCTGTCAGCGTTGACCGCCGACACGGTGCCAATGCCACCGGCCGCCGCCCAGGCGCCCGAACTGGCATGGTTGGACACAGCAACGCCCTTGCCACCTTCGACCAACGGCCAGACCTCACGGCCGCCATAGACGATAGGTTTCAACCCCTTGAACAACGACATCTCCCGCAAAACAGCGACACCGGACCCTCGCCGGACAAAGGCGGCTCTATAGCAGCATTTGCAAGGCTTAACGAATTTCGCGGCCCCTAGCGTAAAATCAGGGGGCTGGCCAGTGCTTGCCCATATAAGGCAGCATAGGCGTCGACCATGGTGGTTTCGGCATAGTCGCGCACGGCCCGGTCCCGGTTCGCCGCGCCCAGCGCAGCGCGCAGGTCCGGGTCGGCGGCAAGGGCGCGCAGCGCGCCAGCAAGGCCCGCTTCATCGCCCACGACGAAGGGGCGGTTGCGAAGCGACACCATGTTGGCAACGTCGCCCACATCCATCGACGCGACGGGCAAGCCTGCCGCCATTGCCTCCACCAGAGAGATCGGGAATTGTTCGCTGTCGGACGACAAGGCGAAGATGTCGAACAGGCCGACAAAGCGCCAGGGCCGGTCCATGAACCCGGCCATGCACAAATCGTCAAGGCCATAGGCAGCGGCTTCGGCCAGGATGGCGTCGCGTTCCGGCCCCTCCCCCACCACCACCAGTTGCAGCAGGTCGCGATTGGCCGCGACAGCGCGGACGAGGCGGGGAATATTCTTGACCGCGCGCAGACCCGCCAGCGTGCCGACCAGCAGCTTGCCCGGCGTGCGGCGCAGGCCGGGGATAGCGTCCGGCAATGGCGCATCGGCATAGCGGGCAACGTCGATCCCGTTGCGAATCAGATGCACTCTGGATTCAGGCTGTTTCCAGACGGTTCGGGCGATGGATTCGAGCCGGACCGAGGGGACGACCAGCGCGTCGGCACGGGCCAGAGCGAGGCGGCGATAGAGGTTGCGCTGGGGTTTCAGGCCCGCCGTTTCATCCGCGTTGAAGCCGTCTTCATGATGGATAAGCGGCGGCAATTGCGACACCGAGATGGACAGTCTGTGCGCCATGACAGCATCCATGGCACCCCAATTGTAAGTCAGTATTAAATCGAATTTTTTCAAGAACTTAGCTATATCTCGAAAGCGCCCCACCCCCGGCTTTCCGGCAAAGGGCGGTGACGCGGGGAAATCGACATGCACCGCCGGGTCAATCGCCGTGCGCGCGCCCATTGCGTCGGGTGCGGCGCTGACGATGCTGTGCCGTGCCTTATCCCCCCACAGGTTCATCAGGCGGATCGCGCGAGCTTCCTTGCCGCCCAGCGTGAAGCTGCCATGGACGTGCAGGATATGGGGCGGCGCGCCTGACGATTCAGGCCACACCACTTCAACCACGAAGAACCCGCTCCAGCAGCCGGTCGATGGCCACGATCGCGTCCGTTTCGTCCAGCGCAGGGGCATGGCCGACGCCGCCGATCGTCGCCAGTTCCGCGCTTTCGCCAATATCCGCCGCCATGCGCCGCGCCGTAGCGTCGTTCAGCAGGTCGGACCGTTCGCCACGCAATATCAGCGTGGGTATGTCGCGAAAGGCCGCCATGACCGGCCACATGTCCACGCCCGCTTCGGCAGCGCCCATCGCGCGGATCGGTTCGGCAACGCGCATATCGTAATCCAGCACGATGCGCCCGGCGCTGTTGAGGCGGTAAAGCCGTTTGGCCATGACCAGCCATTGTTCCAGATCATAGGCGGGATAGACGTCGCCATTCCCCTCCGCCAGCGCGCGGGCGGCATGGACCCAACTGGCGTGCGACTGGCTGACCCCGACATAGGAACGGATGCGGGCCAAGCCTGCCTCGTCCAGCGTCGGGCCAACATCGTTGAGCAGCGCACCTGCCAGCCATTCACGGTGGGTCGCGGCGATCAGCATGGTGATGATGCCGCCCAGCGACGTGCCGACGGCAACGAAGCGGGTGATGGCAAGGTCCGCCAGCAAGCGGCTGATATCCTGCAAATAAGTGAGCGGGACATAGGTCATCGGGTCTTTGGCCTGCGCGCTTTCGGCGCGACCGCGCATGTCCGGGCAGATCAGTCGCCAGTCGCCCGCCAGCCGCGCCGCCAACGGCTCGAAATCGCGCGCGTTGCGAGTCAGGCCGGGCAGGCACAGCAGCGGCGGGCGACCGTCGGCACCGCCGCCATAGTCCCGATAATGGAGCCGCAGGCCATCGGGGGACCACCAATATCCGTCGCTATAGCCGCTCACGCTTGATCCTTCCGCCCTCCCGACCCCATATCGCCGTATGAGCAAGACGCCGCAAGCCGCCATTTACAGCCCCGCGATTCAAATCGACGCGCTGATGCCCGACATAGCCACGCCCGTCGTGGCAGCGGACTTTCCGCAAACCCTGTTGCGGTTCCGCAACGATCGGGCCGCCGCCAGCGTGGGGCTGGACGGGTTGAGCGATGACCAGTGGATCGCGCATTTCGGGCGATTTACCCCCCTGCCCGACACGCTGGCGCAGCCATTGGCGTTGCGCTACCATGGCCATCAGTTTCGCCATTATAATCCCGACATTGGCGACGGGCGCGGGTTCCTGTTCGCGCAATTACGTGATGGTGCCGGGCGCTTGCTGGACCTTGGCACCAAGGGGACCGGGCCGACGCCCTATAGCCGGGCGGGCGACGGTCGGCTGACGCTGAAGGGCGGCGTGCGCGAAATACTGGCGACCGAGATGCTGGAGGCGCTGGGCGTCAATACATCGCGCACCTTCTCTATCATCGAGACGGGCGAAGCGCTGGAGCGCAATGACGAGCCATCGCCGACGCGCGGCGCGGCGATGGTGCGCCTGTCCCATTCGCATATGCGCATCGGCACGTTCCAGCGCGCGGCCTTTCATGATGACGCACCGCTGCTGGCACGGCTGACCGATTATGTGCTGACGCAGCTTTATGACGAAGTGCCGGGCGATAATCCGGCAGCGCAACTGCTGGGCCGCGTGGTCGAGCGAACGGCGGACCTTGCGGCCAGCTATATGGTTGCGGGCTTCGTGCATGGGGTGCTGAACAGCGACAATATCAACGTGACGGGCGAGAGTTTCGACTATGGGCCGTGGCGCTTTACGCCGCTGTGGGACGCGGGGTTCACGGCCGCCTATTTCGATCATCAGGGGCTTTATGCGTTCGGGCGGCAGGCCGAAGCGATCCATTGGGACGTGGCGCAACTGGCGGTGTCATTGCGCCCGCTGACCGATGCGCCGCCGCTGATCGCGCAACTGGAACGGTTTCCGGCGCTTTATGGGGATGCGATGGCGCGGCGGTTCTGCTGGCGGTTGGGCGTGGTGCCGGGCGATGGCGCGAACGCGATGATCGAAGCGGCCGTGCGGGGCATGGTAACCACTGGCACCGAAATCGACCGCTTCTTCCATGACTGGCGCGGCGGGGTGGTGCGGGATGGCGCGGACTATGGCGGCGCGGAATGGCGCGCGTTTGCGGATTTGTTGCGCGAGTTCGACGCCATGCCGGGCGCACGGGCGCATGACCATTGGGCCGATGATGCGCCCTGTTCCATGCATATCGAGGAAGTCGAGGCGATCTGGCGCGCGATCGACGCGGACGATGATTGGCGTCCGCTCCATGCCAAGGTTGCGGCGATCCGGCGGATGGGGGATGCGTTGGGGGCGGGACCGGGGGTGGTGTGAAAGCCGCCTTCCTGCCCGCCACCGACGGGCGCACAGAGATTTTTAACGATCGGCAGGTATATTACGGCGCATACGCCGCCGGATAGTGCCTTGCTTTGCAGACCGCGCCTGGCATCCAGCCGGGGCGTTCCGCACGGATCGGATCGAGCATCGATGAGAGCCACCGCAGACCTATTGCCGACCTTCGAACGTTCCGCCCGCAGGGGTTTGACGGCCTGGGCCATGCTGTTGGTCGGCATGATATTCGTCATGGCAGCCTACACCGTCGATCCGCTCAAAAATTGCGACGAATCCGGCGATTGTGCGCCATGGCTGGTTCCAGTGGCCGGAATTATCGGATGGGGCGCGACCGCGATGGCGCTGGGCCTGCTGCTGGCCAATCCCAGCCGTGGATATACAGTCGAGGCAACCAGCGGCGACCTTGTCTGGTGGAAGAACCGCACCGCGCGTAGCCGGGGCGACACGGGGCGTATGCACCCTTCCCGGATCGCGAGCATCCGGGTCGACCTGCGCGGCGAGAATGATAGCTTGAGCCTCTATGGCAAGGATGGCGAGCGGCTGGCCTATTTCGACGAGGAACTGGTCCCCTGGCCCTATGATCGCTGGGCAGAGCGGTTTCAGCGCGCCTATCCCCATATTCATATCGACAAGCTGGACTGACGGGCGAGTGGATGCCGCGTTGCCATATGTCGTTCCTGCGCCCTTGCAGCCTGTTTTGCTGCCCCCTTCCTTCCGCTCATTTTTTCCGCCATATCGCTAGATTATGGTTGCACCCCTGACATCGCATGAACCCGCCACCGGCACCCTGTTGTGGCAGGGTGAGGCGGGCGACGTCGATGCGGAGGTTGAGCGGGCGCAGGCAGCGTGGCCACGCTGGGCCGCGCAGCCGATTGCTTATCGTATCGAAACGCTGCGCCGCTTCGTCAACGTCGTGCGAAAACATGAGGATGCGCTGGTCGACCTGATCGCGCGCGAAACCGGTAAGCCATTATGGGATGCGCGCGGCGAAGTGGCCGCCGTGATGGGCAAGGTGGACGTGTCCATCGCCGCCTATTCCGAGCGCACCGGGCAAAAAAGGCTGGACGCGGCGATGGGTGCGCGCCAGTCGGTGCGGCACAAGCCCCATGGCGTAATGGCAGTGCTGGGTCCGTATAATTTCCCCGCGCACCTGCCCAACGGGCATATCGTCCCGGCTCTACTGGCGGGGAATGCCATAGTGTTCAAGCCGTCGGAAAAGACCCCGGCGGTGGGCGAGATGCTGGTGAAGCTCTACCATGAGGCAGGGGTGCCGATGGATGCTGTGCGGCTGCTGCTGGGCGGGGCAGACCATGGCAAGGCGCTGGCCGCGCATCCGCAGGTGGGCGGCATATTATTTACCGGATCGGCGCAGACCGGCCTTGCGATCAATCGCCAGTTCGCCGCGCAGCCGGGCAAGATACTGGCGCTGGAGATGGGTGGCAATAATCCGGTCGTGGTGTGGGACACGCCCGAAATCAACGCCGCCGCCGTGCTGGTGGTGCAGTCCGCTTTCCTGTCCGCCGGGCAGCGTTGCACGGCGGCGAGCCGGTTGATCGTCAAGGAAAGCCTGGCCGATACGTTGATTGCCGAAATCAAGAAGCTGGCCGACCGGCTGATCGTCGATCATCCCCATGCCGATCCGACCCCCTATATGGGTCCAGTGATCGACAATCCGACCGCCGATGGCCTCACCGAAAGTTTCCTGTGGCTGATGAGCAATGGCGGACGGCCGATCAAGCATATGGTCCGGCCCAAAAAAGGCCTGCCCTTCATCAGCCCGTCCATCATCGACGTGACCGCCATAACGGAACGCCCCGATGTCGAGCTGTTCGGCCCGCTGCTCCAGGTGATCCGCGTGGAAACATTCGAGCAGGCGATCGCGGAGGCGAACAACAGCCGCTATGGCCTGTCGGCCGCGCTGATCGGCGGGTCGCCCGACCAGTATAATCAGTTCTGGGCCAATGTGCGGGCGGGCATCATCAACTGGAACCGGCCGACCAATGGGGCATCGTCCGCAGCGCCGTTCGGCGGGGTAGGGATTTCGGGCAATCACCGGCCAAGCGCCTATTATGCAGCGGATTATTGCGCCTATCCGGTAGCGTCGGCGGAGATCGAGACGCCGCGCGCGACAATCGGCGTGGGATTGAAGGACATCGACATCAGCGCGATGGGCGATTGAGGGAAAGACGGGGAAAACATTTCCTAATCCCCCGCATACCCATTCTGAATTGAATTGGGCCGCCCTTTTCGCCACATGGCGATCATGGCTGACACTGCATCTGCTACCGCCAACCCCGCCACCGTCCATCTGGTCGGCGCGGGTCCGGGCGACCCGGAATTGCTGACGATCAAGGCGGTGCGCCTGATCCGCGATGCGCGCGTGATCGTGCATGACGGGTTGGTGTCCGACGACATATTGGCGCTGGCGTCGCCGGACGCGGAGCTTATCTCGGTCGCCAAGCAGCGCAGTCGCCATTCCCTGCCGCAGGAGGCGATCAACGCGCTGCTGGTGCGGTTCGCGCTGGCGGGGGAAAGCGTCGTGCGGCTGAAGGGCGGCGATCCGTTCATTTTCGGGCGCGGCGGCGAAGAAATGGAAGCGTGTCGCGCAGCAGGCGTGCCAGTGGAGATCGTGCCGGGCGTAAGCGCCGCGATGGGCAGCGCGGCGATGGCGCAACTGCCGCTGACGCACCGGGATGCGGCCAGCGCCGTGACCTTCGTGGCGGGCCAGTGCAAGGGGCTGACGGATCAGGACTGGTCGGGGCTGGCGGGCAAGGACCGCACGCTCGTCATCTATATGGGCGTGGCGACTGCCAGCGATATTGCCGACAAGCTGATTGCCGATGGTGTATCGCCCGCGATTCCGGTCGCCGTGCTGGAAAATGGCACGCGCGCGGATATGCGCACGCTGCGCACCCTGCTGGCCGATCTGGGCGATATGGTGGCGCGCGAAGCGGTGGTCAGCCCGGCGTTGATCGTTGTAGGCGAAGTGGCGACCTATGCGCTGGCGCGCGATGTGCTGGCCGGGTGGGCGCAAAGACAGGATAATGGGGCGGAGATGCGTTCGTGAAGATTTTGACGGGTAATGATCTGTCGTCCGGTGACGTGATCTGGTGGGCGGGCGATGGCTGGTCGCGGCAGGTGCGCGAAGCGGCCGATGTGGGCGACAAGGGCGATGATCTGGCCCGGACGGAGGAAGCGGCGCTGCGCGTGGTCGGTGCCTATGTGATCGACGCGACCATCACCGACGACGGCGTTCGCCCCGCCCATATCAAGGACCGCATCCGCGCATTGGGACCGACCGTGCGCCCCGACCTTATCCCTCAAACCGCCGAAGCCGACATCGGCAAGTGGGTGATTTAAGCCATGTATCGTTATGACAGTTACGACCAAGCCATCGTCGACGCCCGCGTCGAGGAGTTTCGCGACCAGACCGAGCGTCGCCTGACCGGCGCGCTGACCGAGGACCAGTTCAAGCCTTTGCGGCTGATGAACGGCCTCTATCTGCAACTCCACGCCTATATGCTGCGCGTCGCCATTCCCTATGGCACGCTGTCGGGCAAGCAGATGCGCAAGCTGGGCGAGATCGCAGCGAAATATGACAAGGGCTATGGCCACTTCACCACGCGCCAGAACCTGCAATATAACTGGATCAAGCTGGCCGACGCGCCCGACATTTTGGCCGAATTGGCCACGGTCGAAATGCACGCCATCCAGACGTCGGGCAATTGCATCCGCAATATCTCGTCCGACCAATATGCAGGCGTCAGCGCGGACGAGGTGGCGGACCCCCGCCCCTGGGCCGAATTGCTGCGCCAATGGTCGAGTTTCCATCCTGAGTTCACTTATCTGCCGCGCAAGTTCAAGATTTGCGTGATCGCCACCGATGACGATCGCGCCGCAATGCGACTGCATGACATCGGGCTGAAACTGGTCGAGCGCGACGGTGTGATCGGTGCGGAAGTCTATGCCGGTGGCGGCATGGGACGCACGCCGATGGTTGCCCCGCTTATCAATGACTTCGTGCCGGAAGATGAGATTATTTCTTATCTGGAAGCCTGTCTGCGCGTCTATAATCGCTACGGTCGGCGCGACAACAAATATAAGGCGCGGATCAAGATACTGGTCCATGAAATCGGCGTGGAAGCCTATAAGGCGCAGGTCGCGGAAGAATATGCGCAGATGCGTGCGCTGGGCCTGAACCCGCCGGTCGCAGAACTGGAGCGCATCCGCGCTTTCTTCGCCGCGCCTGCCTATGAAGCTGGTCTGAGCGATGAGATCGACCGTAGCAACCCGGCCTTTGCCTTGTGGATCGACCGGCAGGTCGCGGCGCACAAGGCACCCGGCTATGCGATCGTCAATATCAGCCTGAAACCGATCGACGGTATTCCCGGCGATGCGTCGGCGGAGCAGATCGCCCTGGCGGCAGATCTGGCCGAAACCTATTCGCTGGACGAACTGCGCGTCACCCATGCGCAGAATCTGGTCCTGCCGCATGTGAAGAAGAGCGATCTTTACGCGATCTGGCAGAAGCTGGTCGGCGCCGGTTTGGCCGAAGCCAATCTGGACCTGATCACCGACATCATCGCCTGCCCCGGCCTGGACTATTGCGCGCTGGCCAATGCACGCTCGATTCCCCTGGCGCAGAAGATCGCGGCGCGTTTTGCCGATGCGGAGCGGCAGGCGGACATCGGCGAATTGAAGCTGAAGATTTCCGGCTGCATCAATGCCTGCGGCCATCATCATGCCGGGCATATCGGCATATTGGGCGTGGACCGCAGGGGCGTGGAGAATTTCCAGCTGCTGCTGGGCGGATCGGGCGCGGAAGATGCCTCGCTCGGCCAGATTACCGGGCCGGGCTTTTCCGAAGATGGCGTTGTCGATGCGATCGAGAAGGTCACCGACATCTATCTGGCGGAGCGGGAAAGCGGGGAACGCTTCCTCGATACCTATCGCCGCATCGGCATGAAGCCGTTCAAGGAGGCGATCTATGGTTGAGTTGTCGCGTCGCAACAAAATCTATGTCGTTTCCGCGCGGGCGGAAACCCATCTTCCAAACTGGCGCCTGCCGATAGCGCGGGAGATGGATTCCCGCTTTCGCGGGAATGACAATGTGTGTGGAACGGATGGGAATGATATCCATGGTTGAATTTCTGTCCTTCCGTGATGGCGAAGCAGCTCAGGAACCGGCCGTGACGGTCGAATCCTTCACGGGACAGTCCAACGCCACGGCCGTCCGCATCGAACCGGGCGAGGATGCGCGCGAGCTGCTGCCGCACCTTGATCGCATCTCGCTGATCGAAGTGAATTTCCCCGGCTTCGGCGACGGGCGCGGCTATTCGGCGGCGCGGATATTGCGCGAGGCAGGCTATCAGGGCGAATTGCGCGCGGTCGGCGATGTTCTGGTCGACCAGATCGTGGCGATGCGCCGCTGCGGCTTCGACAGCTTCCATCCGGCCAAGGCGCTGGACGATGCCGCCGTGGAGCGCGCCCTCAATCGCTATGATGACGTCTATCAGAAGACGATCGACGGCCGCGTCCCTGTGTGGGCCAAGCGGCACCCGGAGACACAAAATGGCTGATGCCGCCCGCCAGATCGACATTATCGACACACGCCCAGCCTTTACTCAGGCCGACGCCGACGCGCTCAATGCGCGCTTTGCGGGCGTGGGGACGCTGGACATGCTCAAAAGCGTGTTTGCCGAAGGATTGGCGGGCAATGTGGCCGTCGTCTCCTCCTTTGGCACGGAAAGCGCAGTGTTGCTCGATCTGGTGGCGAAGGCGGACCCGACGGTGCCGGTCATCTTCGTCGATACGATGAAGATGTTTGCCGAAACCCTGGCCTATCGCGACACACTGGTGGCTGCGTTCGGCTTTACCGACAGCCGGACGGTGACGCCCAAGCTGGACGTGCTGGCGGCGAAGGATGAAACGGGGCTGCGCTGGTCCTATGATCCCGATGGCTGCTGCGAAATTCGCAAGGTCGAGCCGATGAAGCGCGCCAAGGATGGGCTGGACGCCTGGATTTCCGGGCGCAAGGCGTTCCAGTCCGTGACGCGGCAGAACCTGCCCCGGTTCGAGGTCGAGGACGGGCTGCTCAAGATCAACCCGCTGGGCGACTGGACCAAGGATGATCTGCAAGCCTGGTTCGCCGAACATGATCTGCCGCGCCATCCGCTGGAAGCGCAAGGCTATCTGTCGATCGGTTGCGAACCCTGCACGTCCAAGGTGATGCCGGGCGAAGACCCGCGCGCAGGCCGCTGGCGCGGGTGGGACAAGGTGGAGTGCGGCATCCATTCGCCGGTGACGCCGATCCCGGCAGTGGATGCGGACGATCCGGCCAATATGCCGGTATTCTGATCGACCGTTAGTGGGAACATGCAGGGAGCGCCGCCGGGCAAAGGCGGCGCTCTTTTGCATCTGGCTTTTGCATCTGGGGCGCTGATTTTCGTCGCCCTCTAAGAATCCCCGCATGTCGTCCCTATATGGAGGTTTCGGCATATGTCCCGAAGCGGCCTCGCTTCGCCCTGAACCCCTTATGCCGGTCGGTCCCCTTGGCTCGATCCCTTTCCAAAAGGCTGGAAACACCTGCACCGCATCGACCGTTGGGCCGGTGTGCGTCCGATGGAGTACGCCTTGCATGATCGCTTATCTCATTCTGGTTCACCGTTTCCCCGAACAGTTCAAACGCATGTTCCGGGCGATCCACGCATCGGGCAATCATTATCTGATCCATGTCGATCAGCGATCCGGGCCGGCGATGACGGCCGACATTGCCGCTTTCCTCAAACCCTATGCCAACACTGCCATGCTGCCGTCGCGCAAGATGTTGTGGGGCGGGTACAGCCTGGTCGATGCCGAATTGCGCGGTATGGAAAAACTGTTGCAGATGGGCGCGGACTGGAAATATTATATCAACCTGAGCGGGCAGGATTTCCCGCTGAAATCGCAGGCCTATATCGCCGATTATCTGGGCCAGCAGGACGGCGCCCAATTCATTCGCGCCGTGCCGCAACAGGCGGTGCGCCCCGACACGATGAACCGATTGAGCCATTATTTCCTGGAAGCGTTCAACCGCATCGTCCGCACCGGCATCCCGCGCCGCGCTATGCGTGGTATCACCCCCTATATCGGCACCCAGTGGAAAGCGGTCACGCGCGATTTCTGCGCATTCGTGACGCGCGATCCGCGCGCCAATCCGTTCAAGCGTTTCTATCGCCGGACATTGATTGCCGACGAAGGATTTTTCCAGACGGTGATGATGAATGGCTTTCCCGCGCCAAAATTGGCCAATGACGATTTACGCACGATCGACTGGGTGCCAGATGGCGACATCAAACTGCGCCCGCGCACCTTCCTGACCGCCGACGCGCTGCGCCTGACGCTCAGCCCGGACCTGTTCGCGCGCAAATTCGATGCGGAGGAGGACAGCGTGATTCTGGACCTGCTGGAGGCGCATCTGCGCACGCCAGCCGCCATGGCCCGTTCAAGCGATGCGGACAGCCACGCAACAATGTTACAAAGCACTGGACGGATCGCATCGACGGTTTAGAAGTTTCACTTATGCAAATATAAGGGAAACATTCCATGGACCGTCGTCATTTCCTGCTTTCCACCGGCGCGATTGCCGTCGCTACCGCTGCTCCGCGTGCCTTTGCCCAAGGTGCCGGGGCGGACGATGCGCGGCTGTCGGCGGCGTTCGCGACCATTTTCGAGCGGCAACTGGACCTGTCGCCGACCTTCGTCACCAGCCTGGGACTGGACAAGGGCGCGCGGGCCGGGGCCAAGAGCCAGCTGGACGACAATAGCAAGTCAGCGATGATGAAGCGGTTGGCCAATACGCAGGCAGCGATCAAGGAACTGGAGGGCTTCAAATCGGCCAGCCTGTCCGACGCGCAGCGGCTGAACCTGGAAGTGATCATCTATGCGCTGGACCAGCAGACGATCGCTCCGGCCAAATTCGGGCTGAACAGCGCAGTGCGCCCCTATCGCATCTTCCAGCAAGGGGGCAGCTATTTTTCCACGCCCGATTTCCTGAACACCGCGCATACGATCAACGCAGCGGCCGATGGCGACGCCTATCTGGCGCGGATGGAGGCATTTGCCCGCAACCTGCGCACCGAAACGGCGCTGCAACGCGATGAGGCGGCGCGCGGCTATCTCGCGCCCGGCTGGTCGCTGGACCTGACATTGGTGCAGATGAAGAAATTGCGTGGGCAGCCTGCTGCGACCAGCAGTCTGGTCCAGTCACTGGTCAAGCGCGCGGCCGCGAAAGGGATAGCGGGCGATTGGCAGGGTCAGGCGAGCGCCATCGTGGACAAGAGCATTTATCCTGCGCTCGACGCGCAGATTGCGATGATCGAAGCACTGGCTCCCAAGACAGCGGCAGGCGATGGCGTGTGGCGCACCCCGCGCGGAGACGAAATTTATGCTGCGGCGCTCAAGAGCGCGACCACGACCGACCTGTCGGCCGGGGCGATTCATGCCATGGGTGTGGAACAGGTCGCCGACATCAGCGCGCAGCTCAACACCATCCTGCAAGCAGCAGGCTATACCAAGGGGACGATCGGCGAGCGGCTGGCGGCGCTGAACGCCGACCCGTCGCAGGTCTATCCCGATACGGCGCAGGGCCGCACGGACCTGATCGCGGCGCTCAATGCCGAAGCCAAGCTGATGCAGGCGAAACTGCCGCTGGCGTTCGCGACCATTCCCGACACGCCGCTGGAAATTCGGGCGGTGCCGGTGGAGATTCAGGATGGTGCATCGAACGGCTATTATAACCGCGCCGCATTGGACGGCACGCGCCCGGCGATTTTCTTCATCAACCTGAAGGAAATTGGCGACTGGCCCAAATATACGCTGCCTGCGCTCAACTATCATGAAGGGGTGCCGGGGCATCACTTGCAGATTTCGACTGCGCAGACGGCGGGCGACGTGCCGATGCTGCGCAAGACCGCCTTCATGAGCGCCTATAGCGAAGGCTGGGCGCTCTATGCCGAACAATTGTCGGACGAGTTGAAAGGCTATGCGACGCCGCTGGATCGGGCGGGCTATCTGCAATCCTTCCTGTTCCGCGCGGCGCGGCTCGTGGTCGACACCGGCATCCACGCCAAGCAGTGGAGCCGGGAGAAGGCCACGGCCTATATGGTCGAAAAGACGGGCTTCACCCCTGCCCGCTGCCAGCGTGAGGTTGAGCGTTATTGCACCCAGCCGGGTCAGGCGACCAGTTACAAGGTCGGCCATGGCGTCTGGACCAAGGCGCGAAACGACGCGCAGGCCGCGATGGGGAATCGCTTCGATCTCAAGCAGTTCCACGCCATTCTTGAAGAAGGCGCGATGCCGTTGTCGATGCTGGAGAAGCGCGTCGCCGCGCGGGCCAAGATGGCTTAGTTTCAAATCCTCCGCTGACAGGGGAGGTGGCAGCACGACGTGCTGACGGAGGGGTGTCGCCTTATTGAGAGGGTGACGCCCCTCCCCTGTCAGGGGAGGATTTACTCACTCGATATCCATGTCCTGATAGCTATCGTCGGCAACGTCCGAGAAGCGCGTGATTTTCGCGTCGAACTTCATACGGATGCGGCCAGTCGAACCGTGCCGCTGCTTGGCGATGATGACTTCGGCCAGGCCATAGATTCGCTCCATATTCTCTTTCCAGATCGCATAGGCGGATTCGTCGTCGGGCTTGGGTTCCTTGGCCGCTTCGTAATAATCCTCACGAAACACGAACCAGACCATGTCCGCGTCCTGCTCGATCGATCCGGATTCACGCAGATCGGATAGCTGGGGCCGCTTGTCCTCACGCTGTTCGACCGCACGGCTCAGCTGCGACAGGGCCAGCACGGGGACGTGCAGTTCCTTGGCCAGCGTCTTCAACCCGCGCGAAATTTCCGAGATTTCGTTCACGCGATTTTCGTTGCCGCGCCCGGTGCCTTGCAGCAACTGGAGATAATCGACCACGATGAAACCGACATCATGGCGCCGTTTCAACCGGCGGGCACGGGTGCGTAGCGCAGCGATCGTCAGGCCGGGCGTATCGTCGATATAGAGCGGCAGTTCCTGCAATTCGCGGGCGGCACGCGACAGGTTCTGAAAATCGGCACGGCTGATCTTGCCCATGCGCAGCGCTTCGCCGCTGATGCCGGACTGTTCCGCCAGCACGCGGGTCGCAAGCTGATCGGCGGACATTTCGAGCGAAAAGAAGGCGGTTTTGGCCCCCATATTCTTTTCCGGCGGGATGCCGTCTGCATTGTCGCGCAGCCATCGTGACGCAGCATTATAGGCGATGTTGGTGGCCAGCGACGTCTTGCCCATACCCGGACGACCCGCCAAAATCATCAAGTCCGAATTGTGCAGACCACCGATCTTCGCGTTCAGGCTGTTGATGCCCGTGGTAATGCCCGACACATGGCCGCCGCTGTTCAGCGCGCGTTCGGCGACCTGCACCGCCAGCGTGGAGGCGGTCAGGAAGCTCTTGACCGAACCACTTTCGCCCTCCCCTTCGGACACTTTGTAGAGGGCGACTTCGGCCGCCTCTATCTGTTCGCGCGGATTGACTTCCTCGCTGGTGTCCATTGCGTTTTCAACCAGTTCGCGCCCGACACTGACAAGCTGGCGCAGCAGCGCGAGGTCGTAAATCTGGATCGCGAAGTCCCGCGCGCCGATCAGCGCCGCGCCATTGCCGGTCAGTTGCGCCAGATAGGCCGGGCCGCCCAGTTCTTTCAGCGCCGGATCCTGCTCCAGCATGGGTTTGAGCGTCACCGGATTGGCGACCATGTCCTTGTCCAGCAGGCGCATGATCGCGTCGTAGATGCGGCCATGGAGCGGCTCGAAAAAATGTTCCGACTTGATCCGCAACTGCACGTCTTCGGCAATGCGGTTGTCGATCATCAGTGCGCCCAGCAGCGCAGCCTCCGCCTCCACATTGCGCGGCAATTCGGTGCCGCCCGTTTCGGCGGTATTGATTTTCAGCAGTTCGACCATGGCCCCCTATTCCACCTGCCGCGCGCACAGCGCAAGGGCGGACGCGCAAAGCATCTGTGGATAAGTCCCGCTTGCATTTATGCGCGCGCCGCCGCACTGACTGTTGGCTTGCACCATGGCCGATCCGCGCATCATAGATATCCAGTTGGACCAGCGCACGATCCTGTGGCGCAACGCCGATGTGGAGCAGGAACGGCGCATCGCCATATTCGACCTGCTGGAAGATAATCACTTCGCGCCGCAGCGGGTCCATGCCGATGGCTATGCCGGTCCCTACAAGGTCGTGCTGCGGGTCGAGGACGGGCGGCTGGTCATTGCCATCAACCGGGAAGATGATGCGCCACTGGAAGCGATCATCCTGGGTCTGGGCCGTTTCCGGCGACCGATCCGCGAATATTTCGCCATTTGCGACAGCTATTATCAGGCGATCAGCAATGCATCCCCGGCGCAGATCGAAACGGTCGACATGGCGCGGCGCGGTATCCACAATGATGCCGCCGACATGCTGATCGAGCGGCTGGAGGGCAAGATCGCCGTCGATTTCGACACGGCGCGCCGGCTGTTCACGCTGATCTGCGTTTTGCATATCAAGGGGTAGGAATAATGTCGCGGCTGACCTTTGGCGGACTGATCGTCCGCGCCGGGCTGGTGGTGGCCGTGCTGGCGATGCTGGGCGTGGCGGCGTTGGTCTATGCGCGCAACTGGGCGCCTGCGCGCGACCAATATCCGGTGCAGGGGGTGACGATCAGCGCGGACGATGGCGCGATCGATTGGGGAACGCTGGCGGCGCAGGGGGCCGACTTTGCCTATATTCGCGCGGCGCGGGGCGCGGAATTGCGTGACCGTGCCTTTGCCGCCAACTGGCGCGGGGTGCGGGCCGCAGGGATGCGTTATGGCGCGATGCTGGAGTTCAACCCGTGCCGCCGCGCGACCGAACAGGCGACCCGGTTCATGACCACGGTGCCGCGCGACAATGCTGCGCTGCCCCCGGTCATCCGGCTGGCGTTCGATGGGACATGCGTCGTGCGACCGGGGCGCGACCAGATGCTGTCGGAACTCAACACGCTGATCAACCTGATCGAAAGCCATGCGGGCAAGACGGTGCTGCTGAACGTCACGCCCGATTTCGACGCACAATATGATGTCGGATCGGGGATCAACCGGACATTGTGGCTGGACGGCAATTTCTTTCCCCCCGATTATGCGACCAGGCCGTGGGTGATGTGGACAGCCAGCGACATGCGGCATATCGACGGGGTCGACGGGCCGGTGAGATGGGATGTGGTGGCGCCATGACGAACGAACGCGACAGCGACGTGGACATATTGATCGCATCCGCGCGCGGGGCGATGGCCAACGCCCATGCGCCCTATAGCCGCTTTGCCGTAGGGGCGGCGGTGCGCCTGACCGACGGCAGCATCGTGACCGGGTGCAATTTCGAAAATGCCAGTTACGGCCTGTCGCTATGCGCGGAAACGGTGGCGCTGGCGACCGTCAACGCGCAGGGACGCTTTGCCGACATTGTCTCTGTCGCTGTCGTGGGCGGCGCGATGGACGCAAGCGATGAAGCGCTGGTGACGCCATGCGGGCGGTGCCGTCAGGTCATGAACGAGGCCGAGCAGATGGCGGGGCGCGTGCTGGCCATCTATTGCGCGACACCTTCGGGCAGCCGCATCACACAATATCGGGTCGCCGATCTTTTGCCCCATGCCTTCGGTCCCGCAGACCTGGGCATCACCCCCATCAGGAATAGCTGAACCAGCCATGGCGATACAATCGGACAAATGGATTCGCGAACAGGCGCTGACCAACGGCATGATCGAGCCGTTCGTGGAGAGCCAACGGCGCGACGGGTGCATCAGTTATGGCCTGTCCTCCTATGGCTATGACGCACGGGTGGCGGACGAGTTCAAGATTTTCACCAATATCGACAGCACCATCGTCGATCCCAAGAATTTCGACACCAACAGCTTCGTCGACCGCAAGACCGACTGCTGCATCATCCCGCCCAACAGCTTCGCACTCGCCCGCACGGTGGAATATTTCCGGGTGCCGCGCGACGTGCTGGTCATCTGCCTTGGCAAATCCACTTATGCGCGGTGCGGCATCATCGTGAACGTCACGCCGCTGGAGCCGGGTTGGGAAGGGCATGTGACGCTGGAATTTTCCAACACCACGCCGCTGCCCGCCAAAATCTACGCCAATGAGGGCGCGTGCCAGTTCCTGTTCCTGCAAGGCAATGAACCGTGCGAGGTCAGCTATGCCGACCGGGCGGGCAAATATATGGGGCAACAAGGGGTCACGTTGCCCCGCCTGTAACGACTGGCGGATTAGCGTTCCTGCTTCGTTTCGGTGGGTGAAGCGGTACATAATGCCGCCATCCGAAGGAATGTTTCATGCGTGCGGTCCCGACCCTGATCGCCCTTTGCCTGGCAGCCTGCCTGATGCCTGCCCTGCCCGCGATGGCGGCGGAGCGGCAGGACATCGCCCTGACCCAACGGCACAAGTTCGACATTCACGTCCAGTCGCTCAGCAGCGCGTTGCGTAAATTGTCGGCGCAATCGGGGGTGCGTATCCTGTTCCCCTTCGATGAAGTCGCGCCGATCCGCAGCCGACGGATTCTCGGCTGGTTATCGACGCAGGATGCCTTGCAGCGGTTGCTGGCGGGAACGAACCTGAAAATCACGCAGGCAGGCGTCGGCGTGATCGCGCTCGCCAGTTCTGCGAGCCGGGGCGTATCGCAGCAGGACATGCCGTCGCGGGACATTGCGCGAGTGGACCTGCCCGGCGGGGTCAACGCCAGTCCGATTGCCTTGCCCTAATTTCGCCCGCCGCGTCCACGGGCGCGCCGTCGGCCAGCGCGTCTATGGTCGCCATGACGCGCGCGTCGGACGAGGATGCCTGACGGTACGTCGCCCCGCCCTGCCCCTGCCCTGCGCCGGGCAGCGCCTGCTGCACCTGCCAGCCCTGCCGTTCGCGGCAGGCGACGCCTGCCACCGCGCCGTCGAAGCTGCGACACCAACCGCCACCTTTGCGCCGGAAGGTCAGGCCGATGCGCACGGCGGCATCGCCGGGCGCAGAAGCGAGTTGGGTTTCGAGGGCTTGCGCCAACGCGCCCTGCGCCACCATGACGCCATCGTTGAGGGCGATAGGGCCGGTTTGCTCGCCTGTCAGGCGGCCAAGGCTGAGGCCCAGAGCGAGGCTGGCGGCAATCGCCCCGCCCATCGCCCAACCGCGCCAGCGCGCCGCCGGGCGAGCGATGGGCGTGACCACCGCGCCTTCATCCAGCAACATGCGCATGGCGGACGGCACGGGTTCCTGTGCGATCGGGGCGTAATGGCCAGACAAGCGTTCGCGCAATTGCCGATGGGCGGTGAGGCGCGCGGCCAGCGCGGGATCATCCGCCACGGCGCGTTCCACTCGGCGGCGCGTCACTTCATCCAGTTCGCCGTCGACCAGCGCGATCAGCATCGCTTCGTCGATATCGGTCATGCCGCTTCCCCCATCAATTCGATCAGCGCCCCGCGCCCGCGCACCAGCCGCGATGTCAGCGTGCCGATCGGCACCCCCAGCACGGCGGCGGCATCCTTGTAGGAAAGCCCCTCCACCGCGACGAGGGCGATAGCTTCGCGCTGTTCGGGGGGAAGTGCCTGCATCGCGCGCTCCACGTCCGACAGCATGACATGACTTTCCACGTCGCGGTCGCCCGCATGGCCGATATTCATACCCGCTTCCTCCGACGCGAAGGTGCGCGCGGCGCGTTGGCGGGCGCGGGCCTGATCTATCCAAAGATTGCGCATGATCCGATATATCCAGCTGTCGAGGCGGGTGCCGGGCTGCCACTGGTCGCGCGATTTGAGCGCACGTTCGAGCGCCGCCTGGCACAGGTCGTCGCCATCGACGCGATTCCGCGACAGGCTGGCGGCGAAGCGCCGCAGCCGTGGCAGAATCGCCAGCAAGTCATGCTCGAACGACATTGCGCCTCCAAAAATCCCGGTTCCCCAATTTCTCGCTATGGGAATGAAACGCCGGGGCATCGTCGTTTCATCCATGCAGGAGGATATTTTTTCCGTCATGGCCCCTTATGATGCGACAGGAAGCGGAGCAATCGAGATGAAATGGACAGCAGCATGGATGACGGCAGGGCTGCTGCTGGTCACGCCGCACGCATCGGCGCAACTGATCGGCGGCGGCGGGCCGATCGGTCAGGTGGTGCCAGGCCTGTTGGACCGGGTGGACGGTAGGGTGGACGGTGTCGGGCTGGACCGGCTGTCGCCCGCGCGGCTAGGGCAGCGACTGGCGGCGGCGCGAACCGAGCGGATCGTAGCGTTGCTGCGCGGCAATCGCGATACCATCGAACTGGATGAGCGGCGGGAGCCTGCGCGGCGGGGCGTCATCCTGTTGACCGGAGCGGATGCCGGGGCGCTGGATGCGTTGCGTGCGGCCGGGTTTGGCGTGGAGAGCGAGGCAGTGGAAGGGCTGGAGCTGTCGGTCGCGCGATTGCGCGTGCCGCAGGGGCGCAGCCTGCCGCGCGCGTTGAGGGATGTGCGGCGGATCGCGCCGGGTGCGCAGGCAAGTGCGGACAATCTCTATTTCCCCGGTGGCGCAGCTCCGGCGATGGCGGGAAGCGCGTTGGCGGGCGGCGGCGCGGTCAGCGGACGGATAGCGGGACTGATCGACGGCGGCGTGGCGCGGCATCCGGCGCTGTCCGGCCCGATAGAACAGCGTGGCTTTGCGCGCGGTGCGCCACGGGCCAGCGCCCATGGCACGGCGGTCGCCTCCCTCATCAGTGGAAACGGGAATGTGAGGGGCGCGGCACCGGGCGCGCCGTTGCTGGTGGCCGATGTCTATGGCGACGATCCGGCGGGCGGCGGGGCATTTGCCATTGTGCGCGCGCTGGGGTGGATGGCGGCGCGCGGGGTTCGGGTGGTGACGGTCAGCCTGGTCGGGCCGGACAATCCGTTGCTGGCGGGGGCTATCCGGCTTGCCCGCGACAAGGGCGTGATGGTGGTGGCGGCGGTCGGCAATGACGGCCCGGCCGCGCCGCCCGCCTACCCTGCCTCCTATACCGGGGTGGTCGCCGTGACCGGGATCGACGGGCGTGGGCGGTTGCTGCCGGAAGCGGGGCGCGCGGCGCATGTCGATTTTGCCGCGCCGGGTGCGGACATGAACGCAGCGCAGGGCAATGGCGGCAAGGGCGCAGTGCGCGGGACCAGCTTTGCAGCGCCGCTGGTGGCTGGGCGACTGTTGCTGCGCGGGTCAGTCGACGGGCTGCGGACAGAGGCGGCGGCAGGCAAGGGACGCGGCTTTGGCGGCGGAGTCATCTGTGCGACGTGCAGAAATATGGATTGATTTTCAATTATTTAGGAATTTTTCCGGGTTTGCCGGGATTAAAGCCCGCGCCGCTCCCGTTGTCCCTGCATAGCATCGACAAGGAGATGAGCGATGAAGACCAGTTTCATGATCGCAGCGGCCTGCATGACCGCCATGGTGAGCATTCCCGCTTCGGCCCAATTGCTGGGCGGTGGCAGTGGTGGCGGGATGTTGGGCGGCACGTTGGGCGGCGGCGGGGGTAGCCTTGGCGGCGCAAGCCTTGACAACGCACTGGGCGGATCGGGCAGCGGTGGCCTTGGCCTCGATCGCAGCGTCGATCTCGACAATGGCCGGGTTGGTGCCAGCGGTTCGGGCAATGGTCGCGCCGATGGATCGGCCAGCGGTTCCACCACGCGCAACGGACGCACCCGCAGCGGCAACGCATCGGGTTCGGCCAGCGGATCGGCAGGCGGCGGGCTGAACGTCGATACGATCGGCACCAGCGACGCTCGCAACGCCGTTGGCGGCGCACGGGACACGGCCAGCAGCACCGCAGGCGCAGCGCGGGATCGGGCCACAGCGACCGCAGGCGCAGCGCGCGACCGGGCGGCAGGCGCCGTCGCCTCCACCCGTGATCGGGCAGCGATGGCGGCAGATCAGGCTCGGTCGGCAGCAGGCAATGCCGCAGGCCGGGTCAGCGATACGGCACGCGGGGCAGCGTCTATCGACGCCAGCGGCCAGATTTCGGGGAGTGGATCAGCCCAAGGTTCGAGCGAGTCCGCTGCCCCCGGTCGGGTGGACGATTGACCCGTTGGGGCGATGCGTGGCGGGCAAGTTCCATCCCGCCATTGCGCGTCCCGCCACCTGACGGAAAGGCTGGCGATCCCCACCAAGGATCGTCGGCCTTTTCATATCCGGCATCAGCGCACGTTCAAACCCAGTTCGCCCAGCAATTGCCCTGCCTGCTGGCGCGAGATGGTTGCGCCGCGAAACAGGCCTGCGTCCACCAGCCGAATGCCGCCAAGGTCGGCCCCGCGCAGGTCCGCCCCGTCGAAGCGGCACCCCGCGACATTGGCATCGCGCAGGCTGCACCCGTCGAAAGTCGTGCCGCGAAAGTCGCATTTGCGCAGGTCCGCCTGCCCAAAATCAATCGCGCTCAACATCTGCTTATGGAAGGAAAAGCCGGGCAGACGCGCGTTGATGAGCAGCGTTTCGGTAAAGCACAGATCCATCGCGGCCGCATCCGTCAGGTCAGCGCCGGTCAGCTTGCAACGGTCGAACTGGGCCGCCGACAGCCGCGCGCGACGCCATGCGCTGTTGTTGAAATCGCAGGAAACGATCTGCGCTTCGGACAGGTCGGCAGCGGTGAAATTGGCGAAGCCACCGCGACAACTGCGCCACTGCGTGGCCTCCAGCTTTGCCCCGGTAAAGTCGGCGCTGCGCATCTGACAACGATCAAACATCCAGCGTGACATGTCGAGGCCCGACAGGTCTGCATCCTTGAAGTCGCAGTCGATCACATGCGCGAAGCTGTCCGCCCCCGCCAACCGTTCGACATCGGCACGGGCAAGCGTGCGGTCCCGCAATATGGCGCGGTCGGAAAAGAGATCGTCCATGGCGTGGGCCTAGCCGGGTTTGGAGTGGCTTTCCATGGCAGTAACGGAAAAGGCCGACGATCCGTGGGGATCATCGGCCTTTTCCAATGGCAAGCGTCTGTAAGGCAAAGCGTCAGGCGACTTTGGCCTGTTCTTCCAGCGCTTCTTCCGGGTCGCGCAGCACATAGCCACGGCCCCAGACGGTTTCGATATAATTGTCCCCGCCGCAGGCCAGCGCCAGTTTCTTGCGCAGTTTGCAGATGAACACGTCGATGATCTTGAGTTCCGGTTCGTCCATCCCGCCATAAAGATGGTTGAGGAACATTTCCTTGGTCAACGTCGTACCCTTGCGGAGCGAAAGCAGCTCCAGCATGGCATATTCCTTGCCGGTCAGGTGGACGCGGTTGCCATCCACTTCCACGGTCTTGGCGTCCAGGTTGACTGCCAGCTTGCCGGTGCGGATGACCGATTGCGAATGGCCTTTCGACCGGCGGACCACGGCGTGGATGCGCGCGATCAATTCTTCGCGATGGAAGGGCTTGGTCACATAATCGTCGGCGCCAAAGCCGAACGAGCGGACCTTGCTATCCATTTCAGCAATGCCGGACAGGATCAGCACCGGGGTCTGCACCTTGGCCGCCCGCAGCTTCTTCAGCACGTCATAGCCGTGCATGTCGGGCAGGTTCAGGTCCAGGCAGATGATGTCGTAATCATACAGCTTGCCCAGATCGAGGCCTTCTTCGCCAAGGTCCGTCGTGTAAACGTTGAAGCCTTCGGTGGTGAGCATAAGCTCAATCGCCTTGGCGGTGGTCGGTTCATCCTCAATCAGCAGCACGCGCATGTGAAGCCCCTTTGCGTCGCAGGTCCGTTCACCCCACCAGAACGGCTACTGCTCCAATTCATTAACTAAAAAACTTCTGAAGGACAAAGGTTAATTTTTCGCTAACCCGCAGAAATCCACGAGTCGTCGAAAAACGAATCTATTTACAAAGAGTTGAGGCCGAAACGATTCTTAGCGAGTCAAGATAGATTCACCTGCGAAACAAGCCTTAGCAGCCGTGGTGGCGGGTCAGAAAATCCAGTAAAGCCTCGACCCGCGCGGGTCGCAGGCGCGATGGCGGGGTGACCAGATGCAGACCCATCGGCGGCGGACGCCAGTCGAGCAATATTTCTTCCAGATCACCCGCCGCGATCGCGTCTCCCACGATGAAATCGGGCAAACGGGCAATTCCCACGCCCTGCCGCAGCGCGGGGAGCATCGCTTCCCCGCTGTTGACGGTCAGGCGGGAACGGACCTGCACCACGACATTTTGCTGACCCGGTCCGGCAAAGCGCCAGATGTCGGGCGTAGTGACGTTGGAATAGCACATGCAATCATGCGTGCCGAGGTCGGAGGGGTGCTGCGGCCTGCCGCGCTGCGCCAGATAGGCAGGCGAGGCGACGGTGTGGATCGTGACATCCGCCAGCCGTCGGGCGCGCAGCGAACTGTCGGGCATGTCGGCAATGCGGATAGTCGCGTCCAGCCCCATGTCGACTATGTCGATATGCGCGTCCGACAGATGCAGGTCGACATCGACCAGCGGGTTGAGTTTGGTAAATTCCGCGACCAGCGGCGCGACACGCAGCAGGCCGAAGGTCATCGGCGCGCCGAGCCGGACGACGCCCGACAGGTCGGCTGTTTCATCGCGCGCCGCTTCCTCCGCCGCCTGCCCTTCTGCCAATATGCGATGGGCATGATCGGCCAGTCGCTTGCCGCTTTCGGTCAGGGCCAGACGGCGGCTGGTGCGGTTGAACAGGCTGGTGTCGAGATGCTCCTCCAGCCGGGTTACGGCCTTTGACACGGTGGCTTTCGATACGCTCAGCGCCTTGGCGGCATCTGTGAAGCTGCGATGTTCGACCACGGCGGCGAACATCGCCCAGGCCTCAAAATCCGGTAGTCGCATAGGGAAACAATCCGTTTCAATGCTGCGTGTTTCGGAAACGATCCTGATGACTAGATTAGCGGAAAGCAAGCCGGAAACCACCGGCGATTAGTCGAAAGGCAAAGCAGATGAACATGACAACCGCGAGCCGCATCGAGCGCCGCCCCTTCGCATCGCTGGGCCATGCCAACCATGGCTGGCTGAACGCGCGCCACCATTTTTCCTTCGCCGATTATCATGACGATGACCGGATGCACTGGGGTGCGATCCGGGTGTGGAACGATGACGAAATCGGTCCGCGTTCGGGCTTTCCGCCCCACCCCCATGCCGACATGGAAATCATCACCTATGTCCGCACCGGCGCGATCACGCATCAGGACAGCCTGGGCAACAAGGGCCGGACGGAAGCAGGCGATGTGCAGGTCATGTCGGCCGGCACCGGCATCCGCCACGCCGAATATAATCTGGAAGACGTAACGACCACCCTGTTCCAGATCTGGGTCATTCCCCGCGCACGGGGCGGTTCGCCAAGCTGGGGTGCCAAGCCTTTCCCCAGCGGCGATCGTTCGGGCAAGCTGGTCGTGCTGGCCAGCGGCTATGACGATGACAAGGAAGCGCTGCGGATCCGCGCCGATGCTCGCCTGCTGGGCGGGACGATCCGGGCGGGCGAGAGCGTGACCTATGAGAGTGGCGAGGGTCGGCACCTCTATCTGGTCCCGGCGACGGGCCGGATCGAGATTGACGGGCAGACGTTCGAAGCCCGCGATGGCGCGGCCATCATCGGTGGCCAGCCGATCATCATCACGGCGATCGAGGACGCTGAAATCGTCCTGGTAGACAGCGAATAACTATAGCCGATCCGTCCACCCCCTCCCCGGACGGATCGGTCCGCCGCCCGCGCATCTCCCCCCTCCCCACGCGCGGGCGGCACATTTTTTCCCTTTTCAATGTAAGGAGATACATCATGGCTAAGGTTCTGGTTCTCTATTATTCATCCTACGGCCACATCGAAACGATGGCTAAGGCCGTCGCCGAAGGGGCTGACGCCGCTGGCGCACAGGTGGACATCAGGCGCGTGCCGGAAACCGCGCCGCTGGAGGTCGCCAAGAACGCCCATTTCAAGCTGGATCAGGATGCGCCGGTCGCCACCGTCGCTGAACTGGCCGACTATGACGCGATCATCGTCGGCACCGGCACGCGCTTTGGCCGCATGTCCAGCCAGATGGCAGCGTTTCTGGATCAGGCCGGTGGCCTGTGGGCGCGCGGCGCGCTGAATGGCAAGGTCGGTGGTGCTTTCACTTCCACCGCCAGCCAGCATGGCGGCCAGGAAACCACGCTATTTTCGATCATCACTAACCTGCTGCATTTCGGCATGACGATCGTGGGCCTGGACTATGGTTTCCAGGGTCAGATGGGCGTGGACAAGGTGCGTGGCGGGTCGCCCTATGGCGCGACGACGCTGGCCGATGGCGATGGCAGCCGCCAGCCGTCGGAAGAGGAGCTGGATGGCGCGCGCTACCAAGGTCGCCGCATCGCCGAAACTGCAATCAAGCTGCACGGATAAAATCCTGACGGTTACGCGCTGGCCGCGCCGTCTGAAAGGTGCAGTTGGCCGAGCCTTCGGGTCGCACTAAAGATGATGGCACGCTGTAGGGGCCGACGCACCGGGACTGTGCGTCGGCCCCTTTTGCCAGACGCTATTTCCCCGCGGCAAGCAGGAAATCGGCGCTTTGCTGAAGCATATCGGCGCGTGCATCGCTATCATTCAGGCTGTGCGCAAGGCCGTCATAGACGACCAGCCGACTGCGCTTGCCCGCCCCTTGCAATTTTCCCTGCATGATGCGCGCCTGACTGATATCGACATTGCCGTCGTTGGTGCCATGAAACATCAACACAGGCGCGCGGAATTGTGCGGCGTGGCTGGAGGGGGAAGCATCCTCCGCCGTTTTGCCAGTGCCAAGATAATCCTGTTGCAGGAAATAATTCGCCCAGACCCGCTGCCGCCGGGTCATGTCGCCCAAATCGGTGACCGGGGCGATCGCGACCACCGCCTTGAACAGCGCCGGGTCGAGCGCCTGCGCCTGAAGTGCGGCATAGCCACCATAGGACCAGCCCGCGATGGTCAGTCTGGCAGGATCGGCGATCCCCTGCGCCACCAGCCAGCGGCCTGCATCAGCGACGTCGCCCACCGCCACGCGCCAGGATTTGAAGCCATTATTGAGAACCCAGGATTCGCCAAAGCCATAGGAGCCGCGAAATTGCGGCTGGATGACGGCGAATCCGCGCGCGGCATAATATTGCACCATCCAGTCGAAGCCCCATTCGTCACGCGATTCCGGGCCGCCATGGGGCAGGACGATCGCGGGCAGTCCCTTGGCGTCTGCCTTGTCCACCGGCAGGGTCAGGTAGGCCGGAATCATCGTCCCGTCTCCCGCGCGATACTGAACTGGTTTCATCGGCGCAAGCGTGCGACCGGTCAGTTCGGGGCGATCGGGCATGACCGGCGACAATTTCCTGGCGGTCCTGTCAAACAGATAATATTGGCCCGGATCGGTATCGCTACCTGCCCAGACCAGCGCCTTCAGTCCATCGGCGCTCATGTCGCCGATATGCACTATCTTGCCGCCCAGAGCCTTGCCCAGAGAAGTGACCATGGCGGCGGCGGCGGGATCGAAATAATAAGCTTCGCGATGTTCATCGACATAGCTGACACCGACGACGCGCCGGTTGCGGCCGACCATGATCAGTCCGCCGATATCGACGCGCGGATGAGCAAATAGTGTCTTTTTCTCCAGTCCCGGATCGAGCGCGACAGAGACGAGCGCATCGCGGCCGGCGATTTCCTCATAGCCGTAAGCGACATTCTTTTCCGGGTCGACCGCCAGTGGATAGAAGCCTGCCTGAGTCACCGAGTCATAGGTGGACAGAGGACTCCAGCCTTCTTTGCCCAGCGGGCGATACAAAAATATCAGGCGGCTTTTTTGATAGCCCGACAGGTCGCGTTCGAAATTACCCATAACGCGGATGCTGCCGCGCCCATCGGACACATAGTGAAAAGCGTTGGGACGGGGCGTTTCGATCCGCTTGGGCGCGCCGCTGCGCGTGTCGATGCGGTCGACGCCCAGTCCGTTAAGCCGCTTTTCGACGAGGCTGCCGATCTTGGCTTCAGGAACGTAGGAGCGCGTCATCAACACCGCTCCCTCCTCTCCCGGCAACAGGTCGATGATTTCACCACCACGAAAATCGAAGCCCAGCGCGTTTTCGCCACGCCGCTGACTGAGTTGCTTTACATTGCCGCCCGCAGCATCGACAGCGAGCAGCGAACTGAAGCCGTAGACCTCATCTCCATAACGCGCTTCGCCACCGATCTGACAGGCCAGGCGATCGGTCGCTGCCCAGTGGCAGGAATAGAGATATTCCGGCTTTCCGCTGGTAAGCGCTACGCTGAGCGGTTCTGCCCCTTCTTTTGCATCCAGCACATAGACGCGAGTCGTGCGTCCCGCGCCCGCTGCGATCAGCGCGATCTTCGATCCGTCAGGCGATATACTGGCGGAAATCACCGTCTCGCGCGCGCCGAACGCTTTGGCGAGAGCATCGGGCTGAGATGAGCTTCCCGCCTGCTGCGCCAGAGCGCCCTGTGCCGTTCCGGTCGCCAAAGCCGCGCAAATCATTGCCCTCTTGATACGGATCATGCCGCGCCATTCCCCCTGATATGCCTGTTGGTTCAACGAGCTAAGGCAAGCAAATGCGCCACGCAATCCCCTTGCTTGCCCTTGCGCTCGCACAGTGGCATCACGGAGCATCACAATTGTATAACAATGATTTTGAGGGAGTTGCCCTGATGCGCAGTTCACTTCTGGCGATCGCCGCCACTCTTGCCCTTTCTGCCTGTGCGAGTGACGGCGCGGATACGCCGCCAGCCACCGCTTCGGCATCGACGCCCGCAGCGGTCGAGCCGTCCATCGACACGATGAAGCGGTTGGTGCAGACGCTGTCGTCCGACGCCTATGAAGGCCGCGCACCCGGTTCACCCGGCGAGGAAAAGACGATGGCGCTGCTGGCGGCCGAATTTGGCAAGCTGGGCCTGAAACCGGGGAACAAGGGCAGCTGGTTCCAAGACGTGCCGCTGGTAGAGATTAACGCCAAGAATGTGTCGGCGTTGTCGTTTAGCGGCGGCAAGGGCGCAGTTGCGGCGGCCTATGGTCCTGAAATGGTGGTCGGCACCTATCGGACCACTCAGCCCAAAATCGCGATCAAAGACAGTCCGGTAGTGTTCGTGGGCTATGGCATCAACGCGCCCGAGAAGGGGTGGAATGATTATGCTGGCGTCGACGTCAAGGGCAAGACCGTTGTCATTCTGGTCAACGATCCCGATTATGAGACGCAGGGGCTGACCGGGCCGTTCAATGGCCGCGCGATGACCTATTATGGCCGCTGGACCTATAAGTTCGAGGAAGCGGCGCGGCAAGGTGCTGCCGCTGCGATCATCGTGCATGACACGGTGCCTGCAGCCTATGGGTGGAATGTCGTGCAGTCGAGCTGGACCGGGGCGCAGCATGTCGCCGACAGCGCGGACGGCAATGCCGGGCAGAGCCAGGCAATCGGGTGGATCCAGAAGGACAAGGCGGCGGCTCTGTTCGCCAGCGCGGGTCTGGACCTGACCGCGCAGATGGCAGCGGCGAAGAAGGCGGGCTTCAAGGCAGTGCCGTTGAGCGGGGTAAAGGCGTCTGTGTCGTTCGATAACGACCTGCGCAAACATATGTCGAAGAATGTCGTTGCGCTGCTGCCCGGCAAGACGCGGCCTGACGAATATGTCCTCTACAGCGCGCATTGGGACCATCTGGGCCGCTGTCAGGCTGCGCCCGATGGCGACGACATATGCAACGGCGCGGTCGACAATGCCACTGGTACGGCAGCGCTGATCGCGCTGGCGCAGGCCAATGTGAAGGCCGGGCCGACCGATCGCAGCCAGGTGTTTCTGGCCGTGACGGCGGAGGAATCGGGGCTGCTGGGATCGGCCTATTATGGCAATAATCCGGTGTTCCCGTTCGCCAAAACAGTGGGCGGCGTGAATATGGATGCGCTGTCGGTCGCGGGGCTGGCGAAGAATGTCGTGGTGATCGGCAAGGGCAAGTCGCAGTTGGACGCCTATCTGGGCCGGGCGCTGACTGCGCAGGGCCGGGTCGCCACGCTGGAGCCGACACCGGAAAAGGGCTATTATTATCGCTCCGACCATTTCAGCTTTGCCAAGCACGGCCTGCCGATGCTCTATTTCGAGGGCGGCGAGGATCTGGTGCAGGGCGGCACGGCGGCAGGCATGGCGGCTGCGGAGGATTATACCAAGAACCGCTATCATGGTCCCAAGGATGAATATGATCCCAATTGGGACTGGACCGGGGTGCTGGCCGACCTGAAACTTTATTATGCGGTCGGGCGCGATCTGGCGACCAGCGCCGATTGGCCCAACTGGGTCGAGGGCGATGAGTTTCGGGGCATCCGCGACAGGGATCGGGCGGGGCAATAGGTAACAGCATGTATGATTTTGCCCCCACCGATGCCGCCGACAAGGCGACGCTCTACGCCGACCTGCTGTCCGCCGCAGAGGCGCTGACCCGTGACGAACCCGATGCGGTTGCCAATATGGCGAACCTTTCGGCGTTGATCTGGCAATATCTGCCCGACCTTAACTGGGCAGGATTTTACAGGCTGGTCGGCGACGAGCTGGTGCTGGGTCCGTTTCAGGGCAAGCCTGCCTGCATCCGCATCCCGATGGGCCGGGGCGTATGCGGTGCAGCGGCGGCAAGCCGGGAAACGCAACTGGTGGAGGATGTCCATGCTTTCCCCGGCCACATCGCCTGCGACGCGGCCAGCGCATCGGAAATCGTGGTGCCGGTGCTGGTCGAGGGCCGCCTGATCGCGGTGCTGGACCTCGACAGCCCGCGTCCTGCCCGTTTCGACTCGGTCGATGCGCGCGGACTGGAGGCGCTGGTAGCAGCGATAGCCGCACGGATCGGCTGAGGCGTTAACCCTCTTTCCCTGCCCTACCCGATATTCCGACCCGTTTCGGGACAGGATTCCACTGCCGCAAGCGTGGATAGGCGCGGATCGCCATGCTAAACAGCGCGTTAGCATTTTGATCCGCGCCCGCCTGTTTGCGCGCCGGAAAACAGGGAGCATTAACCATGCGGATATTGGGGCGGACTTCGGGCTTTCTCCTTCTGGGCGCCAGCATCGCGTTGGCGGGAGTGACTGCCCCGGCGCTGGCCGGGACCGGCGCGGCGATGCCCGCGATGGGCAAGGGTTGGTCCGGGCCGAAGCCGGGGATGGGCGGCGTGCGTCCGGGGATGCAAATGCCCCACCACGGCGCGAACCGTCCCGGCATGGGTTGGAATGGCGGCAATCGCTGGGGTCCGCGCCAGAATGGCCGCTGGTATGCAGGCTGGCGTGCGCCGGGCGGCTGGAACGGTTATCAGCGCCCGGTCTATGGCTATGTCCTGCCGCGTTACTGGGTCAGCCCCAGCTATTATATCGGCAATTATGGTACCTATGGCCTGCCCGTCCCGGCTTCCGGCTATGGCTGGTCGCGCTATTATGACGATGCGGTCATGACCGACCGTTATGGCCGGGTCTATGACAGCCGCAGCGATGTGGCGTGGGACCGGTATGAGGGCGGCTATGGACCCGATGGCGGCTATGATGCGCCGCGTCGCGACAATGGCCTTGGCGGCGCAGCCATCGGCGCAGTCGTCGGCGGGGTTGCCGGCAACCGGATCGCCGGGCGCGGCAATCGAACTGCCGGCACGCTGATTGGCGCAGGGGTAGGTGCCATCGCTGGCATGGCGATCGACAAGGCGGAGGATGCCCCGCGCCGGGGCGCTGCGCCGCCGCGTCGCGCAGGTGCAGGCTATGATTATGGCTATGGCGTCGGCGATGACGGCGTCACCACGCAGAATGATTATGAGGGCCGTTGGGAAGGCACCTGGACCACGGCGGATGGCCGACAGACCAGCGGCAGTTACGAAGGCAGTTTCAACGGCGCAGTGCGCGGACGCGGTGTCGATTATGATGCGCCGCCCTATGCCGGTGCGCCGCACTGGTCGCAGGGGCATGGCTATGGTCAGGGTTATGGTCAGGGTTATGGCGCGCCGTCGCATGTCGTGACGCAGGGCGGCGGATATGTGTCGGGGGGCTATTATTACCCCGCGCCGATCGTCACCACCATAACGGTGCAGCCTGCAATGACGACCACGACGACGACAAGCTACGTCACCGAACGGGTGGTCGCGCGCAAGCCGGTGCGCCGGGCACGCAAGGCCTGCCGCTGCAAATGAAACTGATGGAATGACGGAAGGGCCGTGCCGGGCGACCGGCGCGGCCCTTTTCCTATCACAGGGCTTTGGGTGGACGGATCATGGCAAAGGGCTGCGGGCGGCCCAGCAGGAAACCTTGTCCGATAATGCAGCCATGCCCCAGCAGCAGCGCCGCCTGCGCCGCCGTCTCCACGCCTTCGGCCACCACGTCCATGCCAAAGCTGCTGCCCAACTTGACGATGGCATCGACGATCGCCGCGTCGCCTGCATCCTGTTCGAGATTGCTGACGAAACTGCGGTCGATCTTCAATATATCCACCGGATATTGTTTGAGGTGCGTGAGCGAAGCAAAGCCGGTGCCGAAATCGTCGAGCGCGACACGGACACCGGCCTGCGCGAAATGGCCTAGCGCCCGGCCGACCTGGCCAGCGCCACGGCTGAGGAACACGGATTCTGTCACTTCGATTTCAAGATGCGCGGGCGGAATATCGCTGCGCGCCAATTGCGCCAGCAGGCGATCGGCAAAGTCGCCATCGGCAAAATCGGCAGCGCTCGCGTTGATCGCCACTCGGCCCGGATCGACCCCGGCGCGCAGCCAGCGGCGCAGATCGGCCAGCACCGCGTCCACCATGCACCGGGTCAGGCCGACCGCAATTTCGCCATGGTCGAAGCCTGCGGCAATCGTGCCGGGCAATTGCACGCCAAGGCGGGGATGCTGCCACCGCAGCAGCGCTTCATACCCCAGCACGCGGCCCGTGCGCAGATCCACCTTGGGCTGATAATAGGGCATCACCAGATGATCGGCCACGACCTGCCGGGCCATGTGCAGCATGGAACTGCGTTGCTGCGCCGCTGCCCGCAGATCGGAATGGAACAGCGTCAATCGACCGCGCCCGGCGGCCTTTGACGCATAAAGGGCAAGGTCGGCGGCCTTGAGGACATCCTCGGCCCGCTCGCCATGGGTGCCGAACAAGGCACCGCCGATGCTGACACCGCAATCGAGCGAACGGCCCTGATAGATATGGGGAAGACGGACGCTTTCGATAAGAGCGGCGCTGCACGCTTCCAGCGCAGCCGGATCGGTCAGCGATGGCGCGATCAGGCCGAATTCGTCGCCGCCCAGACGCCCCAGCACGGCATCGGGCGGTGCGGCCGCCGCCAGCCGCCGGGCAAAGGCGCACAACAGCGCGTCACCCGCATCATGGCCCAGCGAGTCATTGGTGCGTTTGAGATCATCTATATCGAGCAGCAGCAAGCCGAACCGTTCGCCCGCCAGCCCGGATCGCGTCGCCAGTTCTTCCAGCGACGCCTGCCACAGCGCCCGGTTGGGCAGCCGAGTCATAGGGTCATGAGTCGCGGCCCAGCGGATGCGATCTTCCGCATCGCGTTGCTCAGTCACGTCCAGAAAAGTGACGATGATCCGCTGCGGCCGCCCCGATTCCGATCGGGTGGTCCAACCCGTGCTGCGGATCCAGCGCAATGCCCCGTCATCGGCACGGTGGATGCGCAATGTCGCTTCGAAATGGGGCGGCACCGCGCCGGTCGCCACCGCGTCCAGCATGACCCGCAATTTTTCCCGGTCGTCGGCATGGACCAGCGACAGCGACAGGCCGTTCGTCGCGGGCTGATCCGCACCGATGCCCAGCATCGCGCGAAATTCGGGCGACCATGTGCGCGCGCCTGTGACGGCGTCGAAATCCCATATGCCCAACCGCGCCGATTGCACCGCAAGGCGAAAGCGCTCCTCACTGTCGGTCAGCGCGCGCTGCGCCAGCTTCTGCGCGTGGACATCCTCCAGCGTGCCATACCAGCGCACGATCGCGCCTTGCGCGTCGCGCCGCGCGGCGGCACGGGCGCGCATCCAGCGATAGCCGCCCTGGGCCAAGTGGATGCGATAATCGACATCGACCGGCGCGCCGCTGACCAGATGCAGCGCCCACACCGCGATCACCCGTTCCAGGTCATCGGCATGGAGCGCCGTCAGCCATCCTGCACCCAGCGTCTGCTGCGGAGTCAGGCCGGTGAGGTTCAGCCAGAGCGGTCCCACTTCCTCTATCCCGCCATCGGGCGATGCGGTCCATGGAACCTGCGGGCTGAGATCGACCGACCAGCGATAATGGTCGCGGCTTTCGGCCAGCGCCTTTTCGAGCGCGCGGGCCTGCCCATCATGGCGGTCGTGAACATCCTCCACCGTGCCATAATAACGAGTAGCGATGCCGGGCGCCTGCACTCGCAACAGGCGAATGAGACACCAACGCCGTTCGCCATCAGCAAAGGTCAGGCGCAAGGTCAGCGGATCGGGCGCATCCTGCCGCGCGGCTTCCAGCACGGCACGACGCCCCGCCCGGTCGAGCATTGCACGCCAGCCGTTCGCCATGGGATCGATCGCGAAACGCAAGGGCTTGCCGCTGCCCTGCGCTTCCATCGCAAGCAATTTTCCCCGACCGTCAGCGACCAAACGCGACAGCGACGGAGACATAGAGTCGAAGAAAGGCGACGACAGTAATTCGTTGCGATAACGAAACAAACTATCGGCAGGAACGCTATGTCCCAGCGCCAGCCGGAAGTCGTCAAATCGGCGATCAGCAAAGCGATCCATCGCCTGCCCCCGATCCTGTCATCCTCATCCCGTTCATGAAGATGATGACTAGAGCAAAAAGTTAAACAACTTGGCCATCATCACACCATTTCCGTCGCATTTACAGTAGCGGACAGAAAAGCATGGAATATCCGCACGTTCCGCTATTTGCGGAACATGCTCGCCAGTTCCACCGGCAAGGGTGGCTCGTCCCGTTGGGCTACATCGCGAATGGCCTGTTCCTGTTCGTCCGGGTCGAACCGGACCCAGCCAGTACGGCTCAGCTTTTCAAGTGGGCGATAGCGGACCTTATATTCCATCCGCTGCGACCCATCGACCCAATAGCCCAGATACACATAGGCCAGCCCTGCCCGCGACGCGCGCAGGATATGGTCCATGATGATGAAGTTGCCCAGCCCCTGACGATGGTCCAGCGTGGTATCGAAGAAGCTGTAGATCATCGACAGCCCGTCGCCCTGCCGGTCGGTCAGGCACGCACCGACCAGCCGACCCACGCGCCCGTCAACGCCGGGTTCGCGATATTCCACGACATGACTGTCCACCGGGGTCTGTTCGACCATGTCGGCGAAATCCATTTCGTCCATTTCTGTCATGCCGCCACCGGGATGGCGCGCCGACAGATAGCGCTGGAGCAGCGCATATTGCTCCTCGGTCGACCAGGGCTTGCACGCCGTCACGACCAGGTCGCTGTTGCGGCGGATCAGTTTACGCTGGGTCGCGTTGGGACGAAATTCACCGGCGACGACGCGCACCGAAACGCAGGCGGAACAATCGGCACAACTGGGGCGATAGGCGACATTCTGGCTGCGGCGAAAACCGATGCGGCCCAGCGCATCGTTAAGCTCGGCCGCATTGTCGCCATTGAGTTCGGTGAACACCTTCCGCTCGCTCCGCCCCGGCAGATAGGGGCAAGGCGATGGGTTCGTCACGAAGAAGCGAGGAAAACGAAAGGGTGCAGTCACGCTCCAATATCCCCTTCGTGTCGGCGGCGCGGGTCGATCATTTGCCGACTATGCCGACCCCATGCGCGTATGAAAAGAGCATTTACCACGAAAAGTTAACAGAAACCTGTCAGCCGTCAGGCAACTTCGATCGGCGCGACTTCATAGCCCGCTTCGCCCAGCGCGGCGATAAGCCGCTGAAGGTGCGCACGATCGCGGGTTTCGCACTCCACGTCCAGGCTCAGCCCCTTGGCGGGCAGGTTGGTGAAGATACGCTGATGCGCCAGTTCCAGGATGTTGACTGCTTCCTGATCGAAGATTTTGGCGACATGGAACAGCGCGCCGGGCCGGTCCTGCAAGATGATGCGCAGCCGCGCGAGGCGACCCGACCGGGCAAGGTCGCGCAGCAGGACGTTGGCGAGCAGGCGGGTGTCGATATTGCCGCCGGTCAGGATCAGCCCGACATTGCGCCCGGCAAATTGTTCGCGATAGGTCAGCAGCGCGGCAAGGCCAGCGGCACCCGCCCCTTCGACCACGGTTTTTTCGATCTGGAGCAGCAGGCTGAGCGCTTCTTCCAGCCGCCGTTCGGTGACCAGCAGCATGTCGTCGGCCAGCCGTTCCACCACCAGACGGGTATTGTCGCCCGGTTGCTTGACCGCGATCCCTTCCGCCAGCGTATCGCCGTCGCACGGCAGGTCCGCGCCCTTGATATAGTCGTACATGGACGGATAGAGTTCCGCCTGCACGCCGATCAGGCGGATGTCGGGCTTCATCGCGCGGGCCGCCGTGGCCATGCCGGAAAACAGGCCGCCACCACCGATCGGGATGATCAGCGTGTCGATTTCCGGCGCATCTTCCAGCATTTCGAGCGCAACCGTCCCCTGCCCGGCCATGATCTGCGGATCGTCAAAGGGATGAATGAAGGTCAGCCCCTGTTCGACTTCCAGCAGTCGGGCATGGGCATAGGCGTCGTCGAATTTCTCGCCATATTGCACGACGGTCGCGCCATGACCCTTGGTCTGCGTGACCTTCACGGTCGGCGTGGTCATTGGCATGACGATAGTGACCGGCACGCCCAGCCGCTTGCCATGATAGGCCAGCCCCTGCGCATGATTGCCCGCTGACGCGGCGATCACGCCCTTGGCCTTGGACGCTTCATCCAGTTGCAGCAGGCGATTGAGTGCGCCGCGTTCTTTATAGGCGGCGGTAAATTGCAGATTTTCGAATTTCAGCCACACTTTGCACCCCAGCATGTCCGACAGCGTCTGGCTGATCAACGTCGGCGTCTTGACGATGGCACCTGCAATACGGGTGCGCGCGGCAAGGACGTCATCGACGGTGATGGGCAGCGGCAGGGCGCTCTCGATCTTGGCAAGCGTGTTCATGGGGTCGCCCCGTAACGCAAAAATGCGGTGGAAGAAACTGGCACTGTGCCAAAACTGGCCCTATGGCTGGACCACAGGCAACATATTACGAGGCATATGGCTAACATCGCGTTTATCGGCCTGGGCGTCATGGGCGGCCCGATCGCTGGCCATCTGGCAAAGGCGGGGCATGACGTCACCGTCTATAACCGTTCCATCGGCAAGGCGAAAAGCTGGGCGGAAGCCTATGGCGGCACCGTCGCGACCAGCCCGGCGAAAGCCGCCGAGGAAGCCGATATCGTCATCAGTTGCGTCGGCACCGACGATGATCTGAGCCAGGTGACATTGGGCCGCGAAGGCGCATTTCGCACAATGAAGCAGGGGAGCCTGTTCATCGACCACACGACGGTTTCGGCGCGGATCGCGCGGCAATTATTCGTGGAAGGCGAAAGCCGGGGCATCCACAGCGTCGATGCGCCCGTGTCGGGCGGTCAGGCGGGCGCGGAAAATGGCAAGCTGTCGATCATGTGCGGGGGCAGCGAACCGGCGGTCGCCGCCGCCAGGATCGTGATGCAGGCCTATGCCGCGCGCATCGTCCATGTCGGCGGCGCAGGCGCGGGCCAGACGACCAAGATGGTCAACCAGATCTGCATCGCAGGCGTGTTGCAGGGACTGTCCGAAGCATTACGCTTTGCGCAGGCGTCCGAACTGGACCTGGACAGCGTGTTCGAAGCGATTTCGGGCGGCGCGGCGCAAAGCTGGCAGATGGATAATCGCTGGAAAACGATGGCGCAGGACAGTTTCGATTTCGGTTTCGCAGTCGATTGGATGCGCAAGGATCTGGGGCTGGCGCTGGATGAGGCGCGGGCCAATGGCGCGACGTTGCCGGTGACGGCGATGGTCGATCAATATTATGCCGATGTGCAGGCGTTGGGTGGGCATCGGCAGGATACAAGTGCGCTGGTGCGGCGGATTACGCGGGCGTGAGGGGCGCGCTGATCGCGGGACTGGCGCTCGCTTTACCCCTGCCCGCTCTGGCTTCCGGCGTGATCGACAATGTGAACGGTATTGCGGTCGATCCCAATGGCCGGATCGTGCGGTTCGGCGCGCTGCTGATCGATGATGAGGGGAAGGTCGAAAAGCTGATCCCCGGTCGCTATCAGGAACCCGAATATAAGCCGAAAAAGCCCAAAAAGGGCCAGCCCTGGCCGGAGCGACCCAAGGGGTTGTCGTTCAGGATGGACGCGGGCGGCAAGACGATGATCCCCGGCCTGATCGACGCGCATGGCCATGTCATGAGCCTGGGCCTGACGCTGGTCACGATCGACCTTTCGGATACTACGTCGCTGGCGCAGGCGCAGGCGAAGATCCGTGCCTATGCGCAGGCCAGCGATGGCCGCAAATGGATCATCGGGGCGGGTTGGAACCAGGAAAAATGGGGGCTGGGTCGCTTTCCCACCGCTGCGGAACTGGATGCGGCAGTTAGCGATATTCCGGTATGGCTGATGCGAGTCGATGGCCATGCGGGCTGGGCCAACAGCGCCGCGATCCGCGCGGCAGGCGTGACGGGGGCGACCAAGGCGCCTGCGGGCGGCAGGATAGAGATGGTGGCGGGCAAGCCTGCGGGCGTATTCGTGGACCAGGCGATGGACCTGATCGAAAAGGTCGTGCCGCCGCCTGCGCCCAAGGATCATGACATCGCGCTGGAAAAGGCGCAGCGGGCTTTGCTGGCCACGGGCATTACCGGCATAGCCGACATGGGGACGAGCATAGAGGATTGGCAGGCGTTTCGCCGATCGGCCGATCGCGGCGCATTGCGCGTGCGGATCATGGCCTATGCGGCGGGGCTGACCAACATGACGCTGATCGCCGGGCCGGAACCCACGCCATGGCTGTATGACGACCGGCTGCGGCTGGGGGGCGTAAAGCTGGTGCTGGACGGGGCGCTGGGGTCGCGCGGAGCATGGCTGAAGGCCGATTATGCCGATGCGCCGGGGCAGCGCGGATTGCCGATGATTCCGGCCACGCAGTTGCGCAACATCATGAGCCGGGCGGCGATGGATAATTTCCAGATCGCCACCCATGCGATCGGCGACGCGGCCAACAGCGAAGTGATGGACGCTATTCAGGAGTTGTCGGAAACCTATAAGGGCGACCGGCGCTGGCGCATCGAACATGCGCAGATCGTCAGCCCGGCCGACCTGCCGCGCTTTGCCCAGTTCGGCATCGTCGCGTCGATGCAGCCCGTGCATGAAGCGTCCGATTGGCGCATGGCGACGGCGCGCATGGGCGAGGGTCGCCTTGGCGGCGCTTATGCGTGGAAGGCGATGCTGGACAATCGCGTGCCTTTGGCCTTTGGGTCGGACGTGCCGGTGGAAAGCCCCAACCCCTTCCCCGGCATCGCCGTGGCGATGAGCCGGGAGGACGCAAAGGGCGAGCCGGTAGGCGGGTGGATGCCGCAGCAGCGCGTGAGTTTCGAAAGCGCGCTGGACGGCTTTACGCGGCAGGCGGCCTATGCAGGCTTTGCGGAAAAGCGCTTTGGCAGTCTGGTGCCGGGGCAGCGGGCGGATTTCGTACTGATCGACCGGGATATCTCGACGGCGCGGGCAGCAGATATTCGCGATACGCAGGTGCTGGAAACATGGATCGGCGGCAAGCGGGTGTTCGTGCAGGGGCAGTAAGAGGCTTCACAGCTTCGTCATTGCGAGCGTAGCGAAGCAATGACGGGAAATTACATTGCGTTGTCGGCGGCGTTCAGGGCATCTTCGAATGTGTCGGGCAACGGCGGCAGTACCGGGCGGTCGCAGCCCTGTTCCTTCATGTGCGCGCGCAGGGCGTCCATGCGGCCCAGATTCCAGCGTGCCAGCGGCACGCCGAGCGGGCGAAATTCGGCGCGGTCGAACAATTCCAAGACATAATTTTCGCACAGCTGATCGACCTGATCGAGCGTCAACATGCCAAGGTTCATGACCATCGGCTTGCCCGGCACACCATCGCGCCCGCGCACCAGATCGGTGACGTAAAGCCCGCCGCGCGGATCGACCAGAACGACATCGGCCTGGCTGGAATCGATCAGCCGGTGACTGGCCGCATAGGGTGCGACGAAGGCGTGGATGCGCCAGACGAAGAAGATGCTGGCAAGGCCTGTGATGACCAAGCCGATGACCAGCGGGCGCAGCGCCCCTGCCGGTCGAAACCGCGCCCAGCCAAGCCCCGCCAGCAGGCAGAAGGGACCGATAAAGCCATGGGCGTAGCGGAAGCCCCAGCCATAGCCCTGCGCCAGCGCCAGCACGCATCCTGCCAGACAACCAAGCGCGAGCGGCAGCGCGATTTCCCGCCCGACGATCATTGACCGCCAGCGCATCGCGGCGATGCCCAGCGCAGCGAGCGGGACCATCAATATGTTGTTCCATGCGACGAAGCGGCTGAGATTGACCAGCGGTTGCCAGCGGTCGCCGAGCCGTTCGAACAGGCTGCCTACCTTGTCTGCGACGCCAGCGGACGGGCGCACGTCGGCGGGTGCGCCCAGTGCATCGAGCAGAAAAGCGGGCCATAGCTTTGCCCAGAGGATGACGATTGCAACCAGAGTGAGCGCGTGGAAAGCCGCGACGGTCCAGCGCCGCGCCAGCAGCATCCACAGAATGAATGGCGCAATGAAAATGGGCGGGAAATGCCATTGGTGCAGCCCCGCCGCGACCAGCGCGACCAGCCCCGCGCTGCCATGACCAACCACCCCGCCGCGCAGCACCAACGCCAGCCACACCATGTTGAGCGCGAAATGCCCGGTCATGGCATAGGGCGTCATCGCCGTGATCCACAGCTGGCTGGAGGAGAAACCCAGCAGCACCGTGACCCACACCGCATCGGGGCGGTCCGGCATCAAATGCAACGCGACGCGCCAAAGCGCGAACAGCCCGGCCATCAGCAACACCGGCCCGGCCAGATTGGGATCGCCCAATTGCCAGAACAGTGCCTGGATCGCGCTGTTCACCGGCAGATAGGCCGCCGTCCAATAATCCGCCGCGCCAAAGGGGGAGAAGAATTCAGGCATGATCGCCCGGCGATAGGGTTCCCATTCTATCGGGATCGGGCGGGCGAACATGCCTTCGCGCATATAGGCGGCGGCGAAGCGGGCGACTTCCTCATCGCGGGAAATCGCATAATCCTGAAACAGGGCGTAATGGCCCGCCCATGCCGCCAGCCCCAGTAGGACGATGAGCGGCACGACGATCCGTGCGGTGGGAGGCGGCAGGGTGATCCCCCGCCCTTCCGCCCATGGCGCAGCGAGCGCAAGCAGCAGCAGCGAACCGAACAGGGCGGGAAAATCCTGCGACAGGAACAGGATGACCGCCAGGCTGATCCCCTGCCGATAGGTAACATGCCACACAAAGGCAGCGCCCAGCCACAGCGTCAGGCCGATCGCACCCGCCAGCAGCAGGCGGCGCGCGCTGACATGGCTGGCGACGGTGCTGGTGACGCTGGCGACGCTCACGCCGTGACCAGCGTCCGGTTGACGAAGATGCCGTCCATTTCGACCAGCAGGGGGAAATGCCCCTTATTATTGGCGAAGAAGGCGGACGGCAGGAAAGCGCGTGCCTCCAGCCAGTCGATCATATCGCGATAGACAGTGCCGCCTTCATAGATGGGGCGCACGCCCAGTTCGGTCTGCACGCCCAACATTTGCGCCAGAATATCCCCTGCGCCTTCGCACACGGCCATGTCGTGGCCCTGCGTGTCCATCTTGAGGAAAGGGCGCTTGAAACCATGTTGCGCCACCAGTTCGGGCAACAGCGTGTCGAGACGGCGACATTGCATGTCGACCGTCTGCATCACTTTGTTGCGGTCGGCGAAGATCGCGTCCTGCGCGCCTGACGGGGTCTTGAGTGACGAAAACTGGTCGGCGGCCATGATGTTGAAACTGGCGGGACCGTCGAAATCAGACAGCGCCATGTTGAACACATGCCAGTGGCGGTCGGGCGCGGCGCGTTTTTGCAGTTCGGCAAAAACGGCAGGGTTCGGTTCGAACGACAGGATCATGCCTTTATAGCCTGCGTCGCGGCGGGCCATGGTGGCATATTGGCCGCGATTGGCGCCGACGTCGAACAGGCAATCGACGGCGAAGGCCGACAGGAAACGGCGCAGCGCCTGAATTTCGGGATATTGGTGAACACGACCGGCCAGCGCCAGACGCACCGCCAGCTTACGGTCGGACAGTTCGCGCAGGTATCGGTTCATGCGCGCGCGGCCAGGACGGTGTGATAAATGCCGATCGTCGCCACGCCCATGTCGTTCCAGTTCCCCATTGCATCGCCATAGGCCCGCGCCCGCGCACCCTGTTCCTGCCTGATGGCCGCGCTTTGCACCAGCGGCAAGAGGGCGGCGGCCAATGCGGGCGCATTTCCTGCGGAAGCGCGAGTCGCCACGCCGTCGGGCAACTGGCCGAACATGCCCGCATCCGACGTGACCATAGCCTTGCCATGGTGCAGCGCGGACAGGAAGGCACCGCTCGAATCGATATGGCGGTAAGGGAAGGCGATCATGTCGGCCTTTGCCATATGGGCGTCGAGGCGGCCTTCGGTAAGGAAGCCAAAGTCGGTCAGCAGCCGGTCGGAAAAGCCTGCCTGCGCGACCTGCGCCAACAGGGGGGCGACATCCATGAAGGGCTTGCCCGCCAGCACCAGTTCGAAATCACGGCCCGCCTGCCAGAGCGAAAGGCAGGCATGGATGAGCAGATCCACGCCCTTATAAGGACGGATCGTGCCGAAAAAGAGCAGGCGGGGCCGCGTGGCATCGGGGACTGCGGTGAGGTCCGCTGCGCTGGCGGGGGCGAGGCGCATCGGCGGGTGCGGCGTCATATGGATGCGGGCGGCGTCCACCCCCTGCCCGATCAGCGCGGCGCGGGTCGTGTCGCCATGCACGACCAGCGCGTCGAACTGATCGAGCAGCGCGCGATAGCCGCGCCCCTGCACCCCGGCATCGGCATGATAGGCGTCCGCGTTGTGGACGGTGTGGACGAGCGCGGTGCGGCCCTTCAGGCGGCGCAACATCATGGCGTCGGCGGGGGCGAGCGGCAGCCACTGGACATGGACGAGATCAGCGTCGCGCATGGTCTTCAGGTCGCCCAGCGCGCAGGACAGGCCATATTCCGCCGCCTTGGCCAGGCGAAAGGCGCGGCCTTCGCCCAGAGCGTCGCGTAGTGCTTCGCTGCGGCGGAAAAAATGCGGAGTGTAGGCGTAACCGTGCGGCACGATGGCGTCGGTCGCGCGCATCGGACGACCGAGCAGCGTGACATCTGCCCCCTGCCCGGCCAGCGCCGCGCACAGGCTGTCATCATAGCGCCCGGTAAAAAGCGACGGGTCGAGCATTGCGACTTTCATGCCCGTGCCAACCGATTGAGCGAAAAGAGGTGCAGCGCCGCCACGCCGATCATGGTCAGCGCATAGAGCGCCAGAAATGCCAGATCGAAGCGTTGCGGCCATAGCGCCAGTGCCAGCGGCACGCTGAGCAAAGACCCGACAAGAAAAGGCAGCGAACGGGCGAGCAGATGGGTGAACCGTCCCAGAGCCGATTGCACATAGACCGACACGCAGATCAGCGTCAGCGCCGCGAGCGCGACGACGATCAGGATGATGTCCGCCTGGTCGATGCTGGCCTGCCCGTTGAACAGCATCATGAACAACCAGTCGCCCACGACCAGCAACAGCGCCGACAATATAGCCGCGAACAAAAAGGCCGCCAACATCGCACGGCCAAGCAACTGACGCAGCCGCACGCTTTCGCCTGCATGATAGGCGCGAGTGATGCGCGGCAACGCCGCTTCCACCACGGCGCGGACCAGCATCGACAGGGCGCGCGACATTTTGAAGAAAAAGTCGAAGATCAGCATCGGCCGCGCTTCCCCCGTCACCATGGCGATAGTGAAATAGGGCGCGTTATAGGCAATGATGTCCGACACCGTGAACAATGCGGACGCACCGATGTCGCCCAGATAATGGGTGCGGACATGACCGCCGCCGACGCGAAACGCCATCCAGTGACGCGCGCTCATGCCCAGCCGACGATGGACATGGGCGATGGCCCAGCCGATGACGGCGATGCTGACCGCCAGTTGCAGCGCGACCGAAAGGCGCGGGTCAAGCCCGGACAGAATCGCCAGCAACAGGCCGATCGTCACCACCCGCCGCCCGCAATCGAGCATTTCCCACAGGAAATTGCCATCGACCGCCGCCAGCGCCCGCTTGGCAAGCAATCCGGGCAAATTGAGGCAGGCCGACAGGAAGAATAGCAGGAACAGCAGCGGCGTTCGGGTCGACAGCGCGCCCGCCGCCAGCGCGAACAGCAGGATCAGCGTGGCACCCAGTATAAGCAGGCCAAGGAACAGGAACAACACCCCCATTTCCTCCAGCCGGAACGCGCCATCGTCCCCCACGCCGCTGCCCAGCCAGTGCCGCCGCAGCCGGGCGTAGATGATGCTGGTGAGGCCAAATTCCGCCGATACCGTGAAGTTGCCGAACGCGACGAGCAGCAGAAATGCCTGAAACTCCGCCAGTGGCAGGACGCGCACGAACACGAAAGTGACGGCAAAGCCCCAGATCAGGACCAGCCCGACATTGGCGAGCTTGACCAGCGCGAGGATGCGGGCGGACCCTTCCATCCGCGCAAGACTGCTCACCGTGGTGCGGCTCCATCCACCTTGCGGGCGCGGAACAAGCGGTCGTCGAGCGCATGGAAATGGCGCAGGTCCGCGTCCAGATCGGCCGCGTCGATTTCCTCCAGGTCAAAGCCCGCCGCACGGATGCGGTCGGCGAAATCAGGGCCATATTGACGGACATGGTCCCACTGGCCAAAGCGGCGTTCGCGTTCGCGCGGCGGCATGGCGTAGCTGCCATCCTCGGTCGGCTTGTCCCATAATGGCACGATCAGCCAGGCTTCGCCGCCGGGCTTGAGCGCGCGATGGATGTTGCGCAGCACGGCCATATCGTCCGGCACATGTTCCATCACATGACTGGCGTAGAACAGGTCGTAACGGTCGGCATCGGCCAGTTCCATCAGGTCGATGCGCGTGATGTTCGGCACGCTGTAACGCGCCGGGTCGAGATCGGCCGGGATATAATCCTTTGCCACCGAAAAGCGGCGGACGAGGCTGGCTTCATTGGGGGCAAGATGCAAAATCGCGCCATCGACCGGCACCGTCAGGCGACCATGGGCGATCAGCCAGTTCATCAGCCGTTCGCGCGGCGACGCCCCGCATTGCGGGCATCCCCATTCCGCATTGTCGCCATAGCGGAAGAAGCCCACCACGCTGGCACCGCAGGCCGGGCAGGACCGGTTCCGCTGCGCGCCCAGCGCCATGCGCGCCTTGAGCGACGCTCTGGTCAGATATTTGCCGACAGCCTTGGCCACCCGCTGGACAGTAATCACGGCATTCTCCGCATGGGGACAGGCACTGGCCTATACAATATCGTAGCGCGTTGGCGAGAGGCTCTCAGCGTGACTTGGCCGGATTCCAGGTCGTGACGGTGCGGCCGCTCATTGCGCGCAGTACCCCTTGCAGGGTCGCGGCATAGGCGATCAGCACGTCGACCAGCGCAGCGAACGGCCCGCTTTTCATGCGAATACCCAGCCAGATCACAAGCGCGACGGACAGTCCGCCCACCATATAGAGCGTGGGCGAGAACCGCATAGCCAGCGCGCCCGCCGCCACCGCGCCAGTCAGGATGAACAGACCGCCGAACCAGCGGACGATCTTGCGCGAGGCATATTTGAAGCGGTCCACCGCTGCCATCTGCCGCAATTGCGGAAGCAGATGGCCATGCGTATGCCAAGCACGAGCGGCGATCCGCACCTTGCGCCGATATTCGTCTTTTCGGGCCGTGACCAAACGTTCGCGTGCGATCACGTCCTTCGCCTTCACCAGCCGCTTGCCTGCAAATATCACCGCCATCGAGACGGTGAGGTCGTCCAGCACGCTATCGGGGAAATCGGGATAGAGGCTCCGGCGGATCGAAAAGATCGATCCATCTGCGCCCAGCACATTGCCGGTGCGCGATTCTTCGTCCTTCAACCGCTCCTCGATCCGCCAATAGAGCGAACCGACCGAGGCAGTCGCGCTTTCGTCTGCGCCGATATAATGGAGCGACCCCAGCACGCCGCCCACGTCCGGGTCGGCATAGCGGGCAAGCAGATGGTCGATGGCGTCGGCGTCCAGCAGAACATTGGCGTCGGTGAAGATCAGTATGTCACCGCGCGCGCGGGCGGCCAGTTGCTTCATGCCGTGCGCCTTGCCGCTGCGCCCCGGACCCCGGATGAGGGTGACGAGGCCATCCTGTGCCGCGATCAGATCGCCAGTACCGTCGGACGATCCATCATCGAAGGCGAGTAGTTCGAGCGTGGGATAGCGGCGTTTGAGCATCGCGAGATTGGCGAGCTTTTCGGGCATCGCATCGGCTTCATTGTAGGCGCAGAACAGAAGGGAAGCGCTGGGCGGCGGGCCGGGAACGGGCGTTTCGGGCCGGGTCGGCAATGCGCGCAGGATCAAGGGATAGAACAGGAACGGCCATAACACCGCCACCAGCGAAACGAGCAGCAATGCGCCAAGCAGCAGGTCGGTCATGCTCAATAGGCCTTGTGATGGACAAGCACGCCCAGCGTCGCAAAAATGATACGCAGGTCGCGCCACACCGACCAGTCGCTGACATATTCCAGGTCCGACTGGAGCCGGTCGATCAGATCCTGATGATCGTCGGTCGACCCCCGATGGCCGCGCACCTGCGCCAGGCCCGTCATGCCCGGCTTGATGCAGTGGCGTTCCCAATAGCGCGCATCGACTTCCCAATAGAGGCTGTCACCCGCTCTGGCAGCGGCGGCATGGGGGCGTGGGCCGACGATGCTCATGTCGCCTTTCAGCACGTTGAAGATCTGTGGCAGTTCATCGATGCTGGTCTGACGCAGGAAAGCGCCGACCCGCGTCACCCGGTCATCATCGCGCGTGGTCAGCTTTGCGGCTTTGCTGTCGCTCGCTTCGCTGCGCATGGAACGGAATTTGTAGATGGAGAAGGGGCGCGCATCCTTGCCGATGCGGGGCTGGCGAAAGATGATCGGGCCGGGGCTGGTCAGTTTCACGGCAAGGGCAGCGGCCATCAGCAAGGGCAGCAGCAGAATGGTCGCGACCCCTGCGACGATCAGGTCGAACAGGCGTTTGACCAGCCGGTCGCGAAACTGAAGCGGGCCGCCTGCCACGATGATAGTGGGCTGGCCGTCAAACTCGTCAATCCGCGCGGGCGCAAAGCGCAGCAGTTCAGGCACGACGATCTCACCACGCGCCGACAGCGATTTCAGCGCCGCCGACCAGTCGCTCATACGTTCAAGCGGACAGGCGACGATCACCCGTTCCGCCATGCCGACGGCTGCGGCCAGCCGCGCCGCCATGTCGGCATCATGCCGATGCGGGTGCAGACCGGCGGCATCGGCGTGCAGCACCGCCATATGCGGCCCGGTGTCGATGGTGACGCCATCCATGATGACGGCGGTCAGCAGCGGTACGTCGCCCAGCAACCTGTCGCCCAGTCGCGCGACGGCGACCCGAACCAGCGCCAGCATGACGCCACCAGCGACCAGACCCGCGACAAAGGTAAGCCGCGACAATTGCTCCGCCATTTTGCCGAGATAAACGATCAGCAGCATCAGCATGGCGGCCTGTGCCAGGGCCAGCAGCGCGCGAAATATGCCCCGCCGCAGCCGGCCTAGGGTGTTGATGCCATAAGCGCCACCCTGCACCGCCAGCAGCGCATAGAGCGGCGCGACCATCGCGAACATGATGAGGCCGTGCGGCTTGCCCGGTTCCCCCCACAGCGCGCCCAGCACGAAATAATTGGCCGCAAGGAAAGCGCCGAACAGCCCGGCCATGTCACCGGCAAGGCACAGGGCGTAGAGCCGCAGCCGGACCATTTCCTTGGAGACTGTCACCGCTGCGCCCTGCCTATCGCCATGCGTCCCGTTGGCACCGGCGGGCGCGGGTTGCAAGGGGGAGACTTATGCCCAACGATCGCGTCACACCCCGAAAAGCCGCGTTAGCGACTTGTCCAGCATCAGCAGTTGCCATAGCAACCGGCCATGATCGGCTATGCCCGATTTATGATCGGCCGCGACCTTGGCCAGCATGGCGGTGTCGAACCAGCCGGTGCGTGCAAGAGCGGAGCCACCCGCGATCGCTGTCGCCTCGCCTGCCAGCGCGCCGCGAAACCAGACGCTGATCGGTGTGACGAAACCCATTTTCTGGCGATAGAGAATGTCCTGCGGCAGGAACGGCTCCATCGCCTTCTTCATCAGATATTTGCCGCTATTGCCCCTGATCCGCTGGTGAACGGGCAGGCGTGTGGCAAATTCGACCAGCCGGTGGTCGAGCAAAGGCTCGCGCGCTTCCAGGCTGACGGCCATGCTCATCCGGTCGGTCTTGGTCAATATGTCGCCGGGCAGCCAATATTTGATGTCGGCATATTGCGCCCGGTCGAGCGGATCGCGCGCGGGGGCGTCGGCCATCGCCCTGATATAGCGATCTTCGGCCCGGTATCCGCCCAGACGACTGCGTATGTCCTGCGTGAACAGGCGCTGGCGCAGGGCGCGGGGTGTCACGCCGACCGACGCGGCATAGGCTTCGCCGCCATCGCCCGCCAGTTCAAGGAAAGTCGATTTTGCCCGCAACGCGCGCGGCGCCCAGTCGGCCTTGGGATAGTAACGGCCCAGCGTGCCGAACACAGACTGGCGGATGGACGACGGGATCATGCCGCGCACCCGCTCCCCCTGCATCTGGAAGCGGTGGCGGCGATAACCGGCAAAGGCTTCGTCCGCGCCATCGCCCGACAGCGCCACCGTTACCTGTTCCCGCGCCAGTTCGCATACCCGGAAAGTGGGCAGCGCGGACGCATCGGCAAAGGGCTCGTCGAAATGAAAGGCCAGGCGGTCGATCAATCCATAATCATCGGGTGATACGATCCGGCTGCGATGGTCGGTGGCGAAGCGGCGGGCGATGCGGTCGGCAAAGGCCGTTTCATCAAGTGCCGCCACGTCGAAGCCGATGGTGCAGGTCTTGACCGCCTGAGACGAGGCTTCGGCCATCAGCGCGACCACGCTGCTGCTGTCCACGCCGCCGGACAGGAACGCGCCCAGCGGTACGTCGGCGACCATGCGCGATCGCACCGCCTGCCGCATCAACGCGACCAGTTCTTCTTCCAGTTCTTGTGGCTTCGCCTTCGTCCGATCCGCGAAGCTGACATCCCAATAGCGCTGCGGCTGCGGCAAGGGCCGCCCGCGCACCAGCCGCAGCGTTTCACCCGCGCCCAGTTTGCGCACGCCTGCCACCATGCAGGCGTCGTCGGGGACATAGCCATAGGCCATATAATCCTCGACCGCCGAAAGGTCGGGCGCGCGGCGCAATAATGGATGGGCGAGCAGGCTTTTCAGTTCCGACCCGAAGATCAGGCTGCCGTCCGAGAGCAGGGCGTAGTGAAGCGGCTTTACGCCCAGCCGGTCACGCACCAGCCAGAGCGATTGCGCCCGTGCGTCGAACAGGGCGAAGACGAACATGCCGTTGAAGCGCTGCACGCAATCCTCGCCCCATTGGCGATAGCCGTGGAGAATGACTTCGGTGTCGCTATGGGTGCGGAACACATGGCCTTTGGCCTCCAGTTCCGCGCGGACTTCGGCGAAATTATAGATTTCGCCGTTGAACACGACCGCCAGCGCCTCATCATCGGTCAGCATCGGCTGTGCGCCCGCCTCCAGGTCGATGATCGACAGGCGCAGATGGCCAAGGCCGACACCCGGCGCGGCCCAGATACCGCTGCCGTCCGGGCCGCGATGCGGCATCGCGTCCAGCATCGCGCGCACACGCGCCGGGTCGACCGGCTTTGCCGTTTCGAGGTGGAAGATGCCTGCTATACCGCACATGCCCGTATCCCTAGCGGATGCCCGCGCTTCGGTCTGCCAAAACCTTTATGTCGCCCAGATCGGTCAGGAAGGCAGTGATTGCTGCATCGACGGGCTGGCGATCCCCCTCCTCCGCCGACACGATGATCGCCACGGCGCGCTGGTCGCGGCCCAGCAGGCGCGCCTGCATCGTTTCGATCTTGACGCGGGGCTTGCTGCCGGTCGGTGCGCCCTGCCCCACGACATAGAAACTGACCGCATGGCGCACGACCGGGCCGGGCGCGGTAATCTGTTCGCCGCGTCCGTTGGCTGGCGCGGGAGCGGGCGAGGACCAGACCCATTGCGAGTCGGGATCGGCGGCGCCCTGCCCGAAGCCGACCAGCTTGCGGCCCTCATCCTGCCGCGCATAGGTGGCGATCGTCAGGTCCACGGTCTGCCCGGCAGCGTTGCGATAACGGGCCGCAACATAATGATCCGCGCCATCGAACCGGGCTTTCCATGGATAAGCCATCGGCGCAGCAACCCGGTTCCAACCGCGCAGGGCAGGCAGGTCGAGCGTTGGCGGCAGGGGATCGGCAGCGGCTGCGGTTGCAGCGAGCCAGAGCGGCGCAGCGGCGATGAGTGCCAACGCGCCAAGCGCGATCCTTCCTGCGCCCAACCGCCCCCGGACGGCACCCTGCAACAGGCGGGGGTCGAACCATGGGTCACCCGGCCCGCGATCGAAAAAGGGCCACGCCACGGCCATCACGACTGCCATGATGATCGCAAAGAACACCCAGCCATAGACGACATGGTCAAAGCCCACGGCAGCATCCACACTGGTCAGGTGCGCGACCAATATGGTGGCAAAAGCGCGCACTCCATTGGCGAGGATCGACAGGGTCAGCGCACCGCCCAGAAACAGCGCGCGGCGCGACCAGCTGCGAAAACAGACATTGCAGACCAGCACGCCATAGGCGGTCATGGCGATCAGGAATTTCGCGCCCGAACAGGCTTCGGCCACTTCGAAATAGCCGGTCGGGGTGGTGATGAAGATACCCTCCATATGCGCAGGCACGCCCGACAGATCTAGGAAGAACATCGCCAGCCGCGCCGTCAGCAATTGCAGCGGCGGCACGATTTCCTCGCCAAACGGCACCATGAAGAAGGCGTAGAATAGGGGAAAGAGCAGCGCACGGGCCACCGCCGGGCCGAGCAGTGCGATCGTCGCGCCCTGTAGCATCATGACGAGTGCGCCATGGCGGACCATCGCCACACCGGCGGCGGCCCCGACCAGCCAGGCCAATGCCCCCAGCCCCAGCCAGACCAGCCCCGGCGTCCAGGCGACCGGCTCCAACTGTCGCAGACCGACCAGGCGTTGTTGCACCAGCCAGGCGATGATCGGTGGAATGAACAGGCAATGGCCAAAGGTCGACGCTGTCCACCAGATCGACACCATGCTCCATACATCGTCATGGAACAGCGCCAGAATCGCGAGCGTAACGACGCCCAGCGCGGTCAAATGCCCGCGCCATCCAGTCATATCGACCAATGGCATCCGGGCCAGCGGGACCGCGCGATCGATCATGCCGCCTGTGTGGCGGAAGCAGGCACGCCCAGCAGCAGGTCGGGCAATCCGGCCAGTGTCGCTGACCAGCGATAGCGCGCCTCCATGCGCGCGCGCGCCGCCGTGCCGATCGCAACGCCGCGCGCCGGATCGGCCAGCAGGGCAATGATCTTGGCGGCTTCCTCAGCCGGATTCGCGGCGATCAGAAATTCGCGGTCGTCCGCCGCGTCGATACCTTCGGCCGCTTGCGGCGATGCAACGACCGGCTGGGCCATCGCCATTGCTTCCAGCACCTTGTTCTGGATGCCACGCGCGATGCGCAGCGGCGCGACGACGACATCGGCCGCCGCCAGCCAGCCGCGCACATCGGGAACACCGCCGGTCACGATCATGCCGGGCAGGTCGGCCAGCGCGGTTACGGCCTTTACCGGATTGCGCCCGACAATGGCAAAGCGCGCATCGGGATGGACGGTCTGAATAGCAGGCAATGTCTGGCGCGCGAAACTCTCGACCGCTTCGATATTGGGGCGATAATCCATTTGGCCGGTGAACACGAGCAGCGGACCAGCCCCATGATCGACTGCCGGAAAATCGGCAGCAGGATCAAAATAGTCGAGCGCCACGCCATTTTCGAGTGGAACGATCCGATCGGGGCCAAGGTCGCAGGCATCACGGAACAGCGATGCTTCGGCTTCGCTGACGAAGGAACAGACGTCGGCGCGCGCGGCGACTCGCCGCTCGAAATCCAGCAGGACGCGCCCTTCGCGCCGGTTGATCCAGCCCATCGGTCCCCGCTCCTGCGCGCCATAAGTTGCATATTTGGCCGAATCGAAATCTACGAAATCCATCAGGAAGCGTATGTCGGCGGGCAGCACGGGTACGAAATGCGCCATTTGCGCGGAATAGGCGACCACCGCACGGATCGGGTGCCGGGCCAGTGTCGCCGCGACCCATTGGTGCAGCCCGCGATGATCGAAAAGCGACACGAGCATCGACTGCCGCCTGGCCAGTCCGCTCAGTCCGGCGACGATTTTCGAGCGGTCACGCCGCAACACGCACTGGCTGGCCGACACCTGCGCCATGTCGGTGGCAAAGCCCATGTCGCGGTCGTCATCGGCAAAGCAGCCGACATGGACCGGCGCAACTTCCATCAAACGTGCAAGCAGATGGAAAGAACGGATCTTGTCACCCCGGTCCGGCGGAAAGGGAATGCGGTGGCACAGGAACAGAATGTCGCCGGTCATCCCAGCCCCTTGGCGATATGCGGGCCGATCAGGGTGGCGATCGATTCGGGCAGTTTCTTCCACAGTTCCACCTTGCGCCGATATTGCGGCGAAAGCGGATTGACGTCGCGCGTCTCTTTACCCGGCGCGGTACGCAGATGATAGCCGAGCGGATCGCCTTCGAAGCCCCAGGTTTTTTTCCACGCCGCTGGCCCTGTGCCAACTTTCGACCGGCCAAAGTCGAACGTGGCAAGGCCACGTTCGCGCGACTGGCGCATCAGCAGGAAATAGAGGACTTCATTGGAGCGCATCGCCCGCGCGCCATCGGCCGCGCCATGCCAATAGGGCATACATGCGCCGCAATGATAGAGGCTGATGACAGCCGACAGGGGCTTGCCATCTTTCGACACCATGGCGATGTCGGCGTCCGCACCAAAGCCGTCCAGCACCGCGTCGAACAGCGCGCGGGGGAATACAGGCGTGCCAAGATTATGGACGCTGTGCGCGTAAAGGCGATAATGGATGTCGCGCAGGCGCTTGTCCCGGCCACATTCAAATATCAGGTCGTTGCCCAGACCTTTACGGATTTCGGCGCGATGCCGTTTCGGCACGGCCTTCAACTCCGCTTCGTCATCGACCGCCAGGGGACGCGAAAAGCCCAGATAGGCGTCGGCCTTTTCCTGCCACGCCAGGTCGCCGGGAGCTTCGCCGCCGCGCAATTCCAGCGTCGCGCAGCCCAGTTGCTCCGCCAGCGTCCATGCCGCATCGGCCAGCGCTGCGCCTGCCTTGCGATGCGTGGTCAATATTCCGCCATCGACGGCAAAACCGCTGCCGACCAGCGCACGCCCGAACAAGGCTGACCGAATATAGGTCAGCGGCAGAACACCGACGATGCCTTCGCCCGGCGCGCGCGCGACCAGCATCCGCGCTTTCTGCCCCGTGCCACGTTCCACCCCCATGATCCATGCGGGGCGGTGAAAGGGCGTCGATTGCGGATGCGCCCGCACCCATGCGTCCAGTTCGGCCACGCAGGCCGGATCGGCCAGCCGCGCTTCCTCGACGAGGATCGCCATCGTGCTGATCATGTTCATGGACGCCTTATCCCCTTGCAAACCCTGTCCTGCACTAACCATCAAGGGCTGAACATTTCGTATCCGTTTCATCCCGAAATTCGTCATCCAAGGCCGCGAGCAATCATCGGCCCGATGAGGTTGGCGATGGGCAGGGGCAGTTTTTTCCACAAGGCTATGCGGCGTTGATAGCGAGCACTGTGCGGGTCGATGTCGCGCACCGCGCCATCGGGTGACCAGCCATGATAGACGAGCGATCGTGGTTCGAATCCGAAACTTTTTTTCCACGCCGCCTGCCCGCTGCCGACCTTGGACCGGCCAAAGTCGAACAGGGTCATGGCCCGGTCGCGGCCATGGCCCATCAGCCGGTAATACATGAGTTCGTTGGACCGCAGGCGACGCGCATCGGCGATGCCGCCACCCCAAAAGGGCATCACGCGACCATTATGATACAGGGTCAGCACCGCCGATACCGCCCTGCCCCCTTCACGCACGATGCCGATGTCAGCGTCCGCGCCGAAGTGATCCAGCACGCCGCGGAACAGGCCGCGTGGGAATACCGGCGTGCCAAGGTTGCGAACGCTTTGCGCATAGACATGATAATGGTCGCGCAGATGCTGCGCGCTGCGGCCGACGTCCCATGTCAGCGCCGGATTGGCCAGCGCCTTGCGCAATTCGGCACGATGCTTGCGTGGCACCGCCGCCAGTTCGGCCGCGTCGTCGACAGCGATCGGGCGGACAAAGCCGACATGCTCGCCTTCGCGCCGTTGCCAGCCTTCGCCCGGCGCAGGCCCACCGCGCAATTCGACCGGCAATCCGCCCCGATCGCGCGCCAGCCCCTGCGCCACCGCGGCCAGCACCGATGCGGCGCGGGCGTCATCGACCAGCAAGCCGCCATCCACTGCAAAAGCCGTCGATACCATCGCCTGCCCGAACAACCGGCTTTTGACATGGTGCAACGGTAACAGCCCCGCGATTCGCCCGGACGGCCCGACCGCCACCAGCATCAGCGCCCGATTGCCCGTCGCCCGCGCCACCGCCTGCATCCAGGCGGGCCGGTGAAAGGGCGTGCCGTCGCGATGGTCCATCACGAAATCGTCGATCGCCCGTGCCTGTTCCGCAACCGACAGGTCCATCATGGTCACGGCCATACCAGCGGCGTTGCCCAGCATCATGACGCGCGCGCAGCCTCCGCATCGGCGATCGCATCCACCCGCGTCCACGCAAAATCGCTGGTCAGGCGACGCAGCTTGGGCGCCATCACCGACAGGTTGCTATAGTGGCGCAGGCGCGAGCGCAGCGGCGCGTCGGTCCGGCGCGGTTGATCCGGGTCGATTTCCCATGGGTGGAAATAAATGATCGCGGGCCGACCCGCCTGTGCGTTGACCTGTCGGATTGCCCAGCGCGAAAATTGATAGGGCAGCAGTCGGAAAAAGCCCCCGCCGCCGGCCGCCAGTGTCCGTTTACCCAGCTTTGCCGTCGTCACCGGCAATTCCACCAGATCGGACCCCGGCACGGGTTTCCACGCGAAACGCGGCGAATCGGGCCAGCCATAATGGTCGTGCCGGATCGGCGCGACGCTGCTGGAATAGCGATAGCCTTCCTCCGCCAATATCGGGTGCGCCCATGGCGTGCGGGGGTCGATGGAGAAGCTGGGCGCGCGATAGCCGGTGACGGCCTGCCCGCTCGCATCCTCCAATATCGCGCGCGCCTTGCGCAGGTCGGCACGCCATTGTTCCGGCGTAAAAGTGAACACTCGCGCATGGTCATAGCCATGGCTTGCCACTTCATGCCCCGCATCGGCAATGCGCCGCATCAGCGCGGGATAGCGTTCCGCCACCCAGCCCAGCGTGAAGAAGGTGCCAGTGACGCCCGCTTGCGCGAACAGGTCCAGCACCGCGTCGGTGTTGCCCTCCACACGATGCGCCAGGCTGTCCCAGTCGGCACGGCGGATCGTGCGCTCGAATGCGCCGACCTGAAACCAGTCCTCGACATCGACCGACAGGGCATTTTTCATCATGGCGTCACCTTGGCTTCACTGTCCCTGCCGGGCAAGACGCCCGTCAGGCCGCAGCGGCTTCGTCCCGTGGCAGGACCATCCGTTCTTCCCGCTCGACCCAGTCGACCAGCAATGTCAGCACGCGGCGCAGCGCCGTTTCCTGCTCCTCGGCGCGAAACTCCAACGATGCCAGCCGTTCTTCGATCAGCGTGAAGCAATCCTTGAGCGCCTGAGGGTCGATCGTTGGCGCAGGCGTGAACGGCACATGGGCCTGGACCGCGCGCAACGACGCGATTTCGGCGCGCAACGCCTCAATTTCCGATAGCATGTCGGCACGCAGGGCTGACACTTCCACAGCATCGGCAGGTTCGGCCATCGCGTCGGCAGCAGGCGGCACGGCTTCATCCGCTGTCGCGGCGGCTGGCGGGTCGAAAGCGGTGACCGGCGCAGCGACGGTTTCGGCAGGTTCGGCGATTTCAGGCGCAATGTTGTCGACTGCGTCCGTTTCATCGTCCTCCGCCATCAAAGACGCAGGCAAATCGCGTGCGCCCAACGCCGCATTGAACGCAAGCCAGTCCGCATCATCCTGCTCGACGGGTTCGACAGGTTCGATGGCATCGATCGACACGGCGGGAGCCTCCTCTGCCGACTCCTCAACTGCGTCCAGCATCGATGGCGCGACAGGTTCGGGCGCGACGTCGGTGTCCAGCCCCATATCGGCGACCACCGCCTGCACGACGTCGGCGTCGATCTCACGCAGCTGGTCGATCGCTCCCATCAGCAGCACGCGACTGACCAGCGCGTTAAGCCGACGCGGCACGCCCCCGGTCGCGGCATAAAGCGCGGCATGGGCCGCAGCGGTGAAGGTCGGGTTACCGACCCAGCCCGCCACGGTCAGGCGATGAATGATATAGGGTTCGACCTCATGCGCCATCATCGGTTCCAGATGATGGGTCGCAATCACGCGCTGGCGCAACTGTTCCAACTGCGGCGATTTGACGAGATCGCGAAACTCCGGCTGGCCCAGCAGGAATATCTGGAGGAGCGATTGCCCGCCCAACTGAAAATTGGACAGCATCCGCAATTCCTCAATCGCGGAAACGGGAAGGTTTTGCGCTTCGTCCACGATCAGCAGGGTGCGCCGCCCGGCGCGCGCCTGCGCATGAAGGAAGCCTTCGATCTGCTTGAGCGTCGCGGCCTTGGTAAAACCGTCGGTCACCAGGCCGAAACTCTGCGCGGCAAGGCGCAGCATGTCGTCGCCCTCTACCTGCGTCGATACGATCTTTACAGCCGTCAGGCGCACCGGGTCGATCGTCTGCATCAGATGGCCGACCAGCGTCGTCTTGCCCGCACCGATGTCGCCGGTGATAACGATGAAGCCTTCGCCCTGCGCCAGGCCATAGCCCAGATAGGACAGCGCCTTGCGGTGTGTCGCGCTTTCGAAATAATAATGCGGGTCCGGCGTCAGCTGGAACGGGCGACCCTGCAATCCGTAGAATTGATCGTACATATTCTCGTCTCCAAGCCGCTTCGATCAGAAGCTGTAGCGCAGGCCCACCTGGCCCATGGCGCTGATGATCGTGTCGATATCGTCGGACTTCACGCCATCGACGCCGATGGATGCCGATGCCGACAGCTTCCGGGTCAAATTCTTGTAATAGCTGGTGAAACCACCATAGTTGGTGACATCCGGCCGACCGCCGCTGGCGTCGAAATAATTGGCGTAGACCACCGTGTCGATGCTGTCGCTGTCGCTGATGGTGTAGGTCATCGACCCGTTGCCATACCAGTTCTGGTCCTTCGATCCCCGGATCAGGACGCTCTGGCCGCGTGGCGTGATGAACTTGCGCTGCGAATAGCCTGCGCCCACGCCCCAACCCCACGGTCCGCGTTGCAGCGCATATTGCGCGCTGACGCCGCGATAGCGGAAATTGGCGTCGGTGATGCCCGACAACGCATCATTGAAACACTGCCCGCCGCCGGTGGTGGAGAAAGCGCAGCCGGTAATGTCGCCGGTAAACGGATTGCGCGCGACGTTCAGGCTGCTGCCCGAAACCGCAGCGGCATTGGCGGTGATGAGGCGACCAAAACTGTCGATGCCATCAAACACGGCGAGCGCGAAGCTGCTGTCGCGGCCCTGCCAGGTGAAGCTGCCCTGGTAGGTCATCCCGCCATAGCGCTGGCCGACCCGCGCTTCCAGCGATGTGCGGCGGCTGGGCCGCCACAACACGCCCGCGTCCCAGATGATGTCGTCAAATTCATAGACCAGCGCGCGCGGCGAATTGCCGTCGGTGACATAGCGACCGTTGCGGATGACGGGCGCGCCCGCTGTGTCGAGCAACGGCGAACGCTGGCTGATCTCGATCTGCTCATAGCCCAGCCCACCAATCAGCGCGACCGTGCGCGACACCGGCAATGACGCATCGACCCGGCCCCATTTATCCTCGAACCGCTGGTCGAGTTGGCTGGCGTCTTCGCGATCATAGCCCGCGCTGGCGGTCAGGCCGATGGGCAACAACGTGCCGGGTGCAAAGCCGACCGAGGCGAACAGATTATGCGACCAGCTATCGGCGAAGGCACCCATGTTGGGCAATGCGCCAGGGAAGTCGGAATCGACATCATCCTCGACCCGCGCATAACCAAGGCGATAGGAGCCGGTGACGTTGATGTCGCCGATCTGCGTCGTGTAGGACGGGCCGACATAGCCAGCATAGACATTGCTGGTGAAGCTGTCGTTCAGCGTCGATGCGCCCGACAGGCCATCGGTCCGCACCCGCGTCGCCACGCCGCCTGCGTTAAGCGACAGGCCACGCGCGACCTTGAACTGCGCGCTTGCAACGCCGCTGATCACGTCCTGATCGACAGCTTGGCTGCCCCAGCCGAAGCTGTGATTATATTGCAAGTCCACGACTGCCTCGACCCGGCGGGTCTGGACCTGCGCCGTCACGCCTGCGGTGACATTGGTATAGGTCAGGACGTCGCCTTCCCCTTTGAGCGGCACCATCACCACCTGATCCACGCCCAGATAGGGCGTGACATCGACTTTGCGGTTACCCGAGGACTGCGCCATGGCGGGCGCGGATGCGGCGATGATCGCGGCGATGGATGCGCCTGCGGCCCAAAGGCGACCGTTGAGGATGAGGGTCTTCACTGGCTGTTTCCCTTGGCATAATAGCTGCCGAACCGGCGGCCGCCGCCGTTGAACCGGACGGCATTGAGCAGAAGCTGGACCTGCGCCCCGCCTTTCAGCATCCCGGCCGCTTCGCGCAGCGCGCTTTCGGCCGTGTCGTCAGCACGCACGACCAGCAACGCAATGGCGACATGGCTGGCCAGCACGGCGGCGGGCGATGCCGCCAGCAAGGGCGGCGAATCGAAGATGATGATGCGTTCGGGGCGACCGTCGGTCAGGCGGCGCAGCAATTGTTCGGTCCGCGCGGACGACAGATATTCGGTGTCGGCATTGCTGCGCTGCCCCGCAGGCAGAACCGACAGCGAAGGCAGATCGGTGCGGATGATACATTCCTCGATCGCGATCGTCGGATCGGCCAGCGCATCCATCAGGCCGGGACCGGATTCCAGCCCCAGCGCCTGCGGGATGCCCGGCTTGCCGAAATCGGCGTCCACCAGCAGGATTTCGCGATCCTTTTCCGCCGCCAGGCTCAGCGCCAGATTGATCGCGCAGAATGTCTTGCCATCGCCGCTATGGGGCGAACAGAGCAGGATGCGATTGCCGCGATCATTGCCCGCAAGCTGCGCCAGCAGATCACGCTTGAGCATCCGAAATTCTTCGCTCATCGCCGTCACCGCGCCATCGGGGCGCAGGAAACCGGCCTCGGCCAGCTTGATCCGGTCGATCGGCTGCACTGGCCCGGTCCAGGGCAGCGCCCGAAACGCTGGCGCTTCCACCAGCGCAGGGGCTGGCGCAGCAAAAGGCGCAACCACCGGCGGCGGCGCAGGTGGCAGGTCGTCCGACAGATCGACGGCAGGGGCTGCTCGCCCCCGCAAAGCGGCGGAGAAATCATAGATTTCCGTCGCCCGCTCGATCAGCGATCCGCCCTTGATGCTACTATGCTGGTTCATGGATTTGCTATCCTTCACGCCATACCGCGCTGAACGAATTCGACGACGATCAGCAGCAGGCAGACAGCGGCAAGACCGCCGGTTGCGCCCGCAAACCATTTCATCCGTTGCTTTTCGACTGCCGCCTGGCCCGCATTCAGCGTCTGGCTGATTGCGCCCATGACGGGCAGGCCAATGGCTTTTTCCAGCCGTGCGGCGGTGGGAAACGTGCCTTTCAGCTGCCCCATGGCGAATGCCACGCCGACGCCCGCGCCGATCGCCAGCACCAGCACCGCCAGCAACAGCAGCGGCCGGTTGGGCGCAGCAGGTGCCGTCGGCGTGCTGGGCGGGTTGATGACGCGGAACTGGACGGATCCGGTTTCGGTCTTCACCTCGCCGCGCAGGCGGATTTCCTCGCGGTCGGCGAGCAGCTTGTCATATTGGGTTTTCAGAACCTCATAATCGCGGTCGAGCTTTTCCTGCTCCGACGCGATGCCCGGTTCATCGACCTGCTTGGCCATCATGCCATTCAGGTCCGCCTGCAACTGCGCCTTGCGGGTGCCGAGCGCCTGCACTGTGGCGGCACGTTCGGCCTGCATCGACTTGATCGACAGATAAGCGGGATTGGGCGTGCTGCCGCTACCGCCCCCGCCGCCGCCAGAACGGCGCAGCGAATCGACTTCACGTTGCGCGGCGATCACGTCGGGATGGGCGGCGGTCCAACCGCGCGCGCGCATCGACGCCAAATTGGCCTGCGCCTGCCCCAGAGGCGATGCGCCACCGCCCGCACTCATGCCCGGCAGGCTCTGTGGCGTGCCAGCCAACTGTCCGTTCATGGCGCTGAGCGCGCTTTGCGCCTGCACCAGTTGCGAATCGATCGTGTTGATTTCCAGCCGCGCGGCGTCCATCCGCTGGCTGATGGAACCGGCACCGGGCAGCATCCCGACATAGCGCTGCGCAAATTCGACGCGGCGCTGGTCGGCGGCCTCCATCTGCTTGGCGCGGGCGGCAACCTGCTGGTCCAGAAACGCCAGGCTCTGGCGCGTTTCATTGCGGTCGCCCGACAGATTCTCTTCCTGGAATATGTCGATCAGCTTTTGCGTCACCTGCTGGGCAATGCGGGCATTGGCCCCGTCCGACAGGCTGGAATCGGCGGAAATCGCGCTGATGTCGATCATGCTGGGGTCGGCCTGCGCCAGCACGGTGATATTCTCGCGCAGCTTGGTGATCTTTGCCGCGATGTCGCGCGGGCCGGACACGGTCTGCGACAGGTCGGTGTCGCGCACCACCTTTTCCAGATTTTCCGCGCTGGCCAGCGTGCTGCGCACCCGGTCCAGATTCTGCTGCGACTGGACCTGCGTAATGCCGATCTTGTCCTCCAGCAGCGACTGGGTGCTGACATAGACCCGCGCCTTGGACTGATAGCTGTTGGGGATCAGCGCTACGCCCAGCCAGCCGAGCATGGCCACGCCCCAGGCAACGCCCAGCGCGATCCAGCGGCGGCTCCATATGCCATGGAGCAGGACCAGCAATTCGTCGTAAAGACCGGCCATATCAGAACATGCTTTCCGGGATGATGATGACGTCGCCAGGGGCGAGCATGACGTTCGCCTTGGTGTCGCCCTTCTTCAAAAGATCGTTCAGGCGGACCTGATATTCGGTCTGCTTGCCCGTATTCTTGTTGAACCGGACCAGCCGCGCCCGGTTGCCCGCCGCAAATTCGGACAGGCCGCCGACGGAGATCATCGCGTCGAGCAGCGTCATGTTGGCGCGATAGGGGATGGAGGCGGGCTTTTCGGTCGCCCCCACGATCCGCACCTGCTGGCTGAACGTGCCGCTGAAATTATTGACGATGACCGACACCAGCGGGTTTTCGATATATTGGGTCAGCGCCAGCTTGATGTCATCGGCCAGCATCTTGGGCGTTTTGCCCACGGCCGGCATGTCGGTGATCAGCGGCGTGGTGATGCGCCCGTCGGGGCGCACCTGCACCTTTGCCCCCAGTTCCGGGTTGCGCCACACGAAGATGGTCAGGTCGTCCAGCGGGCCGATGATATATTCCTCACCCGGCCCTTCGCGTGTCGATACGAAGGATGCGGGGGGCAATTGTGGTCCGCCGCCACCGCCCGAAGCGCAGCCAGACAGGGCTACAGCTGGCAGCGACGCGCCGATCAGGAGCCTTGATACCGACAGGAAACGCATAATCTCACCCTCTTTGTGCGGCCGCGCGCGACCGGCCGCCAAAGAGGCAAGGCAGGCCCGTCAGCACATGGCTTCGGACCTCTTCATGCCGTCAAAGGGTAAAAATACCGTTAGGAGTTAAGTCCCGCCCAACTCATCCAAGTAAAAGTTCGCGAGGACTTGGATGACCAAGAAAAGCGGCAGGACTGGCCGACGCGCCATAGGCGCCGGCAAGGAATATGGCGATCAGGTCGCCTTCGCGCACCGGCGGCAACGCCACCTTGTCGCCCAAACGGTCGATCGGCGTGCAAAGACAGCCCACGACCGTTACCGGATCGGCCGCCGGGGTCGCGCCGAAACGGTTGGCGACCGCAATCGGATAATTGCGGCGCACGACCGTGCCGAAATTGCCGCTGGCCGCCAGTTGATGGTGCAATCCGCCATCGACCACCACGAACGTCTCACCCTGACTGACCTTCACATCCACCACGCGGGTCAGGTAGATGCCCGCTTCGCCCACCAGCCAGCGTCCCAGTTCGATGGCGAAGGCGCTGCTTTTCAAAATGTCGGGCAGCGTCGCCAGTGCGCTGTCGAGCGCGACGCCGATCGGGCGAATATCCAGCGACGTGTCACCGGGGAAATAGGGCAAGCCAAAGCCGCCGCCAAGGTTCACCAGCGGCGGCACGGCCCCCACCGCGTCGGACAGGCGTGCCGCCAGTGCGATGGTCGCGCCCTGCGTTTCGATGATCGCCATCGGGTCCAGATTTTGCGACCCGGCAAAGATGTGCCAGCCGCGCCAGTCCGCCCCGCCGTCGATCATCGCGCGCGTCAGCGCGGCGGCCCGATCGGCATCGACGCCGAACGGCTTGGCCCCGCCGCCCATGCGCATCCCCGATCCTTTGAGGTCGAAATCCGGGTTCACCCGCACCGCCAGGCGCGGAACCTTGCCCACCCGGTCCGCCGCTTGAAGCGCGCGCCGCCCCTCCCCTTCGGACTCCAGGTTGATCGTCACCCCGGCGAATATCGCCGCTTCCAGTTCGTCGTTGCGCTTGCCCGGCCCGGCAAAACTGATCCGGGCGGGGTCCATCCCCGCCGCCAGCGCCATCTCCAACTCGCCGCCCGACGCAATGTCGAAGCCATCGACCTGCCCCACCATCCGCGCCAGCAGCGGCGCATAGGGATTGGCCTTAATCGCATAATGGAGGTGCAGCGCATCGGGCATCGCGTCGCGGAAACGGCGCACCTGCGCCTCCACAATTGCCATGTCATAGGCAAATAGCGGCGTGTCGCCCGCTTCATCGACCAGACTGGCCGCGCCGCATCCGCCGACGATCAGCATCCCTTCCTCCCCCGCAAACCAGGGCGGGATCGGTCCCATCGGTTTCATGACGCATATTCCCCGGCTAGTGCGACTCGGTCGGTCTTGCCGTTGGGATTGCCGGGAAATGCGCGAAGCACAAGGATGTCGCGCGGCTGCATGAAATTGGGCAGTTCGCTTTTGAGATGCGCGGCGACTGCCTGCGCCACGTCCGGGTCGGCGGCGCGGACCAGCAGGCGGACGGCCTGACCCAGCCTTTCGTCCTTTATCCCCAGCGCGACGGCTTCGGCCACGCCCGGCACCGCGACGGCGACTTCCTCTATCTCGGTCGGGCTGATGCGGTTGCCCGCCGACTTGATCATCGCGTCGTCGCGTCCGACGAAATAGAGCAATCCGGCCGCATCTCGCCGCACCGTGTCGCCGGACCATACCGCCATGCCGCCATAGAGCGAGGCAGCAGGTGCGGGCTTGAACCGCTCGGCCGTGCGGGCGGTATCGCGCCAATAGCCCTGCGCCACCAGCGGCCCGCAATGGACCAACTCCCCCGCTTCATCGTCATCGGTAATGTTGCCATCGGGGCGCACCACCAAAATCTCTGCAAAGGGAATGGCGCGGCCCATCGAATCGGGGCGGCTGTCCACCAGTGCGGGCGGCAGATAGGTGGAGCGGAAGGCTTCGGTCAGGCCATACATGGGATAGAGATCAGCCTGCGGGAACAGCGCGCGCAGTTTCGCAACCAAGGGCCGGGTCAGCGCGCCGCCGCTGTTGGTCAGGCGCTTGAGTTTCGCGGCGACTTGCGGCGGCCAGTCCAGTTCGGTCAGTTGCACCCAGAGCGGCGGCACTCCGGCGAGCGTGGTGATGTCGCGCCGATCAATGAGCTTCATGACGTCACGCGGGGTCAGATAGTCGAGCGGATAGACGCAGCCGCCCGAAACCCAAGTGCTGAGCAGTTGGTTCTGCCCATAGTCGAAACTGAACGGCAGGACGCAGGCGGTGCGGTCCTGCGGCGTCATGCCCAGATAATCGGCGACCGCGACCGCGCCCAGCCACAGATTGGCGTGGCTGAGCATCACCCCCTTGGGCCGCCCGGTCGATCCGCTGGTGTAGAGGATCGCGGCCAGATCGTCCGGCGCGGCGTTGGAAGGGCCGATGCCATTGCCGCCGCTCATGGCGCAGGCGGCGTCATCCTCACGGTGCTGTTGGCACCCGGTCGGCACATCGCCCGGTTTCAGCGTCGCCAGCCGCGCCGCCGTGCCGATCAGCAACTCCGCGCCGCTATCGGCCAATATATGGGCGACCTGGGCATGTTTGAGCAGCGGATTGACAGGCACATGCACCAGCCCCGCACGCGGTGCGGCCAGCGGCATCAGCGCGGCGACTGGTCCCTTCGCGATCCAGCTTGCCACGCGCGCGCCCGGTTGCAGCCCGAACCCGGCCAGCCAGCCAGCCAGCCGCCCCAGCGTTTCTTCCAGTTCGGCGAAACTGTAGCTGCCCGACCGCCCGTCCAGCGCCGCGCGCGCCGGGTCGCCCCGCAACAGCAGATGGTCGATCGGCAGGCTTTCGGGCGGCGGCGGAACTTGAGACACGCTTAACTCCATTTCCAGACTTTTCCCCTAAGCGTCCCTGTTGTGGACGTGGAGATAGTCGGTTGCCGACGACAAGGGAATATCACAGCCTGACCGATATAGGACATGCGCTGCATGGCGGTGTCGATGGCGGGGCTGCGTCGTCTCTTTTCGGACGCTTCGCATGGTTCGATTTGCTGCACCGCCATTGCCTGCCCGACCAGCCCGTCCGCATAGTGATGGCGCAGGAGAATGGGGCGCAGGTCTGGCTGTTCCTGACGTCGCCCGCCGCGCGGCGGGTGTCGGCATTGGCCAATTGGTATAGTTTCGACTGGGCGCCTGTGTTCGTGGGCGCGCATGACAGGGTGCAGCGCGACCGTCTGCTCGACGCGGCGACGCGGCATCTGCTTGGCTCTACCCGTCAGGTCGATCTCTATCCGATGGAACAGTGCGCCGATCTGATCGCCAGCCTGCGGCGGAGCGGGTGGTTCGCTGTGTCGCGGCCGATGGGCGGGCGCTATCTGTTGCGCCGGGGGGAACGCGATTTTGCCGAATATTGGGCGGCGCGTCCCGGCCCGTTGCGCACGCTGGTGCGGCGCAAGTCCCGCAATAGTCCCTATATCTTGTCGATCACCGACACCCTGACCGACGACCTCTGGCAAGATTATTGCGACGTGCATGGGCGCAGCTGGAAACAGCCCGAACCCGGCCTGCTTTTTCTGCGCGCGCTCGCGCAACAGGAGAGCGATGCGGGACGGTTGCGGCTGGGTTTTGCCCGGATGGATGGACATGCGGTTGCTACCCAATTCTGGACGGTGGAACGGGGCGTCGCGCTGATCCACAAATTATCCCATGATCGCGCTCATGACGCCGGATCGCCCGGCACGTTGTTGAGCCATGCCATGTTTGCCCATGCGCTCGACGCTGACCGGGTGGACATGATCGACTATGGCACCGGCGACAATCCTTACAAAACCGACTGGATGGAGGAAAAGGTGCCGCTCCACCGCATCGACGCTTTCAATCCGCGCTTTGCGTCCAGCTGGCTGCCCGCCGCCCGCACCGCCATTTCCGCGCTTGTCGGATAAGGCGGGAATGACTAGGAAGACGCCCATTATGCGGGCGCAAAATCCTCAGCCGGTCGGACAGGCCGACGACATCGAAACCCTGACACGGTCGCTGCTGCGCGACGTGCTGGGCCTGACGCAGACCCAGGTGGACGGGTTCGATGGCGACACGCCCCTGTTCGGCGCGCTGCCGGAGCTGGATTCCATGGCGGTCGCGGGATTGCTGACCGAAATGGAGGACCGTTTCGACATCCTGATTGAGGATGACGATATGGATGGCGACACGTTCGAGACGTTCGGCACGCTGGTCGCCTTTGCGCGAGCCAAGGTGGCGGGCTGACGTTTTTAGTTGGGCGCGATTTCCGAGTCATCAGTCGGTTCCGACTGATTAGAAATCGCTTAGGACACCCGCCGTTCCGGTTCACTCCGCCGCCATCGCCTCGAAATCCGCTTCGGCGAGAAACTTCTCCACGTCGAGCGCGGCCATGCAGCCCATGCCCGCCGCCGTCACGGCCTGCCGATAGATTTTGTCGGTGACGTCGCCCGCCGCGAACACGCCGGGGATCGACGTGCGGCTCGTCCCCTTTTCCACCAGCAGATAGCCTTCGTCCATCGGCAGTTTGCCAGTGAACAGTTCGGTCGCGGGATGATGGCCGATGGCGACGAAACCGCCATCGGTGGGTTCGTGCGAGGCTTCGCCGGTTACTGTGTCAATGAGGTCGACGCCGACCAGCCCGACCGGGGTGCCGCCGCCGACGAAGCGGGCGACTTCTTTGTTCCACAGCACCTTGATGTTCGGGTGGGCGTGGAGCCTTTCCTGCAATATCTTTTCGGCGCGCAGCGTGTCGCGGCGGTGGATCAGAGTCACGTCATGGCTGTGGTTGGTCAGATACAACGCTTCTTCGACCGCCGTATTGCCGCCGCCGATCACCACCACCTTCTTGCCGCGATAGAAGAAGCCGTCGCAGGTGGCGCAGGCCGACACGCCCTTGCCCGCCAGAGCCTCCTCCCCCTCGACGCCCAGCCATTTGGCCTGCGCGCCGGTGCAGATGACCAACGTGTCGCAGACATAGACCACGCCGCCGTCGCCGCGCAGGCGGAAGGGCCGCTGCGACAAGTCCACATCGACGATCTGGTCATACATCATCTGCGCACCGACATGCTCGGCCTGCGCCTGCATCTGCTCCATCAGCCATGGACCCTGGACCACATCCTTGAACCCCGGATAATTTTCCACGTCGGTGGTGATGGTCAACTGCCCGCCCGGCTGCATCCCCTGCACCACGATCGGCGCCAGACCTGCGCGCGCGCCATAGATGGCGGCGGACAAACCGGCCGGGCCGGACCCCAGAATGAGCATACGGGTGGAATGGGTAGCGGTCATGGCGTGCCTTCAACTGCGATTCGGACTGGTGGGAGAGATAGGCCGTGACGCCCACCAAGCAAGGGATGCTTTTGCTTGGGGGGCGTGAAGCTGGGCTGTGGGACGGCCCGCCGTGGGGGCGAAGTTCACACTGTCGTGGGGCGATTTGGGGGGAATTGCTACGGGGAAGATACGGGTGAGTAACGGGGAAGTTACGGTAAAGTAACAGCGTGGCGGGCGGGGTGCGGCGCGGGGTTGGGGTTGGGGTTGGGCGGGAGGGGTGCGCGGGGTTCATTCGGTAGGGTGGATCAGAGGATAGGTTGATAGGACAGGCTATGGGATGGCAAGGTAAGGGGGATGTGCGCCACGATGGTCCGAGCGTGACCTACCGTCCGATTATGCTATTGCCGCAGCAGGGGCGGTGTTCAATCATGACGTTACCCTGATAGGAGAATTCACATGCTTTTTCACACGATGGTCGGATCTAACGACATCGAACGGGCAAAGCGCTTTTACGACACGATATTAGGCACAATTGGGGTCGGGGACGCGACCGTCAACGTGGCCGACAGTGGCCACAAGCGCCTGATCTACAATAGTGGGAACGGGGCCAATTTCATAGTTACCCAGCCGATCAACGACGAACCGGCAACCGTCTCGAACGGCAGCACCGTTGCTTTTTCATGCAATTCACCAGAGCAGGTGAAACAGTTTCACGATGTCGCGGTCGCCAATGGTGGGACGTCGATCGAGGCAGCGCCTGGTCCTCGCGAGACTGCCTCGATGGGCAAGATTGAACTCGCTTATTTCCGCGATCCAGATGGAAACAAGCTATGCGGCATCCATTTCCCTGAATAGCCATGCGTTTCATCGTCTAGACTGCGCCAGTTGCCCGCCCCTGCTTTGGGCGGGCAAATGCAATTCTGATAAAGAGCAAGGCAGCGACGAGCCGGTCGAAGAATCCAGTGCTGGCCTTATCTGATTTATGCGAAACGACCGTTTTGGAAGCGGGGCGTGCATTGGCGTGACTTCTTCAACGATGCGTGGCGCTCCCCTTCCCCTCACCCTTCACCATCAATTCCTTGATCATCCCCCAATAGCCGGGCGTCACATGCGCGTTGGCGGCATAGGCCGGGTCGGTCATCAGATGGCGGTGCAGGCGGCGCAGATTGTGCCAGGGGACGGAGGGGAACAGATGATGTTCCAGATGATAGCTGACGTTCATCGGGCCGATGAGGACGCGGTCGACCAGGGTCGGGATGACGGTGCGGGTGCCGTTGAGTTCCTGGCTGTCGGGCAGACCATTATGTTCGGCCATGGCGCGGATGCGGTTGAAGACGTTGACCCAGAAAAATTGCGGGATGAGGATGAGGCCCAGTATCTGCCAGCGGAAGGGCGACCACAGGATCGCGCCATAGACCAGCACCGCCCAGACGACATAGCGCAGCCGCAAGGACAGGCGGTAGTCGAAGCCGAAGCGTTTGGGATTGTGGAAGTTGGCGATGGGCGCCCAGATGCGCCCGGCCCGCGCGATGCGGTAATAGTTGAGACCCGTGACGCTGCGCAGCAACAGCCGGGCCATGCCGCGCGGCGACTTGGGAAAATGCTGGTCGGGGTCGCGCCGCTGGATGCGATAGTCATAATCGTGGACGGTGTTGGTGTAGCGGTGATGCTGCATATGGTTGGCGCGATAGAGGTCGAGACTGAGCATCAGCGGATAGGCGACGAAAATGTCGCCGATCAGGTCGTTGGCGCGGCGGTTGCTGAAAAAGACATTGTGGCAGGCATCGTGCATGATGACGGCAAGGCACTGGATGCGCGTGCCGATGATGACGCCTGCGACCAGATAGACCGGGATGCTGTCGATGCGGATGGCGACGATCATAGCGGTGACGATGACCGCCCATTGGAACGCCAGCAGCAGCGCGTTGCGGCGATTGTCGATGACCGACAACTGCCGGATCAGCGGGAGCGTGCCACGGCGGGCGTAGCGATAGCCGGGCGGGCGCTCCCTGGTGATTTCTTCCATGGAAATGCTGCCTCCCTGTGCCGCGCGGGCCGTTGGGGGACGTTATGGGTGGCGTGGGGCAGCGTCAAGTTTGGGGGGGTGCGAGAGGGTGTGGCGTGCTGATTGCGCCGTCACTCAGAACAGCGTGATCGCATGGGACTTTGCGTTATGCGTCAACGTCATGCTGAACTTGGTTCAGCATCCATTTCTCGTCACCACACCTGCTTGATCCGGCCGAATGGATCCTGAAATAAATTCAGGATGACGAAGGTAGGCAATGCCCCCTGCCCCTTCAATCCAAGACGTTGGGCAAGTCCTCGAAGCCCTTGCGCAGGGCGGCGCTCCAGCTTTGGGAGATCATCGCAAACTCCTCATTGTCCGCTTCGATGCGGGTGCGGACGCGGAAGTCGAAGGCGTTGGTGGGGATGACGGTGAGGTCGAGCGGCATACCGACCGAAAGGTTGGAGCGGAGCGTCGAATCCATCGACACCAGCACGGCCTTGGTCGCATCCTCCAGCGTGGTTTCGCGCTTGATGATACGGTCAAGGATGGGCTTGCCATATTTATGCTCGCCAATCTGGAAGAAGGGCGTGTCCTCGGTCGCTTCGATGAAATTGCCTGCGCTGTAGACGAGGTAGAGGCGCGGTTTGCCGCCCTTGCGCTGGCCCGCAATCATGATCGACGCGCTGGCGCCCGATCCGCCCATTTCGATGCTTTCGCGATATTTGGTCTGCATCGCGCGCATGGCGTCGCCCACGATCTGCGCGGCGCGGTGCATCGTGTCGCAGTTGAGGATGGTTTCGACTTGCGGGTCGGACTTTTCGTCCTTGATCGCCTTGCTCAGCCGCGCCTTCACCCCCTGCGTGATCGACAGGTTGCCCGAACAGAGCAACGTGATCGCCCGTTCGCCCGGCACGACGTAGGTGAAGCTTTTTCGGAAGCGGGCGATATTGTCCATGCCCGCATTGGTGCGCGTGTCCGACAGCATGACCAGCCCCTGGTCCACGCGCACTGCCACACAATAGGTCATTGCCCGCAGGCTCCCGCAAAAATCTGGTTCAGCCCCGTGGGGTTGTTGGCGGGGTAGCCTGCTGCTGTTGCCGCTGCAACTGCCTTTCCTCCACCCCGTCCTGCGCCTGCGCGATCTGAACGTCCGCGTCGATGCTGATTGCGCCCGCCACGGTGATGGTGCCACGGATCGGCGCGGCGTCATCGGCGTCCAGCCCGCTGGCGACGCGCAGATAGCGTTCGGTCACGCACACCGCGTTGGACGGGTCGAAGCCGATCCAGCCGAGTTCAGGCACCAAAGCTTCGGCCCAGCCATGGGTTTCGTGCAGGGCGCTGCCGTCGCCGCTGAGCAGATAGCCCGTCACATAGCGGGCGGGGATGCCGATGGCGCGGGCGCCCGCGATGAAGATTTGCGCATGATCCTGGCACACGCCCGCGCCCAGCGCGAACGCCTGCGCCGCTGTGGTGGCCGACGTGGTGACGCCCGCGCGATAGCTGACCGCGGTGGTGACGGCGGCGGACAGCGCGTGGAGCCGGGCGAGCGGGCCATCATGGTCGGGCAGCGCGCGGGCCATGGCGGCGATGCCGTCGGACGCCTGCGTCAGCGGGGTGTCGCGCAGATAATGGAGCGCGTGGACGCGGCTGGCGGGGCCGCCGACCACGCCATGCGTCTCGCGCGTTTCGACCAGCCCCTGCGCGACGATGGTGGCATGGTCCAGCCCGTCCTGCCGCACCCAGATCGCTTCCCTCTCGCCATAGCTGTTGGCGTGAAAGGCAGTGAGCGGCACGTCGTTGACGCTGACCTGCCAGTCCAGCACGGTTTGCGCGGGCGTATCGACCGGCATGAGTTTCAGGCGCATCGCCACCCGGCCAGCCGATGCGTCGTAACGGTAGATGGTCTGATGACGGACCAGCAATTTCATGACGCCCCCCTTTCTGGCTCAGCCGAAATGATAGGCTTCGGCGATCTCCACCCCCAGCTTGTTGGTCATCGACAGGCCGTGCTGCACCGTTTCGTGCAGGCCGAAGCGGAAGATTTCGCCGCTGTCCAGCTTCTCCAGCGCGGACACCATTTCCTGCACCGTGTCATGGCAGGGATCGCGCGCGTCGTGCCAGCCCGCCAGACGGTGCAGCCGGTAGGCAAGCTGGTCGTAGCAATAGGCGACGCTGCGCGGGAACATGCGGTTGAGCATCAGGAAATCGGTGATCTGCCAGGGGGTGTAGGTGCCGCCATAGACATGGTGATAGGCGCGGCTGCCCGACAAGGCGTGCAACACGGACGTCCATTGATAATGGTCGCGATTGCCGCCGATGACTTCGGTTTCGGGCAGCAAGACATAATATTTGACGTCCAGCAGCCGCAACGTCATCTGCGCCCGTTCCAGCGCGGAACCGCAGCGCAAGAAGTCATGCCCTTCATTACGCAACTGGCCCGAATGGGTCGCGCCGCGAAAGGTCATGACGCGGGTCTTGACCCAGTCGATCAGGGCGGGAAGCTGCTGCCGCGCTTCGCCGACATCATAGCTGTCCAGCTTGCGCCAGCCATCGTTCAATGCTTCCCACATATCCTGCGTCAACATGGTGCGCGCGGATTTGGCGTTGGCGCGGGCCTTGAGCAGGCAGGAGCGGATCGAACTGGGATTGTCGAGGTCGAGCATCAGGAAGGATACGACGTCGCTTTCGGTGACTTGCACGCCTTCGGGAAATTGATGGCCAGAGCCGGTGGCGCGGACGACGGAGCGCCATTCGTCGCGGTGATGCGCGCCCGGCAATATCGCCATACGCTGGCCCATGGTCAGCAGTCGTGCGGTGGCTTCGGCCCGCTCCATATAGCGGGCCATCCAGAAGAGATTTTCAGCGGTCCGGCTCAGCATGTGACTATCCCATATTCCGTTCGTCCTGAGCGAAGTCGAAGGACCGCACCGAGCGAAGCGAGGTGCCTTCGCTGACGCTCAGGCGAAGGCTTCGACAAGCTCAGCCCGAACGGGTGTGGGTGCGTTTCGCTGCCCATCATCAATCCTGCAAGACCCATGTGTCCTTCACCCCGCCGCCCTGGCTGGAGTTGACCACCAGCGATCCTTCGGTCAGCGCGACGCGGGTCAGGCCACCCGGCACCAGCCGGATCTGCTTGCCGACCAGGCAATAGGGGCGGAAATCGGCGTGGCGGCCGACCACTGCCGCCGGGCCGAGCGTCGGCACGGTGGACAGGTCGAGCGTTGGCTGGGCGATAAATTCGCTGGGATTGGCGCGGATGCGCGCGGCATAGGCCTCCACTTCGGCAGCGGTCGATTTGGGACCGATCAACATGCCATATCCGCCCGACCCATGGACTTCCTTGGCCACCAGTTCGTGCAGATGTTCCAGCACATAGGCCAGTTCGTCGGGCTTGCCGCACTGCCATGTCTGGATATTGTCGAGGATCGGCGTTTCACCCAGATAGAAACGGATCATTTCCGGCACATAGATATAGACGGCCTTGTCGTCCGCGATGCCCGATCCGGGTGCGGACGCCAGCGTCACGCCGCCATTGCGATAGACGTTGAAGATGCCCGGCACGCCCAGCAGGCTGTCGGCGCGGAACACCAGCGGGTCGAGATATTCGTCGTCGATCCGGCGATAGATGACGTCGACCGCCTTTGGTCCGAGCGTGGTCTTCATCCACACCCGCCCTTCGTCCACGAACAGGTCGGCCGGCTCTACCAGTTCCACGCCCATCAGGTCGGCGAGGAAACTATGTTCATAATAAGCGCTATTGAGCGAACCGGGCGTCAGCACGACCACGACCGGATCGCCCTTGCACGCAGGCGGCGCGACTTCTTTCAGGCTTTTGAGCAATTCGGCGGGATAATCGTCCACCGGCGCGACCACCCCTTGCGCGAACAGTTCGGGGAACATGCGCGTCATGATTTCGCGGTTCTCCAGCATGTAGGAGACACCAGAGGGCGTGCGGCAATTATCCTCCAGCACTTCGAAACTGCCCGGCCCGGTGCGCACGATGTCGATGCCCACGATATGGCTATAGACTTTGCCCGGCGGGGAAAAATCGGCCATTTCGGCCAGATAGGCGCTATTCTTGTAAATGATGTCGGCGGGCATGATGCCGGCCTTCACGATTTCACCGCGATGATAGACATCGTGCAGGAAAGCGTTGAGCGCCCGCGCCCGCTGGCGAATACCCTTGTCCAGCACGCGCCATTCCTGCGCGGTGAAGATGCGGGGCAGCAGGTCGAACGGGATCAGCCGTTCCGGGTCGCCCCCTTCGCCATAGACCGCAAAGGTGATGCCGATCCGGCGAAAGATCGCCTCCGCCTCATCCATGCGACGATTAAGCCCGGATATACCCGTTCGTTCCACCCACTTCTGCACTTCGTCATAGCAGGGGCGTATCGAACCATCAGGCTCAAACATTTCGTGGAAGGGCAAGTTGTCGTTCCTCCCTCAGCCATCATGGCCGGTTGGCGCCCGTGGCCGGATGGCGTGTGGTGCGTTGCAACATTAGGGCGCGGCGCAAAATGGATTGCAACATAAAAATCACACGGAAAGCCGCTCGTTGCGCTAATCAGGCCCGGAACGGCAATCGGAAGGGCAAGATGGCGCGCATGAACGGCAAAATGACGGGCGTGATCGCCGCCACCCTGATGCTGAGCGGCTGCGCATCGGCAGTACGCGAACAAGTGTATAAGGCGGACCCGACCCCGGTCAGCATCGCGCAATGGACGCGGACCGCGCCACAAACCCTGCCGGTGCAGACCGCCGACGGGCTGGCGCTGACCGGCTATTACTGGCCCGGCGACCCCGGCGACCGCGACGTCATTCTGTTTTTCCACGGGCGCGGATCGAATCAGGGGGTGGCGGCGCGTTATGCCGAACATCTGACCGGGCGGGGCGATCATGTCATTGTGGTGTCCTATCGCGGGTTCGGCGGCAATCCGGGGTCGCCGACGCAGGCGGGATTGATGATCGATGGCCGCGCCTTCGTCGCGCGCGCCCGCGCCATCGCCGGGGCGGACGCGCATGTCTTTCTGGTCGGCCATTCGCTGGGCGGTGCCGTGGCGCTGCATGTTGCCGCGACCGTGCCGGTGACGGGGGTTGTCACCCTGTCCACGTTCGACACGCTGGCACAATCCGCGCCGGGCGGGGTCGGCGCGCTGTTGCCCGACAAGTGGAACAATCTGGATGCAGCCACGAAGATCCATGCGCCGCTCGCCATGATTCTCGGCACCGCCGACGACCGGGTGGACGCGGCGCAGGGCGACGCGCTGTTTGCCGCCGCGCACAGTCCCGCCGCGCTGGTGACTGCGCCCGGCGCCGGGCATAATCCCGACATGGCGCAGCTAGGCCCGCTGGTCAGCGCAGCCGTGGAGGCGGTGGATTCCGGCACGATGGCAAGCTGGCCCACAGCGCTGCCGCAGGGATGGAGCGTCCGGCGCAAATAAGTTGCACATACCCCCGTTGACCCGCCCGCCATCGCTGCGTATAGCGCGCCCTCACCGCAGGGTCGAACGGCCTTGCGAAGCCCTTGGGGCGGAGTAGCTCAGCTGGTTAGAGCGCGGGAATCATAATCCTGATGTCGGGGGTTCAAGTCCCTCCTCCGCTACCAGTCAAGGGGTTTATCGTGTTGTTTTTACACGATAAACCCCGGACCCCCTCAAGAAAAAACCACTTTTGTTCCCACGTTTAGATTGAGCCACTATGGCATGATTCGAAACATAAAGGGACGCAGCCGGGCCTTTCTAGTTGGCAGTTCTCAAGTGTAAACTGCGGTAAATGGAAATAATCTTTTTGCCGTGCATGGCCGGTTGCGGACTGTCCGGATCGGAGCCGGGTAGCGGGGATAGCCGCCTCTCGCGCGGGGCGGCTGCCGACCAGGTTCAGTCGTTCGCGGGCGGCGTGTTGAACGGCAGCTTGCGCTTAAACCTGCCGCTGGAGCGGCGGAAAGCTGTCCGGCAGCAGCGCGACCATGCCGGTCATTCGCTTTGGTGCTTTCCAAAACTAAAAGAGACGTGAGCTACCTTGATTGACCATGTTGCGGCAATCGATCGGCGACAGCGGAACGGCTAATAGCCGCCTGCAGCGGTTCTTACGTCGACAAGCCAATCCATGCGACTCAGATCAGTCCGCGCGCAAGCCACAAGTCTTCGCGCGGGGTCATGGCGCCTGCATCGTCAGGCGCTGACAGCAATGTCGAAAAGGCGTCGTCCTGCGACAGGAACACCTGGCCGGTCAGATCGGCGAGCAAGTGTGAACGGGCCAGCCGGTCCATCACGGGGCCTTTCACTTCAGACAGGTGCAACCTGATGCCGGCATCGGCGAGGCGGTGATTGATCGCCTCAAGGCTCTCGAGTGCGGACGCGTCAATCGCGTTGATGGCCGAGCCCATCAAGATGACATGGCGCACCTGTGGCTGCTCGGCGATTTCCTCGAGCACATACTCCTCTAGCCAGCGAGCGTTGAGGTAGGTGAGGCTCTCGTCGACGCGGATCGTGATGATCGCGGGATCGGTGACAACAGGGTGGCGAGCGACATTACGAAAATGCTCGGTTCCCGGCACGCGCCCCACAATGGCTGCATGGGGCCGCGAGGTTCGCCACAACAGCAGCGCCAGACTCAGCGCGACCCCCGCCATCACGCCAGGCTCCACCCCAAAACCGAGCGTGATAAGTATCGTCGCAGCCATTGCCGCGAAGTCCGCGCGCGAATAGCGCCAGACCGTGCGCACGGTCTTGAAGTCCACCAGGCTGAGCACGGCGACGATAATTGTAGCGGCCAACGTCGCTATCGGCAGCGAGGCCAGCAGCGGAGTGAGGAATAATGCGGCGATGGCGATTCCAACCGCAGTGATGGCGCCCGCCGCAGGCGTCTCCGCTCCCGCATCGAAATTCACCACGCTGCGCGCGAACCCGCCCGTGACGGGATAGCCGCCGGAAAACGACGCGGCGATGTTGGCCGCACCCAGCCCGATCAGTTCTTGGTCCGGGTCGATCCGTTGGCGCCGCTTGGCCGCCAGGGTCTGCGCGACTGAGACGGACTCTACGAAGCCGATCACCGACAGCAGCAGCGCTGGGACAATCAACTGCTGCCACAGGCTTAGGTCAAACAGCGGAACCGTGAGGGGCGGCAGGCTCTGCGGGATTTCGCCGACGACTTTCACACCTTTGGCTTCGAGATCGAAGGCGGCCACCGCCATGGTCGACAGCACCACCGCCGCAATCGGCCCGGCCTTGGCGGTCAGGTCCGCCGGGCGGGCCGCCATGCCGAGCCGCATCAAGGTGGGCTTGAGACCCTTGCGGACCCAGAACAGGAACGCGAGCGAGGCGAGCCCGATGATCAGCGTCGGCAGATTGGTGGCACCGATGTTGCGGGTCAGCGTCGCCAGCAGCTCGGGCATGGCTTCGCCCGACGCCTGGATGCCAAGGATCGACTTCGCCTGCCCCGTCGCGATGATGATGCCGGATGCGGTGATGAACCCCGAGACCACCGGATGCGACAGCAGGTTTGCCAAAAATCCCAGTTTGAGCACGCCCATCAGCACCAGGATAAGGCCGGACAGCAATGCCAGAACCAACGCCGCCGCGATGAACTCAGGAGTCCCCGGCGGCGCCACAGTGCCTGCGGCGGCCAGTGTCATAAGCGAGATGACCGCTACCGGCCCCACCGCGAGCGTGCGGCTGGTGCCGAAGATGGCGTAGGCGAGGATCGGGAGGATCGAGGCGTAGAGGCCCACTTCGGGCGGAAGACCCGCCAGCATGGCGTAGGCCAGGCTCTGCGGGATGAGCATGATCGTGACGATGCCCGCCGCTACGCCGTCGCTGACCAGCGTCTGCCGGTCGTAGAAGCGGCCCCATGCCAGGATGGGCAGATAGCGAGCGAGCTTCGACACCTCAGCTTACTCAGGCTTCCCGGCGAGTTCCCACAGGCCCGTGGCGCGCGCGCCGGTGCGGCAGAAGCCAACGACCTTGCCGTCGCACTCGCGCAGGGCTTTGGCGAAGCGCTCGCCGTCGTCTGCGGTGGCCTGTCCCGGTGCGACGGGAATATGGGTGTAGACGATGCCGTGCCGCGACGCTTCGGCGGCCAGTTCAGCGGACGTAGGCTGGCCCGGCTCCTCGCCGTCGGGACGCGCATTGACGATGCCCTTGATGCCGCGCGCGGCCAACTCGCCGACTTCGGCCGGTTCGACCTGCGGGCGCACGCTTAGTTTGGGGGAGAGCTGCTTGTACTCGGTCATCATGGGTCTCCTAGTTGGCAGATCGGGGGTCAGGCTGGCTTTCGCTGAGCGCGGGCAACAAGCGATGCGCGATCATGCCCACCAGCATAGCGGCCACGAACAGCCAAGCCTGCCACGCGCCCAGCACCAGCCCGGCCAGCGCGGGGCCCGGGCAGAATCCGGCGATGCCCCAGCCGATGCCGAACAGCGCCGCGCCGGTCAGCAGGCGCCGGTCGGGCGCAGCGTTTTCCGGCACCACGAAGCGGTCTGCCAGTACCGGCCGTGTCAGCTTGCGCCGGACCAGGTAAGCGAGGGCGGAAGGGAGCAGCGCGGCGCCCATCACGAACATCAGCGTCGGGTCCCATTGCCCCGTCACATCAAGAAACGCCTGAACGCGCGCCGGATTGACCATGTCGGACAGGACCAGTCCAGCGCCAAACACCGCGCCGACAAGCAAGGCGGTAAGGACACTGCGCATCGTCAGATCCCCATCACGTGGCGCATGACGAAGACCGTCAGCGCGGCGGTGGCCATGAAGGTCAGGGTGGCCACAATCGATCGCGGCGACAGGCGCGCCATGCCGCACACGCCATGTCCGCTGGTGCAGCCGTTACCGAGCCGGGTTCCGAACCCGACCAGCAGTCCGGCAACGATCAGCGCGGCGGGCGATGCGGCGATCACGAGCTCCGGCCGCCGCACGAACGCTGCTACCAACGCCGCGCCGAGCGGCAGCCCGATCACGAACGCCGCCGCCTGGCGCCACGGGGGCCCGCCTGCGCCGATCCGCGTTGCGGTGGCGAGCATTCCGGACACACCAGCGACACGACCGTTCAGCAGCAGCAGCAGCGCCGCCGCCCCGCCAATCAGCAAACCGCCGGCAATCGCCACGAGGGGGGAGAGAGGTTCCATGGCAAGGCTCCTAGCGCAGCACGTTGAGCGGCAGCTTGAGGTACACTTCGCCGTTGTCCTCAGGCTCGGGCAATTGGCCTCCGCGCATGTTGACCTGGATCGCGGGCAGGATCAGCTTGGGCATGCCCAGCGTGACATCGCGCTGCGTGCGCATGGCCACGAACTCGTCCTCGCTGACATCCTTGTGCAGGTGCACGTTGCTGGTCCGCTCCGCCAGCATGGTGGTTTCCCACACGAAGTGGTCGCGATTGGGCGCCTTGTAGTCGTGGCACAGGAACACCCGGGTGGCGTCCGGCAGCTGCATCAGTCGCCGCACCGAACGATACAGCGCGCGCGCATCTCCCCCTGGGAAGTCTGCTCGTGCTGAGCCGTAGTCCGGCATGAACATGGTGTCGCCGGTAAACAGCGCATCCCCGATTACGTATGCCATGTCGGCTGGGGTATGGCCGGGCACGTGCAGTGCGATCAGTTCGAGCTCACCGATCTGCAAGGTGTTGCCGTCGTTCAACAGGACGTCGAACTGCGATCCGTCGCGCTCGAAGCGGGTGCCTTCGTTGAAGATCTTGCCGAACACCTTCTGTACTGTGACGATCTCAGCCCCGATGGCGAGCTTGCCGCCGAGCTTCTCTTGCAGGTACGGTGCCGCCGACAGGTGGTCGGCGTGAGCGTGCGTTTCCAGCAGCCACTCGACCGCCAGACCTTCCGACTGAACGTATGAGATCACCGCGTCTGCCGAGGCATAGCCGGTGCAGCCCGAGGCTTGGTCGAAGTCGAGCACGCTGTCGACGATCGCCGCCTTGCGGGTAGTCGGATCGCTGACCACGTAAGTCGCGGTGAAGGTCTCCTCGTCGAAGAACGCCTTGACGATTGGCCCGGGCTTTGCGCCGGAGACGACGGCCTTGACCCCGGCAATGGCAGCTTGGAGATGAGTGTTGGTTTCCATCAGATCAGCTCCTGGTCGGTTCAGTCGCACCTGCATGGCCCAGATCAGGGCAAAACAGGTCATGAAGGAGAGACAGCAGTTGCAGCGCCTTTGGATCGCCCACTCTGTAGAACACGCTCTGCGCGTCCTTGCGGGTGGTCACCAGCTTCTGCTCACGCAGCTTGGCCAGATGCTGAGATAGCGCCGATTGGCTCAGGCTGACGCGATGCGCGAGATCGCCAACCGACAGCTCGTTGCCTTCAGCTAGATGACACAGCACCAGCAGACGAGGCTCGTTTGCCAATGCCTTGAGCAAGCTGACTGCCTCCGCCGCCTGCTCCTCGAACTGCCCGATTGGATCTGCCACCGCGCTCTCCGTTAGATAACACTAATTTAGCAATATCTAATAGAAAGTCAAGGGCTCGGGGCTGAGCTTTGATCATGGAGTGTTTCGCTCTCGCGAAATCGACGGCTTAGCTAATGACCGAGGGTAACCAGCTAATGAGGGGGCGGCATGTGGGGTCTTGAAAGCGACAAACACTGGGCGACAGCGAGTGATGCTGAGTAGGCTCATCTCTCGATCATGTCAGTTACGGTGTTAGCTGTTCCGCTGAGGCGCACCGTCCGGAAGGCGAGATCAGGTTTCAGAGCTGACTTTCAGCTGTCGGACCATGTTGGTCGTCTCCGCCTTGCCGGTCAGGGAGATCCTCGACGGCGGCTCCTGACCTGACCTGCCATTTGAATAGCCCTCTGGGAACGGCAGCAAAGTCCCAGCCTTGGCGATAACCGGACTGACCGCTCGTAGGCGCGAGTCTTTTCCAATTGAGCGGCTTGGATTGGCGCATTGTCGCCTGTCAGAGATTTCGGCGATAAATCCCACACGTTCGCGGTGGTCCAATCAATCTCTGTGACGGGGCTTCGCCATCGCTGGGTGTCCGGCAATGACCGTTTCGGGTTTTGGTCATGGTCGAATGACCCAGTTAGCCAGCCTTACCTTGCTCGTTTTCGCGCCGTTCGACCTCGCGCTCCAGCACTTCCCGAATGAAGGCTGCGCGGCGCTGCCGCCCCACCAGCTTGTCAATCCGCTCGCCGAGGCCTTCGGGCAATCGGATGTTCGTCGATTTCACGTTGAGCGGTGGCCTTCCCATGCTTGTGTCGTAACCGCGCGTTTCACCCGTTCAATCAGAACCGGAATAACCGGTGCCGGTTATTGAACATTACCTTCCTTTTGTGCTATAAGCGGTGCCGCTTAATGCTCCGAACGCATCTTGATGCGCCCGTAACGGTGAACTGAGGAAGGCAGGCTCATGATTTTATCCGATTCTCTCTGGAGCGATTCGAAGATCAGCACATCCCGCCGCGCCCTGCTGCGCGCATTGACCATCGCGCCGGTTGCCGCGTCGGCAATTGCCTCCCCCTGGGATGGAGCAATGGCGGCGCTTCACCAACGCTACGATGATGAACCAGCAAGACTTGTGCGGACGAGAGAGGGACGAAGTATGAGCCGCTTCCGCTATCACAATGCGGAACGCTGGATGACCACGCTGAGCTCGGATTTTCTCGCCGACCCGCGACATACAAAGGAGACTCTGCATCAGGCCGGTTTCGTGACCCAGCAGGCCCTGTGCGCCTATCTGCTCGACATGGGTTTTTCCGATGCGTGGAACGCCCGCCACATCAAGCAGGACATCGCCAAAGCGCTGGCCTACGCCAATACCTGTGGCTTTGGTCATGACTGCCCCGACATGGCGCGGCTGGCAGCGGTTCTCTCACCCTATTGGAAGTGGGGCTATCACTATGATGATTGGGAGGAAGAACGACCCCGCACGGGCGGGTTCACTCCTGCTACGATCACGCCCATTGTGCGTGCCTTGGTGGATCGCGTGCATGACGTGACCGGCCACCCGCGCCCGAAGGGTTGCCAGCGTCGTACGCAGGTAGCTCGGTCATGATGCTGCGCACCGATGCCGATCATCTGCCCGCGCCGATCCGGGACGAGCTTCTCCGCGTCACGACAATCCTGTTCGAGGCGTTCGAGGAAACGACCAAGGGCCGATGTTCCGAACATTTCCGGGCGGGCCGCATCCTCACCCTGATCCTGCATGGGCCTCACGCCGAGAAGGACTGGGAAGAGATCGCGCCGGGGGAAGCCTTCCGCCTGCTGGCAATCGTCAACTATCCCCGCCTTGTCCGCAGCGAACGCGACTGGCGACTGGTGCGTGATCGGCTCCGCCGCGCTTGGGAGCATGGCGAAATTACCCGCCCGGTGCGGCTGAGCGTGGAAAGCCTTGAGCGGCTCAACGGCGCGCTTGTCGAGGGCAATCCCTATTTCGTTACCATCGCCGAGCAGGGAATCGCGCTCTACCAGATGGAGCGCTTGCGACTGCCAGAGTCGCGCCACCTGGCAGTGCGGGAACGGGCTATCCGGGGTGTGGCGGAGTTCATCCGGTGGCATAATCGCGGAACCGGATTTCTGGCTGGCGCGACTTTCTATCGGGACCGGGGCGATGCGCCGATGGCGGCGCTGATGCTGCATCAGGCGTGCGAGCATTTCTATCTGTGCGTCCTGCGGTCGATCAGCCTGCACGCCCCGCGCACCCATGCGCTCGATGAACTGCGCGAGGCGGCGGAAGCGCTGAACCCGAGTCTGTGTTCTGCATGGCCGCGCGACAGCCGGTTCAAGCGCCGCGCGTTCGGCTGCATCCGCCGTGCCTATGTCGAAGCGCGCTATGGGCGATCCTACCGCATTTCGGGCGAGGAACTGGCATGGGCCTTCGCGCGGGTGGAGATACTGGCGGAACGTGCGGCGTGCGCGGTCGCGGATCATCAAGCCTCGCTTGCAGCATGTCTGCCAGCACCCATGCTTCCGCCGCCCACAGAGCCAACGACAGCGATAGCCCTTTCCCAGCCTGTTCGCCCCGCAAACATGCTGCAACGGACATGGCGGGTCGTGCGACGTGCCAACTCGTCACAGGGCCCATGGAATCCCCTTACGCCAGTTCGCCAGTATTGGCGCTCGGACAGGTTCATGGGCTGGGTTGACCATCTGCCCTTGGCGATAGTCGGCCTATGCCTTTTCATGGCTGGCGCAGAGGCAATGCTATGGAGGGTGAAGTCCGCGCAAGCCGTGCGTTCCAAACCCGCCGACCTGTCCGCCGTGCTGGACTTCGACGTGCGCGCCGACACGGTGCTGGGCGCGGTCATGGACGTTGCGCAAAGGGCGGGCTACCGGGTCAACGCGAACGATGACATTTGGGCGGTGCGGTGGACCGGAGCCTATCGCGCCAAGGCGACGACCTTCGACGCGCTGGCGGACATTCTCTATGGCTCCGGCCTGTGTCCCGCGATCCGGGAGAGCGTCATAACCGTGCGCTATTGCGACAAGAACAGCCCACCAATGGCAGCGATGGTCGAGTATCATACAGAACCGGACGGCAGTGTGCGCTTGTCGGTTCCGCGCTAACCGCCGTCCCGTTCCGCCTCGAACGCTCGCTTGCCCTTGCGCTTCCAAAGGGCAAGTGCGTTGCCCCGTTCCTCACCGCGCAGTCGTTCCGCGACGGTGAGGAACGCGCCGTAAAGAGTGGGGCGATCATCGTCGGTCAGATCGACTAGCCCCGCTTTGATGACGAGGCCGCCCAATTCGATCAGATGCCGCGTGCGTTCGCGGCGTGCGATGGCCCAGTCCCGCATGTCGGTTCGCGCCTTTCGTGCCTCAAGCCGATGTCCCGCCGCCGTCGAACGGGAGAGTGCCGCTTTGCTGGCCAGAAGGTCCGCCCGCAGGCTTGCCGCCTTTGCCGAGAAAGAAGCCTGCGCCCGCCTTCCGCCAGCCCTCCTTTGTCGTGGCGTCTTTCACCGTGGCGGCATGGAGCAGCGCCCCGGCGAGCACATCGGCGTCGAGCGTATCGGCCCCGGTCGCCGTCACCAGTTCGCCAAGCTGGCGCACGCGCCGTTCCCTGAGTGCCTTGGCCTTGTCGGCCAGGGCTTTGAGTTCCGAATCAAAATCGCGCGGTTTACGCATCGTAAAGTCTCCATTGAGTGACGATGGCGCTATGATAAGATGATGCCGCCCGCCGCGCAGTAGAGTCGCCGGGACAGCCTGACATCGCCTAGTCCCGTCCGAGAAATTTTCGAGAAGGGCGCGCTTATACGTCGTTCCGACGTGCGCTTGAGCGTAGTAGATGGACGATCGTCATGGCGATCTTCCATTTCTCCGTTCAGGTCATCTCTCGCGCGACGGGCCGCTCCGCCGTCTCCGCTGCCGCCTATCGTGCGGGCGAGCGTCTGCACGACGAGCGCCTTGATCGCGACCATGATTTCCGTGCCCGCTCCGGTGTCGAGCATAGCGAAATCCTGTTGCCGGAAGGCGCGCCGGAACAATGGCGCGACCGCGAACGCCTCTGGAACGATGTCGAGGCCTTCGAGAAGCGCAAGGACGCCCAGCTTGCCCGCGAGGTCGAGTTCGCCATTCCGCGCGAAATGACCAAGGCGCAGGGCATCGAACTGGCCCGCGATTTCGTGTCAGCGCAGTTCGTGGATCGCGGCATGATCGCCGACCTCAATGTGCATTGGGACATTGGCGCGGACGGCCAGCCCAAGCCGCACGCCCATGTCATGCTCACCATGCGGGAGGTTGTGCAGCGCGAGGACGGCACCGCTGGCTTCGGGGCAAAGGTCCGCGAATGGAATGAGCATGGCAATGTCGAACGCTGGCGCGAACGCTGGGAGACCCATGTCAACACGCGCCTTGCCGAACTCGACATTGACGCGCGCATCGATCACCGCAGCCTTGCCGAGCAGGGCATCGACCTTGAACCGCAAAGCAAGATCGGCGGACCTGCACACCGGATGGACGCGCAAGGGCTGGAAGCCGATCGCGCCGAACTGCACCGCGAGATTGCGCGGGAGAATGGCGAACGCATCATCGCTGATCCCGGCATCGCCCTTAACGCCATCACCCACCAACAGGCCACATTCACCAACCGCGACATGGCGATGTTCATTCACCGGCATAGTGATGGACAGGAGCAGTTCAACGCCGCCATGCGCGCGGTGCGTAATTCGCCGGAACTGATCGCCCTGGGCAAGGACGGGCGCGGCGACGAGCGGTTCACGTCGCGCGAGATGATCGAGACCGAGCAGCGGATGAGCCGTGCGGCGGACAGGCTTGTGATGGACCGGAGCGATGGTCTCTCGGCGGCCACGACCTACGTCAGCCGCGCCGCCGAGAGTGGTGGCCTTGCCCTGGGAGCAGAGCAGGAAGCCGCGTTGCGCCATATAACGGGCGGGCGCGGATTGTCACTGGTGCTGGGTTATGCCGGGACCGGCAAAAGCGCTATGTTGGGCGTAGCGCGCGACGTGTGGGAAAGCGCGGGGCTGAATGTTCGCGGCGCGGCGCTCGCTGGCATCGCCGCCGAGGGACTGGAGAACGGCTCCGGCATTGCATCGCGCACCATTGCCAGCATGGAACATGGCTGGGCGCAAGGTCGCGACCTTTTGACCTCCCGTGATGTGCTGGTGATTGACGAGGCGGGCATGGTGGGCACACGCCAGATGGAGCGCGTGCTGTCCCATGCCGCCGATGTTGGCGCGAAGGTCGTCCTTATCGGTGATCCGCAGCAGTTGCAGTCGATCGAGGCGGGCGCGGCGTTCCGCGCGATTCATGAGCGCCATGGCGGCGTCGAGATCACGCAGGTTCGCCGCCAGCATGAAGGATGGCAGCAGGATGCTACCCGGCATCTTGCCACCGGCAGAACCGGCGAGGCGATTGCCGCCTATGCCGACAAGGGCATGGTGCATCAGGCCGAGACGCGCGAGGACGCTCGCCGCGATCTTGTCGAGCGCTGGGATCGCGAACGGCAAGCAAACCCCGATGCGAGCCGCATCATCCTGACCCACACCAATGCCGAGGTGCGCGACCTCAACGATGCCGCGCGCGCAGCGATGCGCAATGCAGGCGAATTGGGCGATGAGCGCCAGGTGAAGACCGAGCGCGGCGACCGCCTGTTCGCGTCTGGCGACCGCATCATGTTCCTGCGCAACGAACGCAGCCTGGAAGTGAAGAACGGGACGCTGGGCACGATCGAGAAGGTGGACGAAGGCCATATGTCCGTCCGCACCGATGACGGGCGTGTCGTGGCTTTTGACACCAAGGACTATCGCGACCTGGACCACGGCTATGCTGCCACCATCCACAAGGCGCAGGGCATGACCGTATACAGAGCGCATGTGCTGGCGACGCCGGGGATGGATCGCCACGGGGCTTATGTCGCCATGTCCCGCCATCGTGACGGCATGGCGCTTCATTATGGCCGCGACGATTTTCGCGATCAGTCCCGGCTTGTCCGCACGCTTTCGCGCGAGCGCGGCAAGGATATGGCGACCGATTACAGACAAGCCGACCCGGCAAGGGAATATGCCGAGCTGCGTGGCATTAGCTTCGGCGAGCGGGTCGCGGAAATCGTCAGGCCCATGGTCGAGAAAGCGCGCGGGATCTTCGACAATTTCCGGCCGAACATGCCGCCGCAGCAGGAGCGCGACATTTTCGCGGCCTTCCAGCCCAAGGCCGAGCCGCCCGCGCAGGAGCGGGCCGTTCGGCACCAGCCCGAACATGATACGCAGCCGATGCGCGCTGGCGGCGTGCGCGGTGCGGTGGAGCGCTATGCCAAAGCGCTGGACGCGATCCAGCAGACTCGCGCGCAAGGTCTCGACGCCATGCCCCACCAGCGCGAGGCGTTCGACAGGGCGCGGGATGCACTGGACGCGATCCGGCCCGAAGGTTCGTCGGACCTGAACAGCGCGTTCCGCAGCAGCCCGGAGCTTGTTCGCGAGGCCGCCGAGCGGCGCGGGCAGGCCGCCGTGCGGGCGATGCAGTTGGAAACCGAAATCCGCATGGACCCGTTCCAGCGCGCCGACCGGTTCGTGGAAGGCTGGCAGCAATTGCAGCGCCATCATGCCGAGTTGGTGCGCGACGGCAATTTCCGGAGCGCGAAGAGCGCCGCGCAGCAGATGACAGGCATGGCGAAAAGCCTCGAACGCGACGCCCAGCTTGAATCGGTGCTGGGCCTGCGCAGCCGCGAGCTTGGGCTTGAGATCGGCCAGCAGGCGGGCCGCAGCCTCTCCCATGACCTCGCATCCTCCATTCCCTTCGATCACGGACGCGACATCAGTCGCGGCATGAGCCGCTAACCCTGAGGAGACCATGACATGGACGACGAACAGAGCCTTTTGAATGAACCCGAGCCGGAACCCCGGCCCAATGCCGCCGCCGAGGCGTTTGCGCACCTCTCGGAGCGCGTGGCTGTTATGGAGGAACGGCTTGAAGGGCGCATGGCGGTGATGGCCCGCGCGCTTGAGCATATCGCCATCGAGAAGCAGAGCCTCGAGTTCCCCGACTACGCGCCGACGCTTGCGAAGATGAACGGCTATCTCGCGACGGTGGCGGGGCAGACGAAGACAATCATGGATGCGCCCGCCATGCAGTTGACGCCGGAGAACATGGCGGAGCGGATCGGCGAGGCCGCGCAGGCCGCCCGCGCGACCGATAGGGCAACCATCAAGCAGTCACAGGAATTGCATCATCAAGTCCATGCGGATCAAATGCGCGCGGTCGGGACCATTCGGACCAAACAGGAACAGCGCTGGCACATGGCCTATTGCGGCGGCGGCGCGGCGCTGACCATGTCGCTTCTGTGGCTGATCTATCCCGGCTGGGCGGCCAGCATTGGCCCGCAAAGCTGGCTCTGGCCGGAACGTGTGGCGCGTCGCACGCTGGGCGAGGCGTCTCTATGGGATGCCGGTATCCGTCTCATGCGTGCCGGTAACCCCGAAGGCTGGCGGGCGATTGTGGACGCCACCGACCTGGCTCGTGAGAACCGCGATACCATTGCCGCGTGCGAGAAGGCGGCCGCCAAAGCAGGCAAGCCGGTGCGTTGCACCATCAGCATCAGAAAGCGTTGAGGCTCTTGGGTGCGACGGCCGGAACCTGGCGGTGACGAAAAACCTTTCGATTTCAGTTGTCGGGTACTTTTAGATTCCGACAGTGATTGTCGTCAGTCGGTGGACAAGGCCACCGCGCAGAGCGCCGCGCGACGGGATTACGGGAAAAAGCGTGGGCAACGTGCGAAATTGACGGGCCCTGCGTCTGACGGAATGCGCCAAGGCCAGTCGCTGTGAGATGCAGCTGTCTTTCCCAACATCGGACATTCCGCCGCGATATTGGAATTTCAGCCATCTGAAATCTTTCAGGCTTTACGCACGAACCTCCGGAGCACTCGATCATACAAGGTTTCCATCTCCGAATCGGTGTAAAAAAACGGCTTGCTCCGGAACTGATCTACCGCCATCTGAATAGATAAGGCACCGTGGACGCAGGTGTGAAGGTTGCGTGCAAAAACACACGTGCTTTGTTCAAGGTAAGACGAGGAATAACAGAACGTGCCTACAAACCCCGGTTTTCATTTGGACTTTGCCCTGGGTGAGTACCCAAAGGCGCTTCATCCCGCAATCCGTAAGATTGCAACCCGATTTTATGTAACGCGAGCTTTCAAACCAATCACATTAGGTAATAGCGTTTATTGGGCGATTCTTGTTAGGCCGACTGATGAATTTTCCATCTACATAAATACGGATAGAGAGGTTGTTATACTCTTATCTCAATATGAAACATTTGAAATTAGAACCTTAGAAGCATTTGAAGAATTTTACGATTTGCTCGAGTCTCAGCGTGTTGATCGTAGTGTTCGCTTTCTTGTAAGTAACGATAATAATATCGAAAGCTCAATAAAGCACTACCTTGATCAACACCCAGAATATCCTATAATTGTGCCAATAACTTTTGATCTTCTCGTAAGCCGCGAGTTGAATCCGTTATTAGATGCCGTTAGGAGAAATTATCTTCTAAGAGATCTATTCGGATATCAAAATCCGTTGCGCGAAGAAACTTTTTTCTTTGGTCGGCATTCTATCGTCAACGCCGTCCTGGATATGGCAAAGTCCGGACAAAACTCGAGTTTGTTCGGCTTGCGTAAAAGCGGAAAAACGTCAGCAATTTATGCAATTCAGCGAAGAGCTAAAGGTCTTGGCGCGAACGTTACACTGATTGACTGCCAAAATACATCCGTTCACGGCAGAAGATTCAACGATTTGCTCGCATATATTGTTTTTGAAGTAAGAAAGTCCGTTGGTATAAAGCGAATTCAATCAGAGATAAGCACTGATATAGCGTTGGCATCTGACCAGTTTTATGCCGCGATGAACAATGTTCTTTCGCAGGTAAAAGGCACTATACTTATAATATTTGATGAAATAGAGAATATTTCTCCAGGAACAGCTGCATCTCCGCACTGGCGATCTGGAGAAGACACCGTTTATTTTTGGCAGATTTTACGATCGTATCTCCAGGCTGAGAGCAGGGGAAAGATGTCTATCTGCTTGGTCGGCACTAGCCCGCACATTCTTGAAACTTCGAAAATAAACGGGATAGATAACCCTATCTATCTTTATGCCCCCAAAACATACATCCCGAGCCTGACGTTCGACGAAACGAGAGAGATGGTTACTCGGTTAGGATATTTTATGGGTCTAGAATTTGACCCTATGACAATTGCCGAGTTGCAAAAGGAATTCGGCGGGCACCCTTTCTTTACAAGGCAGGTATGTAGTACGATCCATCAGCAAGCCCCCACACAAAGGCCCCACAAAGTTTCTGTGGCAGCATTGCATCGCGCCAACGTACAATTTTCTGGTCAGTTGGAGAGCTATTTACGGGATATCGTCGGCAATCTTCAGGAGGCATATCCAGACGAATTTCGGGTACTTGAAGCGGTGGTAAATGGCGACAAAGCTGAGGCAACTGAGTATGGGCTTTCGGCGCCCGATCTGATTGACCACCTCATTGGCTATGGCTTGATAGCCCAGTCCGGCGACGATTTTGACGTTCGTTTCGATGCAGTAAAACCTGCTTTGAAGAAGGTATCTAAGTCCCTGTCTCTTGAGGATCGCTGGGCTGAAATCTCGCGGCGACGAAATGCGCTGGAACCGAATATTAGATCTGCATTGTATTTTTGGTCCAGGGCGATTTCCAGCGATGATTGGAACGCAGTCCTTTCAGATTGCCTGACTGTCAAAAGACTCTCAGATTTGTCCAGCAGCGAGCCGGCAGTTCTATTTTCAAGAAACGAGAGTCCACTTTATTTTTCTGACCTACTTATGTTTATTAAAGATAAGCACGTCCTTCCTTACCTCGGCGATACAAGAAGCGAAATTACTCGAAAGCTTGATACGGTAAACAAGGCGAGAGCGGATGCGCACTCAAAATCTGTCTCGGATGCTGATATGCTTTTAATCCGACAGGCTTTTGAGCACTTAGAAACTGAGTTCACTCCTCCATGATGCAATTTGCTCACGCGCAATATCTCTGACGACATTTCTCAATAGAGACTTTGGCATGCCGTGAATGGTTCAGAGCGCTGAAACTGAGGAAAACCTGGAAACGGCATACAATCAGGTATGGCATCTCATCCCTTGGGGCTAAGCTCGACTTTGTACGATCAGGTAGCGAAGCATAGTGCCTGAGCCATGCGTTTTAGGCGGGTTGTGGGAATATAGTGCGGTTCTGGGTGCGGCGGGGAGTGTTGATTAATGTCTCCGACCCAGAGTTGGAGGCGGACGGCTCCGATGGCGTCACTGAATGTCAGGCTGGTTTTTCGATACCACGCGGCGGAATAAGGGGTGCTTTTAGTGGTCAACAGATCGCAGGCCCATAGCGATATAAGGCTGTAGAGACCCAGCAGCGCCGGCGTGGTTCGCGCTATGGCTTTGTCGGTCCACTGGCGCTGTGTCTCGACACCCAAGTGCGCGCGGGTTTCGGCAAAGGTGACCTCGATCTGCCATCGGCGGACGTAGAGGGCGATTATCTCGGCGGGCTCGAGGGTGATGTCGGTACTGAAGAAGGCCTGCGGGCCGCGCTTTCCTTCAGGATCGCGAACCAGGACCCATCGGACCGGCAAGACCGGAGTGCCGGGCCTGTACCATAAGGCGATGTCAGATGTGATCTCGAGCATCTTGCCGTTGAGATGGCCATACCAGGCAGAGACGAGAATGCTGGTCCAGCGTGTCGCCGGGTTGGCGAGCAGGGTCTTGAGTTTTGGTAATGCTCGCCCTTTCTGCGCCGGTCGCCCCATCGTGCGTGCCGTTCGCCCCGCAGGCTGCGCAAACAAGTTGGCGTCGAGCCGCAGTCGGCTGATGAGTGTGGCCCGGCGGACGATCGCATGTGCCAGTTCGTGGACAGCAAAGCTGCTGTCGCCAATGAAGATGATCCGCCGACCCGGCAGCCAGCGAGACAGCTGCAGCGCGCCCTGCCGGGCCCAGTCCGTCAGCAATTTATGACGACAGCCGCGTTGACGGTTCGATCGTTCCGAAGGAGCGAGCAACGTCAAGACTGGCAGTGCCTTGATCAGGCGGGTCCATGACACCGGGGTGAGCACCATGAAGCTGAGCCAGCGCAGTCCGCTGGCTTTGACGAAATGGCCGTGACTGGAGCGGACCGGGTCGCGGTAGATACCCCGTGCGGTGATCCGGCGCCCCCATCGCCGTTCAATGGTGTCGTCCATACCGATGACCACAGGACCATCGGGCACGAGCCGTTCGACCACAATGCCCAGTAAACGCCTGGCAACGGCACGCGAACTCCAGCGGGCGCGGTTGAGGATCTGGTGATAGGTTGCAAAGTTGGCAGCATCGGCTCGGCCGGTCACACGCAGGCAAGACGTAACGGTCCGTTTGCCCGTGGCCAGCAGGCCGCCCATCACAAGAACAAGTACATGCTCCCAACTGGGAGCCGTAAAGCAGGGACGCCATGCCTGCAGCCATTGGCGCAGAATCTGGGGGACGGGATCGCCGATAACGGCCTTGTTCTGGTCCAGCATTCCATGCTTCGAATCCTGACTGAAGCACGTTGCAACGCTTAGGCTGTTGCCATGCGGCGAGGTGACTCGAATATGCTGTGACCCGACGGCAGCTATGGATGCACCATGAAAGACGAGGAAATCATTCTGCGCATCGAGACGTTCGACGCGGCCAACGGCGGCGGCGTCGGATGGTATGAGGACAAGGGCGCTTACCATCTCTATCTGCTGGAAACCGAGGCACCGATCGCCCGCCTCAAGCCTGTCGGCACGCGCGACGAAATCAGGCTCGGCTACTGGTCACACCGGCGAAAATGGGAAGATATCGACGATATGGGCGGATGCGTCTTGCCCCTCGATCAAGCCCTCGACCACATCGCTGAAAACAGCATCTTCTGGACCTGGACCTGACCAAAAACGTACAAAGCCGAGCTAAGTGTCTGATCCGAAATTAAGGTGAGTGGTATCAGCAGGTTATCTTGACGGCTATGCCTGTCGCTGATTCATGGGTTTGCGAAACTACCAAGGATCAACGATGTGGACCGATACCACTCGCGCGCTTCATGCGCGACGCGGGCTGATTTTGCCAAGTGATTTAACGGATGCCGAGTGGTCGGTGCTGGAGCCATTGTTACCGCCCGCCTCGCATGTGGGGCGACCCCGCAAATGGCCGATGCGCCGGATTGTCGAAGCGATGCTGTACCTGCTGCGTGGTGGCTTGCCATGGCGGATGCTGCCCCCATGCTTTCCGCCGGTCTCGACGGTGCGGCGCTGGTTTTACCTCTGGCGTGACAACGGCTTGTGGCTGACGATGAACCACGTTCTGCTTATGGCATCGCGCGAGATGACTGGCCGCGAGGCCTCGCCATCGGCGGGCGTGATCGACAGCCAGAGCGTCAAAACCACGGAAAGCGGCGGCCCTTGTGGCTATGACGCTGGCAAGAAGGTCAAGGGCCGCAAGCGCCATATCTTGACCGACACCGCAGGAAATCTGGTGCACGCCGTGATCCATACGGCTGACATTCAGGACCGCGACGGTGCGCCAATGGTGCTGCGCGAAATCATCCGGCGCTTTCCCTGGCTGCGGCACGTCTTCGCCGATGGCGGCTATGCTGGTGACAAACTCAGGGAGGCTCTGCGGCGAATGGGGAAATGGACCGTCGAAATCATCAAGCGGTCAGATACAGCCACAGGCTTCGAGGTGCTACCACGCCGATGGGTTGTTGAACGCACGCTGGCATGGCTCAATCGAAACCGACGCCTCGCCAAAGACTTCGAGCAAACCATCGCATCGGCAACGGCCTGGCTCTTTATTGCATCCATTCAACTTTTCACCCGCCGCATCGCAAGGTCATGAAATCACACCGAATAATTATGAATCAGACCCAAGTTGAACAGTGCCAGCGGAACACGCAGAGAACGTGAGCTAGTAAGTATCTGATATTGCTGGGCGTGGATTTGGTGGCAAAACCGGGTGTGCTAACAACATTTTGCCTGTGACTGGCGGCTTGGTTTATTTTTACGGGAGCAGGCAGTAACAACCTGCCTATGTATGTCGTCGAACGAGTCGCGCGCGGGCACCGCTATCTGTACCTGGTCGAGAGCGTGCGCGAGGGCAAAGCCGTCCGCCAGCGCACGATCAAGGCTCTGGGCCGTAAGGATGTGCTGGCCGCCAGTGGCGAACTCGACAGGCTGGCCGCCTCGATCGCACGTCACGCGGGACGCAGTGTCATTCTGTCTGACATTGATGCAGGCCGGATCGCAGCCCGCCGGATAGGCGGTCCGCTGCTGTTCGGGCGCCTGTGGCAGCGGCTTGGCATCGATGCTGTAATGGAAGAGGTGCTGGAAGGCCGCCAGTTCGGCTTTGCCGTGGAGCGCGCCGTGTTTGTCGCCACACTGCACCGCCTGTTTGTCTCCGGCTCGGACCGAGCCTGCCTGGACTGGATGGAGAGCTACGCCATCGACGGCAGCGAGGATCTTGCCCTTCATCACTTCTATCGCGCCATGGCCTGGCTCGGCGAGGAGATCGAGGAGAAGACAGAAGGCGCATTGGCACCTCGCTGTGTGAAGGACGTGATCGAGGAGAAGCTGTTCGATCGCCGGCGGGACCTGTTCACTGATCTCAGCCTGGTGTTCATGGATACGACGTCGCTCTCGTTCTACGGTGCAGGCGGCGACACGCTGGGTCGGCGTGGTCATTCCAAGGACCACCGGCCCGAGCTTGCCCAGATGATCCTGGCCGTGGTGATCGACGCCGAGGGGCGTCCGATCTGCACCGAGATGGTCCCGGGCAACACGGCCGACGTGAAGGTGCTCATGCCCATCGTCACGCGCCTGCGTACCCGCTTTGGGATAACCCGCTCGTGCGTCGTGGCCGACCGCGGCATGATCAGTGCCGGTACGATCGCCGCCCTTGAAGAGCTGGGGATGGAATACATCCTGGGTGCGCGAGAGCGCACCAGCAACGTCATCCGCGATGTCGTGCTTGCCGACACTGCTCCGATGGTGCCCCTGGTCCTCGAGCGACAGGCAGGAGACACCCAGCTGTGGGTCAAGGAAGTGCGCGTTGGCAAAGGCGCAGATGCCCAGCGCTACGTCGTCACGCTCAACGAAGCTGAGGCAAGGAAGGACAAGGCCGACCGGCAAGCGATCATCGATGGCCTCCAAACCCAGCTGAAGAAGGGCGACAAGGCCCTGGTCGGTAACTCAGCCTATCGCCGCTATCTCAAGGCCAGCGGCAAGACCTTCGAGATCGACATGGGAAAGCTTGCCGACGAGGCGCGCTACGACGGCATCAGCGTGCTGCGCACCAATGCCCGGATCACCCCGCTGCAGGCCGTCATCCGCTACCGTGACCTGCTTCAGGTCGAGGCCCTGTTCCGGGTTGCCAAGGCGAGCTTCGATACCCGTCCCATCTTCCATCAGTCCGATGCCGCTATCCGCGGCCATGTGTTTGTCTCGTTCCTGGCCCTGACGCTGGCCAAGGAACTGACCCGCTTGTGTCAGGAAAAGGGCTTGCAGCCCGAATGGCAGCCGCTCCTCAACGATCTCGATCGCCTTCAGGAAGCCACCATCGAAAAGGACGGCAAGGTCATTACCACCCGCACCCACGTTTCGGGCCAGGTGGGGAATGTCTTCAAGGCAACCGGCATCGCGCTGCCGGCCAATATCAGCGAACTGCCGCCGCGAACCTGAGCCTCTGCAAGCTCAACCAAACCCAAAAATGTAGTGGTAACACTCGCGCCGGTGCGTGCATGTCATTGAACAAAAATGCCTTTTCCAAAAGCACTGTTCAAGTTGGGTCAGACACTAAGCTGGACTTTGTACGATTAGGTAGCGAAGCATAGCGCTTGAGCCATACGTACGAGGCGGGTTGTCGGAATATATTGCGGTTCTGGGTGGGGCGGGGAGCGTGAATTAATGTCGCCGACCCAGAGTTGAAGCCGGACGGCAGCGATAGCGTCACTGAACGTCAGATTGGTTTTTCGATACCAGGCGGCGGCGTAGGGGATGCTGGTAGTGGTAAGCAGATCGCAGGCCCAAAGCGATATGAGGCTGTAGAGTCCCAGCAGCGCCGGAGTGGTTCGGGCTATGGCATTGTCGGTCCACTGGCGCTGTGTTTCGACACCCAGGTGGGCGCGCGTTTCGGCGAATGTGACTTCGATCTGCCATCGGCGGACGTAGAGGGCGATGATGTCGGCGGGCTCGAGGGTGATGTCGGTACTGAAGAAGGCTTGCGGATCGCGCTTTCCGTTGGGATCGCGGACCAGTACCCATCGGACCGGCAATACCGGGGTGCCGGGCCTGTACCACAAGGCGGTATCGGATGTGATCTCGAGCGCCTTGCCGTTGACATGGCCGTACCAGGCGGAGACGAGGATCCTTGCCCAGCGCGTAGCCGGGTTGGCGAGTAGGGTTTTGAGTTTTGGTAGCGCTGACCCTTTTTGTGCGGGCCGCCCTGCTGTGTATGAGGTCCGTTTCGGGGGCTGTGCGAACAGGTTGGCATCCAGCCGTAGCCGGCTGATGAGCGTTGCCCGAGGCGTAATGGCATGGGCCAATTGGTGAACGGCAAAGCTACTATCGCCGACGAAGATGATCCGACGACCTGGCAGCCAACGAGACAGTTGCAGTGCGCCCTGGCGGGCCCAGTCCGTCAGCAACTTGTGACGACAGCCGCGTCGAAGGTTGGATCGTTCCGAAGGAGCAAGCAGCGTCAGGATCGGCAGCGCCTTGATCAGGCTGGTCCATGACACCGGGGTGAGCACCATGAAGCTGAGCCACCGCAGCCCACTGGCCTTGACGAAATGGCCGTGACTGGAGCGGACAGGGTCGCGATAAATACCACGGGCGTTGATCCGGCGCCCCCATCGCCGCTCGATGGTGTCGTCCATGCCAATGACAACAGGGCCATCGGGCACGAGCCGTTCGACGATGATACCAAGCAGTCGCCTGGCAACGGCACGCGAGCTCCAGCGGGCGCGGTTGAGGATCTGGTGGTAGGATGCGAAGTTGACGGCCTGGGCCCTGCCAGTCACACGCAGGCAAGAGGTAACAGTCCGCTTGCCCGTGGCCAGCAGGCCGCCCATCACGAGAACAAGCACATGCTCCCAACTGGGTGCAGTAAAGCAGGGACGCCACGTCTGCAGCCATTGGCGCAGGATCTGGGGAACGGGATCGCCGACAACGGCTCTGTTCTGGTCCAACATTCCATGCTTCGAATCCTAACTGCCGCACGTTGCAACGCTTGGACTGTTGCCATGCGGCGAGACGAATCGGATACGCTGTGACCTGACGGCAGCTATGGATGCACCATGAAAGACGACGAAATTATTCTGCGCATCGAAACGTTCGACGCCGCTAACGGCGGCGGCGTGGGTTGGTACCAGGACAAAGGCGCCTACCATCTCTATCTGCTGGAAACCGAGGCGCCGATCGCCCGCCTGAAGCCTGTCGGCACGCGCGACGAAGTCAGGCTCGGTTACTGGTCACACCGGCGACAATGGGAAGATATCGACGATATGGGCGGATGCGTCTTACCCCTCGATCGGGCCCTGGACCACATCGCCAACAACAGCATCTTCTGGACCTGGACCTGACAAAAAACGTACAAAGTCCAGCTAAGGAGACATCGGTATCAATCAGGAATCGGGGTGAGTGGCTCTGCTGGCTTTGTTAGGGCAATCCGCCAACTTGAATTTTTTGGCGGTATTCTTGATCATATCGTCGGTCTGCGCTGCCAGCCGAAAAGCTCAGGTGACCGCACGAAACCGTTGCAAGTTCAGGTCGACTTGCGCGTATAGATCGCGCAGCGGACGTGGGGTGGAGCTCGGCGCTAGCGCCGGCTCGACAAGGTAGGGTAAAAGAACAATTAGCAACGATTTCCCAACCCTTAATGATGGGGCATGCGCGCACGCCGCATCTGCTGCTCACTTCCGCAAGATGTACGAGCGGGTGTCGGCGCTGGCGAAAATCGGCGTGTGGGAGTGCGATCTTGCCACCAGCGAACTGACTTGGACTGACGGCGTTTACGACCTGTTTGACATCCCGAGGGGGACGCCTGTTAGTCGTGAGCAAACTTTGGCATGTTATGAGGCGACGTCTCGCCGTGAAATGGAGCAGCTACGCAGCCGAGCCATCGAGACTGGGATCGGGTTCGTCCTCGATATTTTAATCCACACGACGCTCGGCAACAGTCGATGGATACGGCTCACCGTCGATGTGGAACAGGAGGACGGAAAATCTGTTCACATTTTCGGGACGAAACAGGATATTTCGGCGGAAAGGGCTGCGCGCGAGAAAGTGCAGTCGCTCCAGACTGAACTGATCCACGTTTCCCGCGTCAGCGCGATGAGCGCGATGAGTTCCACGCTTGCGCATGAAGTGAATCAGCCTCTGACAGCAATCTCAAATTATATGGCGGCGGCACGCCGTATCGCGACAAAGACGATGGTGCCGCCGGACCTGGCGCAATGCATCGAAGGCGCGCAGGAGGCTTCCGGTAGGGCTGGGGCAATCATTCGCCGCGTGCGCGAAATGAGCGCCCACGGCCGTCCCCAAAAAACGGAGTTCGAACTGGAGCAGGTAGTGAAAGATGCTTCAGACTTGGTCCTCGCGGATCGCCCTGGAACTACGGTAACCTACCGTCTGGCGCCTGAGGCGCTCATCAAGGCGGATCGAATCCAGATCCAGCATCTCTTGATCAACCTTCTGCAAAACGCCGTTGAGGCAGCAGTTGAGAAGCCATGCCAGATCGAAATATCGACATCGCAAACGGAGACACATCTCGAGATATGCGTTTCTGACGCCGGGCCCGGCATTCCGATTGAGTTGCTTCCGAGCGTATTTGACACCTTCGTCACAACAAAGGCTCACGGGTTAGGTGTCGGGCTTTCCATTTGCCGGACCATCGTCGAAGCCCATGGGGGTCGCATCAACGCCGTGAACCTTCCCCAGCACGGCGCCTCGCTCCGCTTTACGCTACCGCTTGCCGCCGGATAGCATATCTGGGCCGTGTCCGATTGGGAATTATTGGCGCACGGAAAGCGGACGGTACGCTCCTGTTTATGAACGACCCCGGCGTGCGAGCTATGGAGATTGAGACCCTGGCCGACGTTCAAGGCAAGAAATTGATCTCTTTGTGGCCTAAGGCGGGCCAAGCGGCGGTGCAAAATGGCATCGACGCCGCCCTGTCCGATTGCCCCTCGCGCTTCTCCGCATTTTGTCCCGCGGCCTCCAAGTCGAATTTGTCGCGATGAACGCTGCTCCGGCCGAGTTCATTCGAGATGACTTCGCCGAGCGGCTCATCCAGCGGATCACCGACTATTCCTTACCGCCTTCGCTGATAGAGGTTGAAATTACCGAGCACGTATTCCTGGACCGGGGGGCTGATTTCGTCGGGCGTGCTCTCAAGTTACTGCACGAGACAGGCGTTCGGATCGCGCTGGATGATTTCGGCACCGGGCATTACTCGCTGTCCCACCTTCGGGATTATCCGGTAGACGTCGTCAAGATCGACCGTTCGTTCGTCGAAAAAATGACCATTGACCAGTAGGTTCGCGCCATTGTGCCTGCTGTCTTGGGGCTCGCGCGCAGCCTGAAAATCGACGTTGTCGCAGAAGGCGTTGAGACTGAGCTCCAGCGACGGTTGCTGCTCAAGGAGGGCTGCGTACTTGGCCAAGGCTTCTACTTCGGCTGCGCGGTGGAAGCGAACGAGATTCCGTTCCTGCTTGCCGACAACACAGGCGTCTCGTGGCGTGATGAGACGTGCGTCTACTTGCCGCGCTATTCGGGGTCTCTGGACCATGAACCAGTCCACGGTGACGTTGCGATCGAGGAGGTGGGTTCCGGAGTGACCGTCCTTGTCATTGATGATGAGCCCACTGTGCGCATGCTCATCGTCGACGTGCTGGAAGAAGCGGGGTATAAGGCTCTGGAAGCAGAGGACGGTTCGTCAGGCCTGAAAATCCTTCAAAGGGGCGTGCGCATCGACCTCTTGATAACGGACGTTGGGCTGCCGGGCGGCATGAATGGCCGTCAGGTCGCCGATGCCTCGAGAGTTCAACGGCCCGATCTGAAGATACTCTTTGTCAAAGGATTTGCCGAAAATGCAGCAGTGGGCAACGGCCATCTCGAACCGGGGATGGAGGTCATCACTAAGCCCTTCGTGATGACAGAACTAGCGAACTAGCAAACAAGATCGGCGAGATGATCGACACTTGATGGCCTAAAGTTTGGAAGCTGCAGCAATTTGTTCGGTGAAATTTTTAGACTATATTATGCGTCGCGGTGCCAAATGCGTTCCGACAACTTCGCGTCAGGTCCGATAACGTCGAACCTGCCGGAGCAGCGCCGAAACTGCGTAATCCGGCCGCATTTCCGTCGGACGCAGGTGGCTATAGATGATTTTCCAGTGCGGGAAAAGGCGTTGCCAGAGCTTCATATACCTCGGCGGCAGCGCATCCGGCAGCAAAGAGCCCTGCGGCTATAAGAATGCTCGACTGGAATGCCGACGACCAGAGACGGCTTTTTTCCAACTGTCGCGCTATATCAGCATCTTGCTTTATTCGATTCTGTGCGCGGCGGTCGAACATGCTGGCTGGGCTCTTCACCATCTCCAGACGGCGCGCCATGCGGGGTTCGTTCATAATCGCAGCTATGTCGATCGTTCCCTGTGCCCGGATGCCGAAGAACCTATCCTTTTTCCAAACTACTCGTCCCACGATTGTTTGCTGGCCCCGCCGGATGTCAACATAGGCACCGCGGTCTGGCGGATTGTCGCATGCGATAAGCGCGCCATGGGCCGAAAGGTTATGGATCACCACGTCTGTCCATGAGGGTGCCGCGCGCATTCGGGCTGGAATCAGTACAGGATAGCGCGTCTCACGCGGCTTGTATCCGATCTGTAGGGACTTAAGCATTGAATTGCTCCCCTCAAACGATAGACGGGTAGTAGATCGGGGGATCAGAAGATCATTCCACGATCATACCGACGCGGCGAGATTCCGCGCGCAACCAGCAAGTTCGCTATCTTCAGCGTTCCTGCCGAATTTCCCGACGCCCACGGGGGTGAGCGCCGGGTTGATCGAAGTGCACTCGGCGGGTGGGGACGTTACGCCGACTTGCCAGAGCCTGTTTACGTTGATGGTTTTAAAACGCGGTAAGCGCCCCGTACCGTATTTCCCGCAGTCAGCGTCATCGGCTCCTCGATTGCTGTCATCACAGCCGCATCAAGCGGCGACCGCGCAGCTCTCGAGCTTGTTGCTGCTGATGGTTCTGTTGCGTCCGCCGCGCTTGGCTTTGAACAAAGCAGCATCCGTTACGCTGATGCAATGATCAAGCGAATGACCCGCTCCGATCTCTGATACGCCAAAGCTGGCGGTAATTCTCAGATGAGGAGCCCAGTCGAACGCCAAACGTGGAAATTGGGTGCGGAGGCGCTCGGCAAAGGCGATGGCGTCCTTTAAGCTAGTTTCATTGAGCAAGACCCCAAACTCTTCACCTCCAAGCCGACCGAGGATATCGGCGGGCCTGAGCGTTGCTCGACAGCAATCCGCGATAGCTTTGAGGACCTCATCCCCCGCCGGGTGGCCAAAACCATCGTTGATTTGCTTGAAGTGATCTAGATCAAAGAGGATGAGGGCGCACGGTCGGCCATAGCGATCGAGCCGGGATATGGCTTTTTCACCATCCTCGATAAAAGAACGCCGAGTGGCTGCGCCTGTGAGAGAGTCACGATGAGCAAGTGTGCGAAGCTCTAGTTCATCGATGATCAGCCCTGCAAACTTATTAAGAATGCTGATCTGTCCTTCGCTGAAGTTCCGAGGCTGCACATCGATAACGCAAAGCGAGCCACGGAACGTGTCAACGATTGTGAGACAGCCGGATCGAGAGTTTAAGCGACCGGAGCTGGCTCCCTTGCTGGTGGATTGATCCACACGGCAGTGGGTTTTTGCGGCGGTCGAGGAACTTGGTTGACGAAGCGCTCGGGGTTGGCGCGGAAGGCTTTTTCGAGGATCGTCTGGCGGGCGGCATGGACTGCATCTGCCTGTCCGTAATGTACCTGGTCGGGCGTCATCAGGCCGATCCCGAGATGATGGTGGTCTCGGTTATACCAAGTGAAGAAGTGTCGGCAAAAGGTCTTGGCGTCTTGGTTGCAGCCGAAGCGTTTTGGGAACTGGGGCTGATACTTCATGGTCTTGAAGTGGCTTTCCGAGAAGGGATTGTCGTTCGAGGTATACGGCCGGCTGTGCGATTTGGTGACGCCGAGATCGGCGAGCATGAGGGCGGTGGCCTTGGCTTTCATCGATGGACCACGATCGGCGTGGAGGGTGAGCTGGCCAGGGGCGACGCCATGTTTGGCGACGCAGTCTTCGAACAACGGCTTGAACAGAGCGGCGCTTTCAGTGTCGGCGATGTGCCATCCAACGACGCGCCGACTAAATATATCAATGATTACATAGAGGTAGAAGTATGTCCATTTACTCGGCCCCATGAGCTTGGTGATGTCCCAGGACCAGACCTGATTGGGACCTTGGGCCAGCAGCTCGGGTTTCTGATAGACGGGGTGACGAAGTTGCTGGCGGCGCTCGCGAACTTCCTGATGCTCGTGGAGGATCCGGTACATTGTGCGGATCGAACAATGGTAGATGCCTTGGTCGAGCAGCGTGGCGTAGATCTCGGCGGGCGCGAGATCCGCAAAGTGCGGCTCTCGCAGCAGATCGATAATGTGCTGGCGCTCGGGCCCCAGGATCGTACGGGCCGGCGCTGGCCGCAGACGACGAGCAGCCACAGGTCGCGCCAAAGCAGCCCGGCGACGATGGAAGGTCGCACGCGACACGCCCAGTGCGTCACACGCCGCTGCAAGAATGCCGGAGCTGGGGCCCAGTGTAGCCAGCGCGTCCATCACAGCTTCTCGTCGCTCTCGATCGGTAAGCCTATCAAAAGCGCGACTTTTTGTTGAATGTCGATCACAGCTTCAGCCCGCTCCAGCCGTTGCTGAAGACGCTTATTGTCACGCTGCAGTTGAGCAAACTCCGCCGACAGCGAATTGGATGCTGCCGGCTTGGGTCCACGCTTCACAGAGCTCAGTGCCTCAAATGCCCCAGCAGCGCGAAGCCGCCGCCACTCGGTGATCGAGGAGGAATAAATCCCCTCGCGCCGCAAGATGGCACCGATCGCCCCCACAGTGCCGGCTGCATGATCGATCTCATCCAAGATCCGCAGCTTATATTGGGCGGTAAAGTTCCGGCGATGCGGCCGGCCGGATAGCTCAGGCGATGCCGCCGCTGGCGCTGCCACCAGCGTTGGCCTGCGGCCTTCCTCGGTGGCAGCGCCAGCGGCGGCGGGGATCTCGTCGTTTGGAATACGCGGCATAACCATGGTGATATCTCATCCGCGCCCTCAAGGGTAAATTACCGGCGGCGCGTTGTCTCATCATCGTTGGCACGGAGGGCCAAGGTTGTAACCGTCTGGTGTTCGCAGCGGCATTCCGGCATCACTTCTGATTCCTGGATCGCCTGTCACAAGGGGGTTTGAGGCGAACCGCGGGTCGAGCACTGCGTCGGGTACGACCATGGGCGTGCGCTTCAATATGGTGTGAGCGCAGAACGCGACGTTTCGGGGCGTCTCGGCAGAGTCCAGGCCCTGGATGGACTTGAACCACTGGCGCTCCTGGTCGACCAGGGATACGGCGCAGATCGGCACATCGAGAATATCCCGGACCAGGCCTGTGATCTTGTCGAACGACGCTTCGCGCGCGGTGTCGAGAATCTGATATCGCTCAAGGGCTGAAAGTCTACCTTCTTCGTCGGTGAGTTGACGATCATTCAAGGCCCTCGCTCCTGCTCCAGTAGTTGACCCCGTCCCGAGCATATCTACAAGTCCCTTAAGAAAAGTTCATTCCCGCGGGAGTTCCGCCAGCAATAATAGTTTGACTCATCAGGCACTTGGTAGTGACGAGGCAATCGTCTGCTTCGCGTGGAATTCAGTCATGACATGAATGAGGTCTGCCATACCTCGCTTTGACCCGCGAAGAGCCTCCGACACGGGCCGGGCGATCGTGCGCTGAACGAACAAGGAGGGCCCGGCATAGCCAAGCGTCCAATCGGCGAACCGGCGGGTAGCCGCCTCGCCCTGTTGAAGGATGGCGACCTCAGTATGGCGAGGGTCGCGCAGGATGCTGCGCATGATGTCCTCCACAGCGGATTGCTCCCCTTCCAGTATCTGAGCAAATCTTCCAGCGCCGAAAACCAGGCAGCCAGTTACATCGGCCTTTTCGTTACGCGATCGACCAGCGCTCACAAGGGCTTTAACCGCGGCATCGGCTTCGCTAGGCTGCAGGGTGCTCCGGCTCGCATATAATAAGCTGAACATGTGCATTTCGCCTTCTATGACGCGCGTCGCGGCAGGGTCTGTGGCTCGCTGCCTGCCATCAGATGTTGACGAGTAAGGTGAGGCACTAGCGCGCCGGGAATTGCCCGGCTGAATAAAAAGCCCTGGCCGGTGTGGCAGCCCATATCGCGCAATAGAGTAGCCTGTTCCATAGTTTCTATACCCTCGGCTACCACTTCAATCGCAAGGTTGCGCCCAAGGCCTATCATCGCGCTCACGATCGCGCGGTCATCGGGACTGTCCGGCAAATTGTTGACAAAGCTTCGATCGATCTTGAGGATATCGACCGGATGCTCTTTGAGATGGGAAAGCGACGCATAGCCTGTTCCAAAGTCATCGAGAGATATACGCACGCCCGCCGCGTTGAGTTCCCGCAGGGCGACTCCTACATCCGCCGCGCCAATCCCGAGGAACACGCCCTCGGTCACTTCAAGCTCGAGGAGGTGAGTTGGAATATTGGCCTTATAGAGTTGGTTCAGAAACTTGCCCGCGAAGTCCGGATTGCGGAAGTCAGCCGCCGACGCGTTTATGGCCACGGGCAGGGCGGACCCCGCCCGCTTCCAAGCCGCGATGTCAGTCAGAACTTTATTCTGCATCCTCTCACTGATGCATGTGGCAAGTTCGGGGTCGTCGAAGGCGGCAAGGATGCTGGCGGGTAGTTCGACCGGCGCACCAGGCCGCTGCCACCGCAGCAGCGCTTCCAGGCCAATCACGCGGCCAGACTGCAAGTCCACCTTGGGCTGGTAATAGGGTTTTATCCAGTCACTGGCGATCGCCACCTTGGCTACTTCCAGCATCGACGAGTGGCGCTGGAGCTGCTGGCGCATGCTGCCGTTGAAAAGGACAGTCTTGCCATGGCGTGCTCTCCTGGCGTGTTCCAACGCCGTGCGCGCGTTTTGAAGTAGCTCCTGGTCCGTTTCACCATCGTTCGGGAATATCGTTACCCCCGCGCTTACGGAGAAGCTGGCTATATCTGTGCTGTTCAGGACCCGATCAGCGCATTGTTGGATCAAACGCTCAATCTGGGTGACAATCTTATCAGGGTCTAGCACAGCATCTACAAGGAGGGCGAACTGATCGCCTTCCACTCTGGCAACAAACAGATGGTCATTTGCTGCTTGTGCCATGGTGTTTGCAAATTCAATAAGTATGGCGTCGCAGGCCTTCTGCCCGAGGCGGCTGTTTAATTGTTTGAAGCCGTCTATATCCAAAATCGCCAGTGCAAATCGGCCGCCGTCGGCGACAAGTCGCGAAGTCCTCCTATGGAGTTCCTGTTGGACACCCATTCTGTTGGGTAAGCCGGTGAGGGCATCGTGCAAATCTCCTCGGCGGAGATGGCTTGCGCCGGCATCCTGACCCTTCACTTCCCGCGCCAAGGCGATGATATTCAGGCTCCCGAGCGTCATGTCGCCTATCTGCGTGAGAGTGACATCCCATTCCCGCGTCACTTCATCGCTAGCTTGGCTGGCAGCTGAAAACCTTGCACGCCCATGGGCCAAAGCCATATCGAACGCTGCCATTGCGTCCGCACGGTAATCATTTGCCCAGACCTGCTCCCAGCGCCTTCCGATCCCCTCGACGTGCATGGCATCGACTTGCGCCAGTGCGCTTGCGTTTGCCCAAAGCACGCTGCCCTCTGCGTTAAGGAGCAGTACAGGGTCCGCGGTCTGTTGGATAAAAGCGTCCGCAACCCCTTCTCTCGGAGCCGAAAGAGGCAGACAGTTCGCAAGACTTGTAAGGCCGTGAGGAGCAGACAGCGGGACTGCGCGGGTATTCATGAAAGACACATGCTTCATTTGTCTCCTCCCCCGGAGCGAATAGGCCGCACCCGGCCAATTCTACCCTCAGGCGAGTTCGCAGCCGGCACCACAAAAGGCTTATATTCCTCGGTCCGGTGCAAATGGCTCGCTCCTTGTGTCGCAGGTCTTGCCCTGCAATGCTTATGAATATGTGTATCGTCATTCTCGTAGGTGATGGCAATCCGTGGTAAATACGGGCGGCGTGTTCAGGAAGCCGTAACCTCTTCAAAGGAGCTACCTCCGCGTCTCCGTTACTGAATCGTTAATGGCGGCTCCCGTAATCATCCGATCTATCGCTCAGCAAGATCAAGCGTCACTTTTGCTCCCGAGAGGAGCTAAAACATCATGAACCATTGCAAACTAGCTCTGAAATGGGCCGCAGTAATCGGCGGTCCACGATCCTGGTACTGGGAAGAACAGCGAAGGTCTGATCGGACGCCTGCGTCTTTGCGCGTGGTCAAGGTCCAATGCGAACATTATGAGGGTTCGGCCCGACTACAGAATATCTCTGACGAAGGAATGATGTTGCGCCACAGCCTTCCAATCTGCTTTGGGGATGTGATCACGGTGCAGATTACCAACGCTGATGGCGTTGAGGGGACTGTAGTCTGGACAAGCAGGGATGCCTGCGGTGTGCGGCTCTCCTTGCCAATCGACAAGGGGGGGCTGCTCGCTCAATGGGCCAAAGGAAGCTGCAGTGGTGGCATACAGCCCGTTGGGGTGATGACAGAGGATGCCGCCCAGAGGGAAGGCAAAATTAATCTGGTCGAAATGGGAGGTTCCTCTCCTCGTGCCGAACAGGTCCACACCTCGGGTTTTGTAGAAGGTCTGCCGGTTAAGGTCGTCCTTGGCGAAGGACTCGAGCGACGGGGTGTGATGCGGTGGTCCAAGGGAGGGAGAGCTGGCATTCACCTCACTAGCCATGAAAACTGAGTAAAACTCGGCCCGTAAAAGAAGAGGCGGAGGCATATACCGACATGCCTTGGGAGATCATAGCTGAAGCGGCTTCACTTGCGCCAGTATTGCGGTGCGGATGAGCTCAGCGAATGTATCCACACCTAGACGGTTCATCAGGTTGGAGCGGTGCATCTCAACCGTGCGTACGCTGATGTCCAGCCGTGTTGCTATTTCTTTGTTGGACAGACCCGCGACAAGGCCTTGTAGGAGTTCTCTCTCCCGCGCAGTAAGCTTCGTCACACTGGCTTGCGCCTTCATCCGTTCGACTTGCGCTTCCATCCGTGCAGGCAGGTTTGCGAACAACGCCTCGAGCATCTCCATAAGAGCCGCGTCGGTGAATGGCTTCTCGATGAAATCATCCGCGCCTTGCTTCATGGCTCTAACGGCAGTTTCTACGTCGCCATGTCCTGTCATGATTATCACCGGAAATAACAGGCTTTTTCGGCCGAGCTCCTCAAGAACCGCAATGCCATCCATGTCCGGCATCCGCACGTCCAGCAGCACGCAGCCTGTCGAAAGGCTGTCGGTCTCATCGAGGAAGTCCCTCCCGGACATGAACGCGCGAGTTAGAAATCCAGCTGTGTTCAAGGTAAAGGATAATGAACGTCGAACCATGCTATCGTCGTCCACTATATAGACCCGTCGAACCGCCTCTGGGGCCTGTGTTACCGTGGCAGGAGCGGGGATAGCTGATGCTGTACCCGCAGCGACAGATTTGTCTTCAATCACTGCCTCAGCCATGAGATACTCCATTCGGTATCGAAAAGCAGAACTGCGTGCCCGACGCACCGCTCTTTTCCAGCCAGATGCGCCCGCTATGCGCTTCGACGATGGTTCGCGAGATCGATAGGCCAAGACCCATCCCGGAACCCTTGGAAGAGTCAGTCCAGGTGAAGATGTTCTGCGCCGCCTCCAGGGAAAGTCCTTCGCCGGTATCGGTAACGCTCACGACCACCAGATCGTCCTTCGATGACGCGCTGATGACGACGCAGGGCTTGATCGAGGCACCCGCCGCTTCGCAGCCGTTGCGAAGCAGGTTGATGATGACCTGCTGAATTTGAATACGATCACCAAAGAGGGATAATCCCGCTGCGGTTTGATCATCAATCGGCACGTCGGGGCAACCGCCCGCACCGACCAGGCGCACGCATTCCGCGATTGCGGCCCCTAAGTCGAACGACATTTTGGTCGTTTCGCCTCGGCGGGTTAGTTCCCGGACATTGCGAATTATCTCGGCGGCGCGCTGCGCTGCCTCTTGCGTTGCTTCCAATGCGCCTATGAGCGCCTCGGAGTTTCGGGAAGCCGGGTTTACTAGACGGACGCCGCCGGCGGCATAGCTAGAGATCGCGGTCAGTGGTTGGTTAAGTTCATGCGCTAATGTCGCAGCCATCATGCCCATGGCGTTGATACGAGAAAGATGAGCTACCTCATCCTGCAGCAGCGATAGCTTTTCCGCAGCCTCACGCTCTGCCGTAACGTCATATCCTGCGCAAAATACCCCGGTAATCGCGCCGCCCTCGTCGCGTATCGGCTGATATACGAAGTTAAGGTAATGAACCTTCGCGATGTTATTGCGCCCCAAGCGCATAGGCCTGTTGCGGGCGATGAATGGCTCTCCTGTCGCGAGCACCTCGTCCAACAGCTTGACTAGCCCCTGTTCCGCAACCTCAGGCAGTGCCTCGGCGACGGTACATCCGACCAGGTCATCGCGCCCGACCAGACGTCTGTATGATTCATTGGCAAAGGTGAACCGGTGATCGTTGCCTTCCGACGTCGCGATGAACCCAGGCGCTTGCTCATAGAGTTTGTCGAACTGAGCACGCTGCCGAAGAAGTCGATCAATGCGTCGGCTTACCTCCACAAAAAACCAAACGTGCTGAAGAACAACGCCATGGTTACCTCGAACCGGACTGAGGAAGACAGTCGCGAGATATTCGCTTCCATCTGCGCAGCGGCACTTCGCTTCCCAGGTTCCGTCCGTGCCAGAATTAAGCGCGTGCTCGATCGACGAAAGCGCATTATAATCAGCTAGCTGCTGCAGAATATATCCAACGCCTTTTCCTAAAAGCGTGGTCCGATAAAATCCAGAAAGCGCAAGAAAGCTGTCATTGGCAAATACAATCGGATGCCCTTCGATTAGCGCATCTGTAAAGATCATTGCCATCCGGGTTGTTTCAGCCGCAACAACAAACGGGCCGAGCGCTTTACGGAAGGAGTCTACCCGCAATTCAGCCGCGGCCTGTTCCGTCGGAGTTCCCTTCCTCTTATCCATTTGACGCATCCCTCATAGGCGTATTGGCTACCTTAGCTGGACTTTGTACGATTAGGTAGCGAAGCATAGCGCTTGAGCCATACGTACGAGGCGGGTTGTCGGAATATATTGCGGTTCTGGGTGGGGCGGGGAGCGTGAATTAATGTCGCCGACCCAGAGTTGAAGCCGGACGGCAGCGATAGCGTCACTGAACGTCAGATTGGTTTTTCGATACCAGGCGGCGGCGTAGGGGATGCTGGTAGTGGTAAGCAGATCGCAGGCCCAAAGCGATATGAGGCTGTAGAGTCCCAGCAGCGCCGGAGTGGTTCGGGCTATGGCATTGTCGGTCCACTGGCGCTGTGTTTCGACACCCAGGTGGGCGCGCGTTTCGGCGAATGTGACTTCGATCTGCCATCGGCGGACGTAGAGGGCGATGATGTCGGCGGGCTCGAGGGTGATGTCGGTACTGAAGAAGGCTTGCGGATCGCGCTTTCCGTTGGGATCGCGGACCAGTACCCATCGGACCGGCAATACCGGGGTGCCGGGCCTGTACCACAAGGCGGTATCGGATGTGATCTCGAGCGCCTTGCCGTTGACATGGCCGTACCAGGCGGAGACGAGGATCCTTGCCCAGCGCGTAGCCGGGTTGGCGAGTAGGGTTTTGAGTTTTGGTAGCGCTGACCCTTTTTGTGCGGGCCGCCCTGCTGTGTATGAGGTCCGTTTCGGGGGCTGTGCGAACAGGTTGGCATCCAGCCGTAGCCGGCTGATGAGCGTTGCCCGAGGCGTAATGGCATGGGCCAATTGGTGAACGGCAAAGCTACTATCGCCGACGAAGATGATCCGACGACCTGGCAGCCAACGAGACAGTTGCAGTGCGCCCTGGCGGGCCCAGTCCGTCAGCAACTTGTGACGACAGCCGCGTCGAAGGTTGGATCGTTCCGAAGGAGCAAGCAGCGTCAGGATCGGCAGCGCCTTGATCAGGCTGGTCCATGACACCGGGGTGAGCACCATGAAGCTGAGCCACCGCAGCCCACTGGCCTTGACGAAATGGCCGTGACTGGAGCGGACAGGGTCGCGATAAATACCACGGGCGTTGATCCGGCGCCCCCATCGCCGCTCGATGGTGTCGTCCATGCCAATGACAACAGGGCCATCGGGCACGAGCCGTTCGACGATGATACCAAGCAGTCGCCTGGCAACGGCACGCGAGCTCCAGCGGGCGCGGTTGAGGATCTGGTGGTAGGATGCGAAGTTGACGGCCTGGGCCCTGCCAGTCACACGCAGGCAAGAGGTAACAGTCCGCTTGCCCGTGGCCAGCAGGCCGCCCATCACGAGAACAAGCACATGCTCCCAACTGGGTGCAGTAAAGCAGGGACGCCACGTCTGCAGCCATTGGCGCAGGATCTGGGGAACGGGATCGCCGACAACGGCTCTGTTCTGGTCCAACATTCCATGCTTCGAATCCTAACTGCCGCACGTTGCAACGCTTGGACTGTTGCCATGCGGCGAGACGAATCGGATACGCTGTGACCTGACGGCAGCTATGGATGCACCATGAAAGACGACGAAATTATTCTGCGCATCGAAACGTTCGACGCCGCTAACGGCGGCGGCGTGGGTTGGTACCAGGACAAAGGCGCCTACCATCTCTATCTGCTGGAAACCGAGGCGCCGATCGCCCGCCTGAAGCCTGTCGGCACGCGCGACGAAGTCAGGCTCGGTTACTGGTCACACCGGCGACAATGGGAAGATATCGACGATATGGGCGGATGCGTCTTACCCCTCGATCGGGCCCTGGACCACATCGCCAACAACAGCATCTTCTGGACCTGGACCTGACAAAAAACGTACAAAGTCCAGCTAAGACGGCAATGTAATTCGTGCCGCGCAAAAGCGGTCATCCCGCAATCGGCCAAATTTACAGATCAAGCCGGTTAAAAGCGACGGGCAAGGCTACGCGACCGCTTGCAATCCCTTACGTTGGATGATCGACAGCAGGCGTAGTGCAGGCCCACCAGGGCGCTTAACGCCGCGTTCCCAATCCGACACAAGATTGCGCGAGACATTGAGATAGGCGGCAAACACCGGCTGTGAGACATGTTCGCGCTCGCGGATCGCCCGGATTTCATCGCCTGCCAACGCGGGGGCCGGGGCAAGGCACGCTTCATCAAAAGTGCGTAGCGTCGCGCGTGACACCACGCCCGCGTCATGCGCATCGCTCATCATTTCGTGGATCGCGCCCGCGATCTCGCTGCGATAGCCTTTATCCTTCATCGTCGTTCCCATCTTCGATCTCCACTAATGTTCCCGACGCCACCAGCCGGTTCAGTTCCTTGCCGCTCCATTCCAACGCCTCAGCAGCCGCTTCGCGCAGCAGGGCCAAGTCGGCCTTGGATATGTTCGCTTGTGAGCTCTTGGCGAAGCCGAAAGCGAATATGGCCCGGTCGCCCTGCCGGAATAGGATCAGCGTGCGATACCCACCCGATTTTCCCTGACCAGCGCGGGCCACGCGCTGCTTGATGACGCCGCCGCCAAGATCGGCGTCCACCAGACCGCTTTCCGCGCGGTCCACCGCATCCTGCAACGCCGCGTTGGAGATACGCTCCTTCCGCGCAAAGCGAGTGAACCATCCGTTTTTGAATATACGCGCGATGGCCGACCTCCTGCTCCAATCGCATTATATAACACATAGCATTATATTTCAATGTGCGCTCGGATGTGCCGATGCTGCACGGCCTTCTTGACAACGAACCTCATACGATCGAGCATTTCGTTGCTTCATCACATCTGCGGACGGCCCCTAAGAAAGGAATGTCCTCATGACCGACTCGGCCTAACGCCCATTGTCACCGCTCAGAACGGGCGGCTGCAAGCGCTGGCGAGCGGAGTCTTGGCACAAGGTGAGACAAAATTTCACCGATCGCGTTCGGTGGTCCGCCTACGCCAATTTCCGCCTTCTTTCGCCACTGTCCGCAGTCCGCCGCCAGCGTCTCCCGGTAGCTGACTGATGATTGCGAGCCGCCCTAGACTGCCTCTTGTCGGGGACCGCAAGGCATCCAATGCTCATCGTCGGGGGCGTGCAAACGACGAGATGAAGAGATTGCCCCATGAACAATGTTGATCGCATTATTCGATTAAAAACCGTTCTGGCCCGCACCGGGCTTTCCCGCTCCACCCTTTATCGCAAGATCGCGGACGGGACATTTCCCGCTCAAATCCGGATCAGCGTTCATGGCGCTGGCTGGCGCGAGTCCTCGGTGAACCGCTGGATCGCCGATCCTGTCGGCTATCGCGAGGGTCAAGCCGGGAGCCATGTCCAATGAACGCGCGATTGCCACCCGAACCGATCTGCGTCCGCGTCAACGAAGCGGCGAGCATGATCGGCGTCGGCCGCACCAAGCTCTATGAACTGATCGCGGCCGGTGAGGTCGAAACAGTGAAGCTCGGCAAGGCTACCCGCATCACCACCGCCAGCCTGCATGATCTGATCAGGCGGCAGCGCGGCGCGTAGGCGGCGGGGACTCGGCAGCCGCGTCCCCGTCTCTCTTTGCTGGCTCTTTGTCCAGATAATCGGCCCAACGCGCCATGAGATGTCGGCGCTTCTCGAAAAAGTCGGTGCGCCTATAGGCGGCTTCGACTTTGTTCGGCAATTTGTGCGCGAGGGCTTTATCGGCAACCTCCTTGGGGAAACGGGTCCGTTCTGCCACCCAATCGGTGAACGAAGAGCGGAATCCGTGGACTGTTATCCCAGCGATCCCGTCATCTCGTAACAGCTTGGTCATGGTCACGTCGCTGATCGGTTTTGCGCCTTTGAGCGAGAACACTAGGCCGGTGTCGCTGGTGCGCTCGTCCCACCGTTTGCGTAGCAACGCTACAGCGGGCGCGGACAATGGCACGATATGGGTTTCCCGTGCCTTCATCCGTTCGCCTGGAATGGTCCAAATGCCCTTGTCCAAGTCGAACTCTGTCCAGACGGCAAAGCGCGTCTCGTTGGAGCGGACGGCATTGTAGATGGTAAAGCGCAAAGAGTCCCGGCCCGTTGTCGGAGTTGCCGCCGCCAGCTTCTGCATAAGTGCCGGAACATCGATATAGGGCATGGCCTCCATATGACCGCGCTTGTCGTTCTGGCGTGGAAGCCCTTTGCGAACGGAACGCAGCGACACTTCCCCCGGCACCCAGCCTTTGACATGCGCGAAATCCAAAACAACGCTTATGCGCTGCAAAATGCGACGGGCAGTTTCCGGAATTTCGAGCCAGATCGGCGCGAGCGCCTCGACCACGCAGGCGCTATCTACCTGATCTACCGGCTTCTTGCCGATCTTCGGGAACAGATGCTTTTCGAAGCTAGCAAGCCACTTCGCATGGTGTCCGCCATTCCAGCCTTCGCGTAAAGTCTCGTGGCAAGTCCGAGTCGCGGCTTCGAAGTTGGGCACGATCTTTCGCGCCTTCCGCCGCTCGGCGACTGGATCGAAGCCCTCGCGGACTCGGCGACGTAACGCAGCGGCTGCTTCGCGCGCCTCGGCTAGCGATACGTCCAACGCTGATCCCAACCCATAGTCACGGCGTTGTCCGTGTCTCTGCATTCGCAGAACCCACGTCCGCGCTCCGCTGTCCTTCACGAGCAGACAGAGACCTCGACTATCGGTATGGCGACCGGGTTTCGCGTTCTTCACTTTCAAAGTTGTCAGCGGCATACGGTTTGGTTCCCTGTTAGGGAATTTTCTGCCCGTGTTCCCACAAACTGGTCCCACATTTCGTAGCAAAAAATGATCCCACTCTTGTTCCCACATTTCGATGCGGGTTCAGGCAAATCAGGGCGACCGACCGCGAACAGGCTACAAGAAAAATTACCAACGTTACAACGTGCTTACGGACGCTCTGAACCCGCCTGACACGGAACTTTTAGCGACTCCTCCGCTACCATTTTTGTCCTTATGCGACAGATAACGGTCTTGCCTCTCCCGTCAAAGCGCGCCAATCAGCGCGCGACGGGAAAAAGAGGATAAGTGGCCGATGAGCTATTATGACGTTCTGATCGTGGGTGCAGGTCATGCGGGGGCGCAGGCCGGCATTTCGTTGCGTCAGTCGGGTTTCGAAGGGTCGATCGCCATGATCGGCGAGGAAAACGACCCGCCCTATGAACGTCCGCCACTGTCGAAGGAATATTTCGCGGGCGACAAGAGTTTCGACCGCATCCTCATTCGCCCCGCCACCTTCTGGGGCGAGCGCAAGATCGACATGCTGCTGGGCCGCCGGGTCAAGAGCGTCGATCCGGTCGGCAAATTCGTAACCGCAGGCGATGCTGAAATCGGTTATGGCAAGCTGATCTGGTGTACCGGCGGCAGCCCCCGGATGCTGACATGCAATGGCGCGGACGCGGCCAATGTCCATGGCGTGCGCCGCCGCGACGATGTCGACGCGATGATGGCCAAGATCGACAGCATCAACCATGTCACCATCATCGGTGGCGGCTATATCGGGCTGGAAGCCGCCGCTGTCCTGTCCAAATTCGGCAAGACGGTCGTGCTGCTCGAAGCGCTCGACCGGGTGCTGGCGCGGGTCGCGGGCGAGGATCTGTCGCGCTTTTACGAAGCCGAACATCGCGCCCATGGCGTCGATTTGCGCACCGGCGCGCGGATGGACTGCATCGAGGTGCGCGATGGTATGGCGACCGCCGTGCTGATGCAGGACGGCGAGCGGATCGAAACCGACATGGTGATCGTGGGCATCGGCATCATCCCCGAAACCGGCCCGCTGATCGCGGCGGGCGCGGTCGGTGGCAATGGCGTGGACGTGGACGAATATTGCCGCACCAGCCTGCCCGACATCTATGCCGTGGGCGATTGCGCGTCGCACGCCAACCGCTTTGCCGGTGGGGCGCAGATGCGGATCGAATCGGTGCAGAACGCCAATGATCAGGCCAAGGTCGCGGTCGCACACATCATGGGCAAGGAAGACGCCTATGACGCGGTGCCATGGTTCTGGTCGAACCAATATGACCTGAAACTCCAGACGGTCGGCCTGTCGACAGGTTTCGACCAGAGCATCACGCGCGGCGACCCGGCCACGCGCAGCTTTTCGGTCGTCTATCTGAAAGGCGGCAAGGTGATCGCGCTGGATTGCGTCAACATGGTCAAGGATTATGTCCAGGGCCGGGCGCATGTCCTGTCGGGCGCGGCGCTGGACCCGGCGCAACTGGCCGACGCCAGCGTGCCGTTGAAGGAAGTCGGGCTGGCATAAGATATTCCTCCCCCCATTGGGGGAGGGCTAACGCATATGATCTTTTGTGATCCCTACAACGTCATCCTGAATTTATTTCAGGATCCATTTCTCGCCGCAAGCAGCGGCTTTTGGGGCGCGATGGATGCTGAAACACGTTCAGCATGACGAAGTAAAAGGAGATGTGCTTCATATGCGATAGCCCTGCCCTTCAAGGAGAGCATTTACCCCCGGAACATTGCCTTCATCGTCGGTTCCCATGGGCCGCCGCGATAATGCCATGCCGCCAGCCCTGCGATGGCGAAGGGGCGCGGGCGGAAATCGGCGCGCAATTGCTGCGCCAGCGCCTTGGCCTGCGCGGGCGGCACCTTGTTCTGCACTGTGACATGCAGGCGCGGGCGGGCCTGATCCTGCGGGGTCAGCAGGCCCGTGAACGCCTCGGCCAGATCGTCGCGCATGGCCATGAGCGCGGGACTGTCGATGCGATAGGCGACCCCCTGCCCCAGCAGCATGACCTCTATCAGCCGCGCTGCGGGCGCGGGGCCACGGCATAGCAGCTTCAACCGATCGGCCAGTTCGGGCAGCACCGATGGCGGCAGATGGTGGAACAGGGTGATATGGGCCGACAGGACATTGCGTTCGGGCGGAAAATGGGCGCGGCGCAATCCGTCGGCCCATGCGAAATCCGCCGCCCCCATCAGCGCGGTGACGATGATCGGGGCGGGGATGGGGCCAGGAAGCGGGGCGTCAGGCAGACTTGCGCGCCTTGAGCCAGTCCAGCACGGGTTCGGGCCGGGTTTCGCCATAGGGGTCTTCGTCCGAGCCGATGTCGTTGATGCCCGGTTCCTCGAACCAGGCGACGACCTGGCCGTCGTCCACCACCATCGCATAGCGCCAGCTGCGGTCGCCGAAGCCCAGATGATCCTTCTTGATCAACATGCCCATGCGGCGCGTGAAGTCGCCCGATCCGTCGGGCAGCAGCTTCACATTTTTGACGCCCAGTTGCTTGCCCCACTGGAACATGACGAAGGCGTCGTTGACCGAAAGGCAATAGACGTCATCGACGCCCAGCGCAGTGAAATCGTCATAATAGCGTTCGAAGGCGGGGCATTGTTCGGTCGAGCAGGTCGGCGTGAAGGCGCCCGGCAGCGAGAAAACCACAACCCGCTTGCCCGCGAACAGATCGCCTGTTTCCACGTCCTGCCAGCGAAAGGGATTTGGCCCTTCGACGCTTTCGTCGCGCACCCGCGTCTTGAGCGTCACATTCGGTACGGATCGTCCCAGCATGGTCATGTCCCTCGATCATTGCGCCGCTTTCGCACGGCTCGTTTGCGGTGTATAAACTCTTGCAGGGCGCTGCAACGGGACAGCGCCCGACATGAGGAGGAATGGCGCATGAAAAGCCCAAGATTTTTCGTGACCATCGGCATCCTGCTGCTGCTGTGGAACCTGATGGGCGTTGCCGCCTTCGTCATGCAATATACCGCCGACCTGACCGTGCTGGCCCGGACCGATCCGACCACGGCGCAGGCTTTTGCCGCCATGCCCGGATGGGTATGGGGTGCCTATGGCGTTGCAGTCGGTGCTGGCACGCTGGGCGCTATGCTGTTGCTGATGAAGAAGGCGGTCGCCGCCACTTTATTCCTAGTCTCGCTGATCGCGGTTATCGTGCAGTTTGGCTATACGTTCCTTGGCACCGACCTGCTGGCGATCAAGGGCGCGACCAGTGCCGCCTTCCCTGCGCTGATCATCATCGTTGCGATCGTCCAGCTGCTCTACGCGCGCAGTCTGGTGGCGCGCGGCGTTTTGCGCTGAACGGGCCATGCACAAGCCGCGCTATTTCCTGGCCATAGCCATCGCCGCGCTGGCGTGGAACCTGATCGGCGACCTGTCTTTCCTGATGCAATATCGCATGGACATGGCCGAACTTGCCCGGACCCGGCCGGACATGGCGCGGGTCTATGCGCAGATGCCCCGATGGGTGTGGGCGGTGTTTGCGGTCGCGGTGGGCGCCGGCACGCTGGGCGCGCTGCTGCTGATCGCGCGGCGGGCGCTGGCGGTGCCGGTCTATGCTCTGTCGCTGGCGGCGATCGTCATTCTGTTCGCGCAGAATTTTTTCGGCACCGACATGCTGGCGGTCGAGGGCGGTGGCGCGCTGGTCGTTCCCGCGCTCATCTTCGCGGCTGGCGTCACGCAACTGGCCTATGCCCGCGCGATGCGGGGCAAGGGCGTGCTGCGCTAACGGATCAAAGCTCCCCGCGCGCGCGGCGGATTTCGAACCATTTGCGCACATTTTCATTATGCTGCTGGTAGGTGTCGGCAAAGATATGCCCGCCCTTCCCGTCCGCGACGAAATAGAGCGCCCTGGTTTTCGCCGGGTGCAGGACGGCAAGGATGGAAAGCCGCCCCGGATTGGCGATCGGTCCCTTGGGCAGGCCGACCATGGCATAGGTGTTGTAATCGTTAACGGCGGCGATTTCCGACTTGCGGATGCGCCGACCCAGCGGCTTGCCCCGCGTGATCGGGTAGATGATCGTCGGGTCCGCCTGCAACATCATGTTGGTGCGCAGCCGGTTGCTGTAGACGCCCGCGACCGTGGGCCGTTCGGCGGCAACGGCGGTTTCCTTTTCCACGATGCTGGCCAATATGACCGCTTCTTTGGGCGTTTTGGCAATAGTGTCGGGCGCGCGGGCGGCCCACAGGTCGGCCAGAACCTTGTCCATCGCGCCCTGCATCCGTTTCAGCACGGCGGCGCGCGGCTCCCCCTTGTCGAAGGCATAGCTGTCGGGCAGCACGCTGCCTTCCTGCGGCACCGGGATGCTGCCGGTCAGCTGGTCGTTCGCCATCAACCGTTCATGCACCAGAATGGACGGCATACCTTCAGGAATGGTGATCAGGCGCGTGAGCGTCCTGCCGCCTTGCAGGATGGAAAGGATGTCGCTGTTGCTGGCCTTGGCCGGGATGACGAACTCGCCTGCCTTGATCGACGTGCCGCCGCCAAAGACCTTTGCCCGCGTCAGAAACGCATCGGCGGAGCGAACTGCGCCAGAGCGTTTCAGCAGCACCGCCGCATCGGACAGAGTCGCCCCTTCCGGCACGGTGATGCTGACATCCTGCGCCGCTGGGCCTTGTTCCTTCCAGCCCGCCACGAAGCGGAAGCCGACGAACGCAGCGACGGCCAGACCGATCAGCAATATGACGCAGCCGAAGCGACGCATGGGATTGGAGGATCGTCTTGCCATCGTCACAACTGCCCGACCAAAGAAATTACGCGCGTGCTTCCCCTCCAAAGGCGGGGCTATAGCATATGACTTTCTTTCGCCCCTCAAAGTCATGCTGAACCTGTTTCAGCATCCATTTCTCGTCCCAAACAACTGCTTGATCCGGCAAAATGGACCCTGAAACACGTTCAGGGTGACAAACAAGGCGGGCGTGGTCGCATATGCGATAGCCCTCCCCTTGCAGGGGAGGATCAAGTCAGTCTTACATCGCCTTCATGATGAGCGAGGCGTTGGTGCCGCCAAAGCCGAACGAGTTGTTCAGCACCGCGCGGACCTTGCGTTCTTTGGCGACGTGCGGGACCAGGTCCACGCCCTTGCAGCTGTCGCTCGGTTCATCCAGGTTCAGCGTTGGTGGCACGATGCCGTCGCGCATGGCGAGGATGCAGAAAATGCTTTCCACCGCGCCCGCGCCACCCAGCAGATGGCCGATGGCCGACTTGGTGGACGACATCGACATGGTGCCGAGGTTATCGCCGAACAGCCGCTTGACCGCGCCCAGTTCCAGCTCGTCGCCCAGCGGAGTCGACGTGCCATGCGCGTTGACATAGTCGATGTCCGACAGCGCCAGACCCGATTTCTTGAGCGCCATCGCCATTGCGCGATAGCCGCCAGACCCTTCGGGATGGGGCGCAGTAACGTGATAGGCGTCGCCCGACAGGCCGTAACCGATCACTTCGGCATAGATTTTCGCGCCACGCCGTTTGGCATGTTCATATTCTTCCAGCACGACCACGCCCGCGCCTTCGCCCATGACGAAGCCGTCACGGTTGACGTCATAGGGACGCGATGCCTTTTCGGGCGTGTCGTTGAAGCCGGTGGAAAGCGCCCGCGCCTGCGCGAAACCGGCAATGCCGATCGGGCAGATCGCGCTTTCCGCGCCGCCCGCCAGCATGACGTCAGCGTCATCCATCGCGATCATCCGCGCAGCGTCGCCAATCGAGTGCGCGCCGGTGGAGCAGGCCGTGACGACGGCATGGTTCGGACCCATCAGGCCATATTTGATGCTGACCTGACCGGAAATCAGGTTGATCAGGCGGCCATGGACGAAGTGCGGCGAAACCCGGCTTGGTCCCTTGTTGGCCAGCACCAGCGATTCGCTTTCGATGCCCGGCAGGCCACCAATGCCCGACCCGATCGAACAGCCCGCGCGCAGCCGTTCTTCCTCCGACATATTGTCGAGGCCCGCGTCGCGCAGCGCCTGGCTGGCGGCGGAAATGCCGAACACGATGAACAGGTCGACCTGCCGCTGGATCTTGTGATCCACGTCCAGCGAGGCGTCATAGCCATATTCATGGTCTTTGGGCTTCACTTCGCAGGCGATACGACATTTATAGTCGGTCGGGTCGAACCGCGTGATCGTCGCCGCGCCGGATTTCGACGCGATGATGTTCTTCCAGGTGGTTTCGACATCCCCGCCCAGCGGGCTGACCATGCCAAGGCCGGTTACGACGACACGACGCATATCCTAGCTCCGAAATCTCAATTTGGGCCGCACCGTTCCCCTCTAGCCCGTTACGACGGGTTTGTGAACGGCGCGCCAGATACGAAAAAGCTCCCCACATCCCGGCTTGACCGGACAGGAGGAGCCATTTCCTTGCGCGAAAAGCGGCCCGCAGCGCATGGCGCGGGCCACGAAACGCTTTACTGCTTGCTGTTGATATAGTCGATCGCGTCCTTGACGGTCGCAATCTTCTCAGCCGCATCGTCGGGGATTTCGACGCCGAATTCTTCTTCGAACGCCATCACCAGTTCAACGATGTCCAGGCTGTCTGCGCCCAGATCGTCGATGAAGCTGGCATCCTCGGTCACCTTTTCGGCTTCAACGCCCAGGTGCTCGACGACGATTTTCTTTACGCGATCCGCGGTCTCACTCATGAGTGGTCCTTCTTGACTGGTATCGTTGGTGGTCTGAACAACCGTTAAGGCAGCCCTAGTGCCAAGCTCCGATAGAGGCAAGAGGCAAGGCAGCCAAGCCCCTTTCAATCATATCTGGCCATGATGAGGCAACAAAAGCGACAAGGGCGGGCCATGACAGCCACCCATTAACCAGAATTTCAGCCGCTTGTGCGATGGACGACGCCATGGCCATGGTTGCTTCCCCAGATCGTTTCGTCACGCGCGCACGGGTCCGGCTGACCGCATGGCTGGTGTTTGCGGCGACTATCATAGGCCTCGTCTATCTGTTTGCGACGGCCCATGGCACGGTGGATTCGCTGGGACGTCCGCTGGGGACGGACTTTTCCAACGTGTGGACGGCGGGATGGATGGCCGATCATGGCCGCGCGCCCGCCGCATGGGACTGGCCAACGCAGCATGAAGTCCAGAAACAGGTCCATCATGACAGCGCGATTCCCTTCTATGGCTGGCACTATCCCCCGCCCTTCCTGATCATCGCCACGCTGCTGGCGCAATTTCCCTATGTGGTCGCACTGCTGCTTTGGCAGGGGCTGTCGCTGGCGCTGGCGCTGTTGCTGGTGCGGCGGATATTGCCCGATGATCGCGATGCCCTATTGGTCGCGCTGGGCGCGCCGGTGGTGCTGGTGTGCCTGGGCCATGGGCAAAATGCGTTCCTGACCGCCAGCCTGCTGGGCGGGGGCATGTTGCTGCTCGACCGGCGGCCATGGGTGGCGGGGATGCTGCTGGGCGCGCTGGTCTACAAACCGCAATTTGCCGTGCTGATCCCGGTGCTGCTTCTGGCGCGCGGCAACATGCGCGCGTTCGCGTCGGCTGGGCTGACCGTGACCGTGCTGTGCCTGCTGACGCTGGCGATCTGGGGCTGGCCAGTGTGGCGCGCGTTCCTCGATTCGCTGCCATTGACGCAGCATATCATCATCGAAGCGGGCGCGACGGGGTGGGAGAAGATCCAGAGTCCCTTCGCCGCGATCCGCCAGTGGGGCGGTTCGATTCCGCTGGCCTATGCTGTGCAGGCCATCGTCACGGCGGGCGCGATCCTGATGGCCGCACTGGTCGCCCGGCACGGGTCGATGGCAGTGCGTGGCGCGGCGGCACTGAGCGCGGCGCTGCTCTGCACCCCCTATGTGCTGGATTACGACTTCGTGCTGCTGGGCGTCGCCATCGCCTTCATGGCGGCGGACATGGCCAAACGCGGCGCGCTCCGGTGGGAAGCCAGTTGGCTTGCCTATGCGTGGATCGCGCCGCTGTTCGGCAGGGCCGTGTCGGAAATGACCCATGTGCCAGTGAACCTGATCGCCGCCATCGCCGTGCTGGCGCTGGCGACCCGGCGCGCGGTGCTGATGGATGCGGCGCTTGGGCGTTTTGGACTGAAATATTCCAAGGTGAGGATAGGTTGAGATTTCGCTCAGGCTGAGGCGAAAATGCCGTCTTTCGAGAACCGGCGCGCAGCGTGCATAAAGCACGTGAGCACCGGAAGCGCAGAAGGATGGTATTTGCAGCCCAGCCTGGGTGAAATATCGGCCTATCCTTATATCATGGCCATGCCGCCGTTCACATGCAGCGTCTGACCGTTGACATAACCCGCTTCCTTGCTCGCCAGATAGACGACCGCCGCGCCGATGTCCGCGCCATCGCCCAAATCGCCGACCGGGATTTTCTGAAGGATCGCGCCCTTCTGCACGTCATTCAGCGCATCGGTCATGGCCGAACGGATGAAGCCGGGCGCGACGCAATTCACCGTGATGCCCCGGCTGGCCAGTTCCTGACCCAGCGATTTGGACATGCCGATGATGCCTGCCTTAGACGCGCAATAGTTGGACTGGCCCGGATTACCAGTGACGCCCACGACCGACGTGATGGAAATGATGCGGCCAAAACGCTGCTTCATCATCGGCTTGGCCGCCGCGCGGCACAGGCGGAACGCAGCTTCCAGATTGATGGCGATGACGCTCATCCATTCCTCATCCTTCATGCGCAGGATCAGGTTGTCGCGGGTCACGCCAGCATTGTTGACCAGAATGTCGATCCGCCCGCCCAGCGCTTCCACGGCCTGCGGCACCAGCGCATCGACTGATGCAGGGTCGGACAGGTTGCACACGAGCGTCTTATGATCCCCGCCCAGTTCCGCCGCAAACGCCTTGAGCTTGTCCTCATTGCTGCCCGACAGCGCCAGCGTCGCCCCCTGCGCCGCCAGCGACCGCGCGATTTCAGAGCCGATCCCCCCCGAAGCGCCAGTCACCAGCGCGGTCATGCCTGTAAGGTCGAACATATTTTACTCCATCAGTTCGGTTCGCGCAGAGGCGCAAAATGTTCAGAACGCCCCTAGTGCGGCTTCGATGTCGTCCATCGTCATGATGCTGCGCACAGTCGCGTCGGGAGCGATGCGCTTGACCATCGGTCCCAGCACCTTGCCGCCCAGTTCGACGAAATCGGTCACGCCCGCGTCCCACATGGCGGCGACGGATTCGCGCCAGCGCACCCGGCCCGTCACTTGTTCGACCAGCCGCGCGCGAATATCGTCCGGGTCGGCGATCGGCGCGGCCAGCACATTGGCATAGACCGGCAGCAGCGGCGACTGGATCGTCACTTTCGCCAGCGCCTCCGCCATCGCGTCCGCAGCAGGCTGCATCAGCGGGCAATGGAAGGGTGCCGATACCGGCAGCAGAACGCCGCGCTTGATGCCATGATCCTTGACCAGAGCGATGGCCCGTTCGATCGCGCCACGATGGCCCGAAATCACGACCTGGCTGGGGTCATTGTCGTTGGCGACGGTGCAGACTTCGCCCTGCGCGGCGGCATCGGCCAGCGCCTGCGCCTTTTCGATGTCCGCACCCAGCAACGCCGCCATCGCGCCTTCGCCGACCGGCACAGCGGCCTGCATCGCGCGCCCGCGCAGCTTGAGCAGACGCGCGGTGGTGCCGATGTCGAACGCTTCGACCGCGCACAGCGCGCTATATTCGCCAAGGCTATGGCCCGCGACATAATCGCCCTTCTCGCTGAGCGAAAAGCCGCCTTCCTTCTGCATCACCCGCAAGGTGGCGAGCGCATTGGCCATGATCGCGGGCTGCGCATTTTCGGTCAGCAACAGGTCGCTGTCCGGCCCTTCCACCATGATGCGGAACAGGTTCTGGCCCAGCGCGTCATCGACTTCCTGAAACAGTTCGCGCGCGGCGGGGCTGGCGTCGGCCAAAGCCTTGCCCATGCCCACGGACTGGCTGCCCTGCCCCGGAAAAAGAAAAGCCCGCATCGTTCATCCCCTGACCATCCGCGCGAAAAAAGCGCGCGATTTCAAACATGTTACACTTTGAGACATAAATGGCGTTGAGCCATACACGCCCCTGTAGCAGGCAGGGGCGAACGTCTCCCGCCCCCCTTCCCTTGGGGGCAGCGTGGCCGCCCCTTTAACGATGACGGAGTGTTAGGAAAAGGTGCGATATCGCATTGCATGGATTGCCGGGACGGCGCTGACCCTGTCCGCCTGCGCGGCGGGGCCGGACTATCGCCCGCCACAGGCCGCCGCTCTGGGCATCCCCGCGACCTATAGTGGTGGCGATAGCGTGGCGCAGGATGACGCCGCGCTGGCGCAATGGTGGACGCGGCTCAACGATCCCGCGCTCAGCGCGCTGGTCGATGCGGCGGTGGCCAACAACCTCGACATCGTGGCGGCGCAGGCCCGGTTGCGGCAGGCACGCGAATCCCTGGCCCAGGCGAACGCATCCTTCCTGCCCCAGATCAGCGGATCGGGCAGCGGCGGCAAAAATTACCGCAGCCAGGCTGGAGGCACCCGCACCGACAGCAGCGGCAATGTGATCGCGCTCGGCTCCAGCAACTGGTCGAGCAGCTATTCGGCCAATGCGAATGCAAGCTGGCAGGTCGACCTGTTCGGCGAATTGTCGCGCGGGGCGGAAGCCGCGCGGGCGGACCTTGCCGCATCGGGTTACGACCTTGCCACCGTGCGGATGACGATCATATCCGAACTCGTCACCAACTATGTGCAGGCGCGGCTGGCGCAGGAACAGTTGCGCATCGCCCGGCAAAGCGTGGGCGTGCAGCAGGATAATTATGACATTGCCCGCTGGCGGTTGCAGGCGGGCCTTGTGTCCTCACTGGACGAGCAGCAGGCGCGCGCCCAACTGGCGCAGACCAGCGCGTCGATCCCCCAACTGGAATCGGGCCTGCGCGGCAGTTTGAACCGCATCGCGGTGCTGACCGGGCAGGCACCGGGCGACGCGACCCGCACGCTCGAAACACCCGCCCCCATCCCCGTCGCCGCGCCGCAGATCGCCACCGGCATCCCCGCCGACACGCTGCGCCAGCGGCCCGACATACGCAGCGCCGAACGCGGGCTGGCCGCCGCGACTGCGCGGATCGGCGTGGCGCAGGCGCAGCTTTATCCCTCGCTCGGCATCAGCGGCAACATCGGCACCACGTCAAATGCGTTCAAGAATCTGTTCAGCCTGATTACTGGCGGCGTATTCGCCAATGTGGCGCAGACCATATTCGACGGTGGCCGCCTCGCCTCTCAGGTCCGGTCGCAAAAGGCTGGCACCGACGCTGCCTTCGCCACCTATAAGAAGAATGTGCTGACCGCGCTGGAGGATGTCGAGAATGCGATGGCTGCGCTGGCCGCCGCGCGGACCCGCAAGGCGCAGTTCGCCATCGCTTTTGATGCGTCGAACAATGCCGCGATTCTGGCGCGCAGCCAGTATCAGGCGGGGCTGACCGATTTCCAGACGCTGTCGAACAGCGAAACCACTCTTTTGAACGCCCGCAACAGCCTCGCTTCGGCGCAATCCGACGAGGTTCTGGCCATTGCCCAGCTTTACAATGCGCTGGGTGGCGGCTGGCAGAGCATGGATACCCGCCCGGATGAACAAAAATCATGAGCAATGACATGACCACCGATCCGACCCTGGACGAATTTCTGGGGGCCAAGCCCGCCAAACCATGGCGCAAATGGGCGGTGCGGGGCGGATTGCTTGCCCTGTTGCTGGTCGTCGTCCTGCTGGTGTCGCGCTGCTTTGCCGGGGACGACAAGCCCAATTATGCGACCCGCGAAGTGCGCACCGGCGACCTGACCGTCTCAGTATCCGCCACCGGCAACCTCAAACCCGTCAATCAGGTGGATGTGGGGTCCGAGCAATCGGGCAAGATCATCGCCGTCTATGTCGATGTGAACGACCGCGTGACCAAGGGGCAGCGGCTGGCCGAACTGGACACCCGCCGCCTGACCGACACCGTGAACCAGAACCGGGCGCAGGTCGCATCATCTCAAGCCAGCGTCGCGCAGGCGCAGGCGCAGGTCGCGCTGGCCAAGGCGACGCTCGACCGGCAACTCAACGTGTTCCAGCTTTCGGGCGGCAAGGTGCCGGCCAAGACCGAAATCGATTCCGCCCGCGCCACCTATCAGGGCGCGGTCGCCACCCTGCGGTCGGCACAGGCGCAGGTCGATGTGTCGCGCGCGCAACTTTCGTCGGCGCAGACCAACCTGTCGATCGCGCAAATCGTGTCGCCGGTAAACGGCGTCGTCCTGTCCCGCGACATCGAACCGGGGCAGACGGTCGCCGCCTCGCTCAACGCGCCGGTGCTGTTCACCCTGGCCGAAGACCTGACGCAGATGGAAGTCGAAGTGTCGGTCGATGAAGCCGATGTGGGTCAGGTGAAGGACGGCCAGAGCGCGAATTTCGCGGTCGATGCCTTCCCCGGCCGCACCTTCCCCGCCACGGTCAGCCGGGTGAATGTCGGCTCCAACGCCAGCAGCACGTCATCGTCCAGCACGACGACGACCAGCACTGCCGGCACCGTGGTCGCCTATACTGCCGTGCTGACGGTCGATAACCGTGACGAAACGCTGCGCCCCGGCATGACCGCAACGGCGGACATCGTGACGCAGGAATTGCGCAACGTCCTGCTCGTCCCCAACAGCGCGCTGCGCTTCAAGCCCAGCGCCGCCAAACAGGGCGGCGGCATCACCAGCGTCCTGCCAGGGCGGGGGCGTATGCGGCGCGGCGGCAATGCGCGGCAGGTCAATTTCGGCGCAGGCAGCAGCCAGACCGTCTATATATTGGGTGAGGATGGCAATCCCAAAGCGGTGCAGGTCAAGATCGGCGCCAGCGACGGCGCGCGCACCGTCATCAGCGGCGGCGACCTGAAAGCCGGGATGCGCGTCATCACCGGGCAACTGGCCGCCGGGCAGGAAGCCCCGGCCGAGGACCAGAATGGCAATGCGAACGGCGGCGACAAGGCCCGCGACCGCCAGCGCAATCCGGCGGCGGACGGCAAGCCCGCCAGCATCGACGCATTGGGCAATTCCGGCGACAAGGCACCCGAAACCGCGCCGGTCGCGCCCGCCGACACGCGCGGCACCGGTCGTCCGAGCGGGACATAAGAGCAATGGACGCAAGCCCCATCATTTCCCTGCGCGGCGTCACCAAAGTCTATGGCGCTGGCCCGACAGCCTTTCAGGCGCTGAAGGGCATTGACCTGGACATTGCGCAGGGTGATTTCGTAGCAGTCATGGGACCGTCAGGCTCCGGCAAATCCACGACGATGAACATCCTTGGCTGCCTCGACGTGCCGACCGGGGGCAAGTTCCTGTTCAAGGGGCATCATGTCGAAACGCTGGACCGTGACCAGCGCGCGCTGCTGCGCCGCCGCTATCTTGGCTTCGTGTTTCAGGGCTTCAACCTGTTGTCGCGCACCACCGCGCTGGAAAATGTCGAATTGCCGCTCATCTATCGCGGGGAGGACAAGAAAACCCGCTACGACATGGGCATGGCCGCGCTGGACAAGGTGGGGCTGAAGGACTGGTGGGACCATACGCCTGCCGAACTGTCGGGCGGGCAGCAACAGCGCGTCGCCATCGCGCGGGCCATCGTCACCAGCCCGGACGTGCTGCTGGCCGACGAACCGACCGGCAACCTCGATTCGGAACGATCGGTTGAAATCATGCAATTGCTGACCGACCTCAACCGCAACAGCGGCATCACCGTGCTGATGGTGACGCACGAACCGGACATGGCAGCATTTGCGCGGACTATCGTGCATTTCAAGGACGGGCTCGTCGAGCGGATCGACACTGGGGTGGTGGCGTGAGTGCGCGCAATGCCGTCATCCTGAACGTGTTTCAGGATGACGATGTGGACTATCGTGAGGGCGTCCCATGTTAGGCACCACCATCACCCTCGCCTTCCGTGCGATCAACCGGCACAAATTGCGCAGTTTCCTGACCACGCTGGGCATCATCATCGGCGTCGCCGCCGTCGTGACCATGGTGACGCTGGGCAATGGCGCCACCGCAGCGGTACGGCAGCAGATCAGCTCGCTGGGTGCCAACGTCCTGCAATTGCGCCCCGGACAGGGATTTGGCCGGGGTGGCGGCGGGCCGCGTCCGCCCGATTTCAAGCCCGCAGACCTGACCGCGATCGAAAATCAGCTGACCGGCGTCCGCGCCGTCGCCCCCGTGGTGCAATCGACCGGTACCGCCATTTACGAAGGCAATAACTGGTCCACCACCGTCTATGGCACCACATCGGCCTATTCGCAGGTTCAGCAATGGGCCGTCGCCGACGGTCGGCTATTCATGCCCGATGAGGAAGAAGCCGGGCGCGCCGTCTGCATCATCGGCAATACCGTGCGCACCAACCTGTTCCAGGGCAATGAGCCGGTGGGCAAGCGGATGCGGATCAAGGGCGTGTCGTGCCAGATCATCGGCGTGCTATCCACGCGCGGGCAAGGCGGCTTTGGCGATCAGGACGATGTCGTCGTCATGCCGATCAAATTCGTGCAGCGCCGCTTCACTGGCGACCGCGACATCAGCCAGATCATGGTCGCGGTGGACGATGCCTATGACACATCCACCGTGCAGGCCAGCCTTGAGGAACTGATGCGTGAACGGCGCAAGATCAAGGCGGGCGGCGACGATAATTTCAACGTGTTCGACACCAAGCAGATCAGCGACACACTGACCGGCACCACCACCATATTGACGCAGATCGTCGGCGCGGTGGCGGCGATATCGCTGCTGGTCGGCGGCATCGGCATCATGAACATCATGCTGGTGTCGGTGACGGAGCGGACCCGCGAAATCGGCATCCGCCTGGCCATCGGCGCAGTCGCGCGCGAAGTATTGTTGCAGTTTCTGGTCGAAGCGATCGTGCTGTCCTGCCTTGGCGGCCTCATCGGGCTGGTGCTGGCGCTGGGCGCGACGCTGGCCATCGCGCCGCTGATGCAGGTGCCGTTTATCTTCGACCTGAAGGTCAACATCATCGCTTTCCTGTTTTCCGCCGCGATCGGGGTCGTGTTCGGCTATTTCCCGGCCCGCCGCGCCGCCGCGCTCAATCCGATCGATGCGTTGCGGCACGAATAGGGGCGGCACGAATAGGGCGCGTCGTTACACTTTCCGACAAACTTCCCCGGCACGGGGACATGGCTGCGACACTCTCCCCCTATTGCCCTTTCACGGCGCTGCTTTTGGTGCCGCAGAAAGGGCAATTCATGAAATCTCTCCTGCTGAGCATGGCCGCCAGCCTGTTCGTCCTCACGCTGGGCCTTGCCCCCTTCGCCACCGTCGATGCGCAGGCACCCGATCAGGCGCAGATCGTCGAAGGACAGCACAACCCCATCCTGCTGACGCGCATGACCGTGACCGCGACCCCGCTGCCCGAATGAACCGCCCGCTATGTTGGTCATGGCAAAGCCCCGGAAGGACCGCCCTTTCCGGGGCTTTTCTTTTGAGCGATCGGGTTTCCTGCAAATCCTATACTGCCATGTCTAACAACGCCGATCCTCCCCTTGCAGGGGAGGGCTATCGCATATGACTTTTGTTCATCCCTACAATGTCATCCTGAATTTATTTCAGGATCCATCGTGACCGAAAAGCCGCTATTCGTGACGAGAAATGGATGCTGAAACGAGTTCAGCATGACGACTGAACGCGGGGTATTTTCATATGCGATAGCCCTCCCCTTCCAGGGGAGGACCGGCTTTATTTGCGCCGTCCCACCCCGCTTCCTGAACCAATATTCAGATTAAATTTCAATCTGTTACATTTTCCGACATTCTTTGCCCTGCCATGACACATCCCCGCGACAAGCGCGTTCTATTCCAGTCTTCGACGCCAAAGAGACGGCGCCCGAAATCAAGGCAAAGGAGCAAAGACATGTTCAAGAAAATTCTCATCGCCTTGGCCACCACGACGCTGGTCGCCAGCCCGATCGTCAGCGCACAGGCGCAGGCTCAGCACTATAATGGCCAGCATCGTCAGGAAGTGACCCGCACCGTGGTCAAGGAAAAGCCCAATGGCCGCACCGTCATCAAGCAGAAGACCACCGTGCGCAAGGCAACGCCGCAGGCCCGCCGCTGGGCCAAGGGGCAGCGCTTCGACCGTCGCTATGCCACCAACTATCGCGTCGTGAACAATTATCGCGACTATCGCCTGTCGGCCCCGCCGCGCGGTTATCAGTGGGTGCGTTCGGGCAATGACGCCGTGATGATCGCCATCACCAGCGGCCTGATCGGCGCGGTCGTGGGCAGCGCCATCCGGTAACGATCCGCCGAAAGGCCCGGCATGATGCCGCAGGGTTCTCTCCCCCTGCGGCATTTGTGCGTCTGGCCGATTCTGATCGAGGTTAAATACCCGATATTAAGGGATATTGCCCTAGATGGCCGGGCCGGGGGCGGCGCTAACGGGAATGTCCATGTCTTTCAATCAGATCATGTATATCAGCACGATGGTCGGCACGGTCACGCCGCAGGACTGCGCAGCCATCGCGCAGCGTTCGGCGACCAGCAATCGGCGCGACGACGTGACCGGCCTGCTTCTCTTCAACAGCCGCCGCTTCCTTCAGGTGCTGGAAGGGCCAAAAGACGCAGTCGATCGCATCTTTGCCCGCATCCATGACGACCCACGCCACCGCGCCGTCGTGAAATTGCGCGAGGGGCAAATCGACGCGCGCGAATTTGGCGAATGGGCCATGGCTTTCGACGATCCGGCTGCACCCTCCGCCAATTTGCGGGACAAGGTGGCTGCGTTGCTGGACAGTGCCGGGCCATCGACCCGCGCCCATTTCATGGGATCGGCAGAAATGCACCGTCCCGCCGCCTGAACGCGCCCTAAACCAGCCCGGTCAGATAATAGACGGCAATGACGATGAACACCGTTACCGTCTTGATCAGCGTCAGCGCGAATATGTCCTTATAGGCCTGCCGGTGAGTCAGCCCGGTCACCGCCAGCAAGGTGATGACCGCGCCGTTATGCGGCAGGCTGTCCATCCCCCCGCTCGCCATCGACGCGACCCGGTGCAGCACTTCGCGCGGTATGCCCGCTGCGTCGCCCGCCGCGATAAACTGTTCCGCCATCGCCGCCAGCGCGATCGACAGGCCGCCCGATGCCGACCCGGTGATCCCGGCCAGCGACGTGACCGTGATCGCCTCGTTTATCAGCGGATTGGGAATGGCCCGCAACGCCTCCTTGACCACCAGAAAGCCCGGCAGCGCGGCAATGACACCGCCGAAACCATATTCGACTGCCGTGTTCATCCCCGCCAGCAACGCGCCGCCGACCGCTGCCTTCGACCCTTCGGCAAAGCGTTTTGCCACTGGTCCCCATGCGAACAGCAGGATCGTGGCAATGCCTGCCAGCAGCGCCCCTTCGACTGCCCAGATCGCCGAAACCTGCGCCACCTTGACGGCTACCGGTTCCGCCATGCCGGGCAACGCCAGCAGCGCATCCTCCCCCATGAACCAGCGCGGGATCGCCATGGTCAGCAACAAATTGCCCACGCCCACCACCAGCAACGGCAGCAGCGCGATCAACGGATGGATGCGCGCGTCCTCCTCCTGCACGTCCGGTTCGTTGACCAAAGTTTCGGGCGCGCCATAGCCTTCGCCCGCCGCCATCAAACTGCGCCGCCGCCAGCCCAGATAGGCCAGCCCCATCGCCGCGATACAGACCGACCCGATCAGCCCCAGCATCGGCGCGGCCCAGCTGGTCGTGCCAAAAAAGCTGGTGGGAATGATATTCTGGATCTGCGGCGTGCCGGGCAGCGCATCCATGGTGAAGGTGATCGCGCCCAGCCCGATGGTCGCTGGCACCAGCCGTTTGGGAATGTCGGCCCGGCGAAACATCTCGGCCGCGAAGGGATAGACCGCGAACACCGCGACGAACACCGACACACCGCCATAGGTGAGCAACGCCGTGACCGCCATGATCGCCGGAATCGCCCGCCCCGCACCCACCACCCCGATCACGGCGGTCACGATGGCGCGGGAAAAGCCCGAAATCTCCACCATCTTGCCGAACAATGCGCCCAGCAGGAACAGCGGAAAATAGAGTTTCAGGAAGCTGGCGACCTTTTCCATGAACAGGCCGGAAAAGGCGGCTGGCACGGCGGCCGAATCGGTCAGCAACACCGCCAGCATGGCCAGCAACGGCGCCATCAGGATGACGCTCATCCCGCGATAGGCCGCGATCATCAGCAGGATCAACGATAGTGCTGCAATTCCGACCGCCATGGTCCACCCTCCAAATCCGTTCACGCTGAGCGAAGTCGAAGCGCTCCGCTGAACGCAGTGAAGCGCCTTCGCTCCGCTCAGGCAAGGACTTCGACAAGCTCAGCCCGAACGGGACGGGACAGCAAAGCGTTCCGCCAAAACCCGCCCTTGCCTTTCCCCCGCCTTTGCGCCATAGGCCCGCCTTCGCATCGGACTGAGGTGACTCGGCCCGGCGCGCAAGCATTGAAAGAAGACAGCCGGAGGGGCGTTCCACATGGGGTGGGCGTCAGCGATCGGCCAACAGAAAAGGCATAACCATGGCTCTGTACGAGCATGTGTTCCTTGCGCGCCAGGATCTGGCACAGGCGCAGGTGGACGCTCTGGCGGAAACCGCCACCAAGATCGTCGAAGAAAATCAGGGCAAGGTGACCAAGGTCGAGACCTGGGGTCTGCGTAGCCTGGCCTACAAGATCGCCAAGAACCGCAAAGCGCACTATGTGATGCTGAACATCGACGCCCCCGGCGGCGTGATCGCGGAACTGGAGCGTCAGACCCAGATCAACGAAGACATCATCCGCTACATGACCGTCAAGGTCGATGAGCTGGAAGCTGGTCCGTCGGTCATGATGCGCAAGCAGGATCGTCCCGACCGTGGCGATCGTGGTCCCCGTGGTGATCGCGGCGACCGTGGTGATCGTGGTCCCCGCGAAGATCGCGGCGACCGTGGCGATCGCGGCCCGCGCCGCGAAGAAACCGCTGGCGAATAAGGAGACACACGATCATGGCACGCCCATTTTTCCGCCGCCGCAAGAGCTGCCCCTTCGCCGCCAAGGATGCGCCGAAGATTGATTTCAAGGACGTTCGTCTGCTTCAGGGCTTCGTGTCCGAACGCGGCAAGATCGTCCCCAGCCGCATCACGGCCGTTTCGGCCAAGAAGCAGCGCGAACTGGCCCAGGCCATCAAGCGCGCCCGCCATCTGGGCCTGCTGCCCTACATCGTAAAGTAAGGGAGTAGACACCCATGGAAATCATCCTGCTCGAACGGATCGAGAAGCTCGGCGCCATTGGCGACGTCGTGACCGTCAAGGACGGTTACGCCCGTAACTTCCTACTTCCGAACAAGAAAGCGCTGCGCTCGAACAATGCCAATAAAAAGGTATTCGAGTCCAACCGCGCCCGCATCGAAGCTGACAATGCGGCGCGCCGCACCGACGCCGAAGCGGCTGCCGATGGCGTCAACGGCACGCAGATCGTCCTGATCCGCCAGTCGTCCAACGCTGGTGCGCTCTACGGTTCGGTCGCGGTTCGCGACATCCTCGACGCACTGCACGCACAGGGCGTCACCATCGTCACCAAGGCGATGGTCGTTCTGGAACGCCCGATCAAGACGCTCGGCGTGTTCGACGTCAAGGTCGCGCTGCACCCCGAAGTGTCCGTCACCATCAAGGTGAACGTGGCGCGCTCGCCTGAAGAAGCCGAACTGCAAAGCCAGGGCGTCGACGTCATGGCCGACATGTTCGAAAAGGACGAGGCCGGTTTCACCGAGGATTATGATCCGAACGCGGAACCCGGCGACATCGCCGCTTTCATGGATGAAGCCCCGGCCGAAGAAGCCTGAGCCTTTTCATCATCGAAAAACGAAGAAGCCGCCCCGCAACGGGCGGCTTTTTTGTGTTCAAAACATCCTCCCATGGGGCAGGGAAATCGCATATGACCTTACTTTATCCCCCCAACGTCATGCTGAACTCGTTTCAGCATCCATTTCTCGCCATAAACGGCGGCTTGTTGGGTACGATGGATGCTGAAACGAGTTCAGCATGACGGAGTAAAATGAGTTGTGCTTCATGCGCAATCGCCCTGCCAAGGGAACGAAGGCATCGCCCGAAAAAACCCCGGACCCTTATCGCGCGCCATCCATTATCCTGTCATGGCTTTCGGAGAGGTTGGCCACGCCCCTCTCCGACCAAAGGCACTGCCATGAAAAACCCGTTCGCGTCCGCAATGAAGGCCGCCCATCTGATGAGCAAGGGCCGCGCCATGTCAGCCGCGCTCGTGATGCAGAAGGCGCTGCTCGCTCCGCCCGCGAAAAAGGCGCCCGCGCGTAAAGCCGCCAAGCCCCGCGCAAAGGCCGCCCCGCGCACGCTGCCTACCCGGCCTCTCCCCGGCAGCTTCGTCGAAGGCAGTTTCGAGGGCAAGCATGGCACGCTGCGTTATCGCCTCTACACCCCGGTCGGGTCGCCGCGCCGCCGCCTGCCGCTGGTCGTCATGCTCCACGGCTGTTCGCAATCGGCGACCGATTTCGCCACCGGCACGCGCATGAACCAGTTGGCGGACGAACTGGGCGTCGTCATTCTCTATCCCGAACAATCCCCCTCGGCCAATATAGGGCGCTGCTGGAACTGGCACCGGCCCGGCGATCAGGCGCGCGGGCGCGGCGAACCGGCGATGATCGCGGCGCTGACTCGCCATGCCATTGCGCTGTGCCGCGCCGATCCTGCGCGCGTCTATATTGCGGGCATTTCCGCTGGCGGGGCGACGGCCGCGATCATGGGGCAGGCCTATCCCGAAATCTTTGTCGCGGTCGGCATCCATTCAGGCGTCGCGTTCGGGGATATTCGCACGCTGGGCGGCGCGCTCGCGGCCATGCGCGGACGACCCGGCGGCGCGGCAGCGACCGGGCGCACGCCACGCCCCCGCCCCACCATCGTCTTTCACGGTGACGGCGACAAGGTCGTCCACCCGTCCAATGCGGAAGGGTTCCGATCGCTGCTCGAACGCGCCACCCCCGGCCCGATCACCGTCCAGTCGCGCGAGGGCATATCAGCGGGCGGACGCGCCTTCACCCGCACCGAACATCGCAATGGGCAGGGGCTGGTGATGCTGGAAAACTGGACGATCCACGGCAGCGGCCATGCCTGGTCGGGCGGCGCGCGCGCCGGATCCTACACCGATCCCGCAGGGCCGGACGCCTCCCGCGAAATGCTGCGCTTCTTCCTTGCCCGCCGCCGCAAGACCGTGGCGCGCGCGCCAGCATAGCCCGCGCGGAACGGGCGGCATCGACATGCGTTCGACCGGCATGGAACAGCGCACTGTCATCGAACGCCTCGCCCGCCACCTTGCCGGTGCGCAGCCGGACGACTGGCCCGCACGGGTGGAGGACGCCGCCAGCATCCTGGCGATCCTGAAAGAACCTGACGCGGCGATGCGCGAAGCAGGCGACCCGAACGCTTGGGCCGCGATGATCGACGCCGCGCTGCGCGCCCGTTACGCCGTGGCTCAACTGTCCGCCGCCGCCGAACCATCGCCCGGATCGGACGAGGAAGGCGAAATCCGCCTATCCCCCGCCGCCATTGGTAGCGATCATGCCGACTGGGTCCATGTTCCCGCCGTTCAGGAGGATAAGCGATGAAAGGATTGATAAAATTGGCCGTTGTCAGCGGCCTTGGCTTTGCCGCGTTCAAGGGCTGGCGCGAATGGATGGGCGACGACCAGCCAACCGACGATCGTGGCCCTGTGGGATCGTCGGGCATCGTCCGCGACGCTGGCCCGCAACCGGGCATCGCGCCGAACGAATGGGACATGGTCGACGAACAGTCGGACGAAAGCTTCCCCGCCAGCGACCCGCCCGGAAATTACTGACGCGCGCCTTGGAGTCAAAACCGCCCAACAAATTCTCCCCTTGCGGGGGGAGGATAAGCACTGCGACGCAGCTTCACAGCCTCCATTGCCCCCCTGCCCCCGTCCCTCTATGACGCGGGTGCGAAGGGCGGTTCACCGCTGCCCGCAACTGGGGAATGATAGTCTATGCCTTCGGGTCTGATCGCGCTGCTGGACGATGTGGCGGGCATTGCCAAACTGGCCGCAACTTCGCTGGACGATGTCGCGGCTGCGGCGGGCAAGGCGGGGACGAAGGCGGCTGGCGTCGTGATCGACGATGCGGCCGTCACCCCCAATTATGTCATGGGCCTGACCCCCGACCGCGAATTGCCGATCATCTGGAAAATCGCCAAGGGGTCGATCCGCAACAAGCTGCTGTTCCTGCTGCCTGCCGCGCTGCTCATCAGCGCCCTAGCGCCCTGGCTGCTGCCACCGCTGTTGATGCTGGGCGGCGCGTTCCTGTGCTTCGAGGCTGCGGAAAAGCTGCTGGAGGCCATGCAGGGCGGCCATGACGTTGCCGCCGAAGCGCTCGAAACCCATAGTTCGGCGGAGTTGGAAAACCAGAAAGTATCCAGCGCCATTCGCACCGACTTCATCCTGTCGGGCGAAATCATGGCCATTTCGCTTGGCACGGTGGCCGACAAGCCGATCTGGGAACAGGCCATCGTGCTGGTGGTCGTCGCCATCCTCATCACGGCGGGCGTCTATGGCGTCGTCGGCCTGATCGTGAAAATGGATGACATCGGCCTGAACCTTGCCAAGCGCGCCTCCTCCGCCACGCGCGCCATCGGGCGCGGGCTGGTGCAGGCCATGCCGATCCTGATGAAGATATTGAGCGTCGTCGGCACCGCCGCGATGCTGTGGGTCGGTGGCGGGCTAATCGTCCATGGCCTGCACGAATTTCATTTCGACCTGATCCCCGGCACCATTCACCACATGGCGGAAAGCGCCGCCCACGCCCTGCCCGCCATCGCCCCGGTGGTCGACTGGGTGGTCAACGCGATTGGCGCGGGCATCGTCGGGCTGGTGATCGGCGGCATCATCGTTGCCGCGCTGCATCTGTTCAAGAAACACTGATCTGTCTAGACATCTTCAACATTCGTCATTGCGAGCGAAGCGAAGCAATCCATGGTCGAGCCACTGGATTGCTTCGCTTCGCTCGCAATGACGTCTGAAACATATGGCTGGACCGTTGATCGTGACTCACCCCTCCCCCTGGCGCATCGAAGCCTCCGCCCTCATCGCGCTCGCGCTGCCGATGATCGCGGGCAATATCGCCTGGTCCGCCATCGCGGCAACCGACCTGCTGCTGCTCGGTCGCCTGGGTGCGGAAGCGGTGGCGGCGGGCGCGCTGGCGATCAACCTGTTCCACGCGCTGCTGCTGTTCGGCATGGGGCTGGTCACTGCCGCATCCCCCCTGATCGCCAGCGAACGGGGCCGTCGCCGCCATTCGGTGCGCGACATTCGCCGCACCGTGCATCAAACGCTGCGCGCTGCTCTATTCTTCGTCCTGCCCGCATGGGCCATATTGTGGCAAAGCGAAGCCATCCTGCTCGCCATGGGGCAGGATGCGGACCTGTCGCGCGAAGCCGGGCAGTTGATGCGCGGCCTGCAATGGGCGCTCCTCCCCTTCCTTGGCTTCACCACCCTGCGCAATTTCATTGCCGCGCTGGAACGCCCCTTCTGGGGGCTGCTGGTGATGCTGGCCGCCATCCCGGTCAACATCGCTTTGGGCTGGGCGCTTATCTTCGGCCATCTCGGCTTCCCCCGGCTCGGCCTGTTCGGGGCGGGGCTGGCCAGCACGCTTTCCTCCTGCTTCCTTTTCTTCGGGCTGCTTGCCGTCATCCTGATCGACCGGGGGTTCCGCCGCTATCGGCTGATGGGCCGTTTCTGGAGCCGCGACCGCGAACGGCAGCGTCAGGTATGGACGCTGGGCCTGCCGATCGCCATCACGCTGGGCTTTGAAACCAGCGTGTTCAATGCGTCGGCCATGCTGATGGGCCTGATCGACCGCGATTCCCTCGCCGCCCATGCCGTGGCTATCCAGATCGCCGCGCTGGTGTTCATGGTGCCGATGGGCATCGGGCAGGCCGCAACGATCCGCGTGGGCATCGCCTATGGCCGGCATGATCGCGCGGCGATCGGCCGGGCAGGCTGGCTGGCGCTCATCATCGGCACTGGCTTTGCCTGCTGCGCGGCCGCCGTGCTGATCGGGATGCCGCGCACGCTTGTCTCCGCCTTCCTTGACCTGAACGATCCTGCCAACGCCCGCACTGCCGCGCTGGCGGTCAGCTTCCTCGCCATCGCTGCCCTGTTCCAGCTGGTCGATGCGGCGCAGGCCGTCGGCGCAGGCGTGCTGCGCGGGTTGCAGGACACGACCATCCCCATGATTTTCGCCATGATTGGCTATTGGGTGGTGGGCATCGGCGTCGGCACCCTGCTTGCCTTCCCGCTCGGCATGGCGGGCCTTGGCATCTGGCTGGGCCTTGCCAGCGGCCTTGGCGTCGTCGCCGTGCTGCTCATCGCGCGCTGGTGCCTGCGTGACCGATTGCGCCTCGTCCCACGCTGATTGCGTGGAATGGAAATGGTGCAGCGCACAAAGCAATTGAAAGAATCAGCAAAATCGGTCATGGAGCAGACATTATGCAAGCCCCGACCGAGATTTTTGAAGCGATCGCGCTCCAGAAGTGCCTCAAGGTGACCTATAATAAAATGGTCGTCACCCTGGCACCCCACATCCTCTACACGCGCCATGACGAGATGTTCATCGACGCCGTGACCGTGGACCGCGACGGTCGCCCGCCGCGCGAATTGAAACTCGGCACGTTCAAGCTGGTGGGCCTGTCCGACCTGGTCGTGACCGACGACCCGTTCGAGGCGATGCATGGCCTGTATGACCAGAATGACGACAAATATAAGGGCGTCACTCTGTTCGCCGTCGCGCCCGAAAGCGCGGCTGCCTGATCCTTCGGGGGAGCGACCCTCGCTCCCCGCCCGGCATCACTTCTTCAAACGATAGCCCGTCCGGAACATCCACCCGATGATGGCGATGCAAACGGCCATCATCGCCGCGACGAAGATCAGGCTGAACTCGATTCCCACATCGCCCCGGCCAAAGAAGGTCCAGCGGAAGCCGGAAATCAGGTAGACGATCGGATTGAACAAGGTGATCGTCTGCCATGGTTCGGCCAGCATCTTGACCGAATAAAATGCCCCGCCCAAAAACGTCATCGGCATGATCAGCAGCAGCGGAATGACCTGCAACTGCTCGAAACTTTGCGCCCACACCCCCAGGATGAAGCCGAACAGGCAGAAACTGATCGCGATCAGCACCATGAAGCCGAACATCGCAAAGGGATGGGCGATCGGCACATCGACGAACAGATGCGCGGTCAGGAATATGATGCTCCCCACGATCAGCGACTTGGTCGCCGCCGCGCCGACATAGGCAATGATCGTTTCGGTGGCGGACACTGGCGCAGACAGCAGTTCATAGATGGTGCCAGTGAATTTGGGCATATAAATGCCGAAACTGGCGTTGAAGATGCTTTCGGTGAACATCGCCATCATGATCAGGCCCGGCACGATGAACGCGGCATAGGCAATGCCGTCCACCTCCGTCATCCGCGACCCGATCGCCCCGCCGAACACGACGAAATAGAGCGACGTGGTAATGACCGGCACCAGCAACCCGGTCAGCCAGGTGCGGCGGAAACGGTGCAGTTCGAACTTATAGATCGCCGCGATGGCGCGCAGATTTTGCAGGCTCATGCCGCCTTCTCCTCATGCACCAGGCTCACGAAAATATCCTCCAGGCTGCTCTGCGCCGTGTTCAGATCCTTGTAACCGATCCCCATGTCGCCCAGCTTGCGCAGCAGCGACGACACGCCGGTCCGTTCGGCCTGCGTATCGAAAATATACTCAATTTCATGGCCCTCGCTTTTCAGCGTCACGCCCCATTCGGCCAGTTCCACTGGCACCGTATCGATCGGGTCGGCCAGCACGATGGTCAGCGTTTTCTTGCCCAGCTTCTTCATCAACGCCGTCTTGTCCTCGACCAGAACAAGCTCACCCCGGTTGATCACCCCCACACGGTCGGCCATTTCCTCGGCTTCCTCGATATAATGGGTGGTCAGGATGATGGTGACCCCGGTTTCGCGCAATTGCCCGATCAGCTTCCACATGTCGCGGCGCAACTCCACGTCCACGCCCGCCGTCGGCTCGTCCAGAAACAGCACGCGCGGTTCATGGCTCAACGCCTTGGCGATCATCACGCGGCGCTTCATGCCGCCCGACAGCTCCAATATCTTGGCGTTGCGCTTGTCCCACAGCGACAGGTCGCGCAGCACCCGCTCGATATGCGCGTCATTGCGCGGTTTGCCGAACAGGCCACGGCTGAACGTCACCGTGTCGATCACCCGCTCGAACTGGTCGGTGGACAATTCCTGCGGCACCAGCCCGATGGCCGACCGCGCACCGCGATAGTCGCGCAATATGTCATGCCCGGCCACCTGCACGCTGCCGCCGGTCGCCCGCGCGATGCCGCAAATGATCGAAATCATCGTCGTCTTGCCCGCGCCGTTCGGCCCCAGCAGCGCGAAAATCTCGCCCTCGTTGATCGTCAGGTCGACGCACTTCAGCGCCTCGAACCCTGACGCATAGCGTTTGGTCAGGCCGGTAATTTCGATGATAGCTGCCATGGCTGGCTCTGCCCCCTTATCGTTCCTGCGAAGATAGGAGGCCGATTGCCAAACGCAACCTATTGCCCGCGTCGCGAAAACCGAAACACCGTCGCCGGGGGGAAATTGCGCACCGTCTGGCCCGCGCGCACGACGTCAAGGTCCAGCGCGTCGATCACCTCGCGGCTGACCGGCGGGCGCATCGAATAGGTGAACTGCACGAAGCTGCCACCCGGTTGCAACATGCGAAAGGATTCGGACAATATGTCCATGTGCATATGCCGGTCCATCGCCAGCAACGGCAATCCGCTCACCACCGTCTGATATTCGCCCGGTTCGCCTGCGGTCGCGGTCGACACGATCTGCGCGGGGGTTTCCAGCACCGACACATGGGGGAAATGCCGCCGCAACCCACGCGCAAAGGCGGGGTTGATTTCCACCACTTCCAGCTTTTCGGGCGGCAACCCGGTTTGCAGGATGGCGCGGGTAAACACGCCCGTTCCCCCGCCCAGTTCCAGCACACGGCCATCGGCGGGATCGACCTGCGCCACCATCAATCGCGCCAGATAGCGGCTGGACGGCACGACCGACGCGGTCTGGCGCGGCTTTTTGACCCATGCGGCCAGAAAGTCGAGATATTCGGTGGCGCGGGCGCGAAATTCACCGTTCGGCAGAGCGATGGCCCTGCTGCGCTTATGCTTATGCTGCATGGGCGAAATGCGACCGCTCTCTATCCATTCCTACTCCCTTAACGCGCTCCGGGGGCCGCGTCGATTGCCTTTAATATGTCGATCCTTTCCTGCAACCAGTCGGCTACAGCCCCGATCCGCGCCAGTTTGCGCAGGTCGCCATGCATCACCAGCCAGAAACTGCGGATGATCTCGATCCGGTCGGCCATCAACGGCACCAGCCGCGAATCACGCCGCGCGATGAAATCGGGCAGCACGCCGATCCCCGCCCCTTCCGCGATCATGCGTTGCTGCATGATGATGCTGGTCGACCGCAGCGTCGCTTCCAGCCCCGTCTCCACTTCGTCCAGATAATCCAGTTCGGGCGAAAAGATGAACTCTGGCACATAGCCGATCAGCGTATGGCCGCGCAGGTCCGCTGGCGCATCGGGTCGCCCCGCCCGCGCCAGATAATCGGGCGCGGCATAAAGATGCAGCCGATAATCGCCCAGCCGCCGCACCGTCAGCCGCCCGCGCTGCGGCCGCGCCAGCATCACCGCCATGTCCGCTTCGCGCTTGGATGGATTGAGAAAGCCGGACGCGGTAATCAGGTCCAGCCTGATGCCCGGATGCCGCCGGTTGAAATCGGCCATGCCCGGTGCCAGCACCCAGGTGCCGAACCCTTCAGCCACCGACAGCCGCACCTGCCCGGCCAGCGAACGCCCCTGCCCGCCCATATCCTCCAGCGCGGCGAGCGCGGCGCTTTCGGCGGTTTCGGCATGGACCAGCAACTCCTGCCCCCGCGCCGTCAGGCTGCGTTCCCCCGCCCCCATTTCGAACAATTCAGCGTCCAGCGCCTTTTCCAGCCGCACCAGCCGCCGCGCAATCGTCGTCGCGTCGATCCCCAGCGCACGGGCCGCAGGGGCCACCCGCCGCGCCCGCGCCACCGCCAGAAATACCCGCAGGTCGTCCCAATCGAACATGCCCTGCACCACTCCCATCGCCCCTGCATTATTGCAGCATAGTGATGCGTTACTCCCCCATTGCTTGCAATATCGCAAGCCCGCTAATAGGCTCCACGACACCCGGCCAGCGGGGCGAGAGGAGAGCGATGACCCAGTTCGACCTGACAGACGACCAGCGCGAAATTCAGGAACTGGCGCGCCGCTTCACGGCCGACGCGATCACCCCGCACGCGGCGCAATGGGACGAACATCATATCTTCCCGCGCGACACGATCCGCGCGGCGGCGGAACTGGGCTTTGGCGGCATCTATGTGTCGGAAGAATCCGGCGGCATCGGCCTTGGCCGCCTCGAATCCGCGCTCATCATGGAAGCGATGGCGCATGGCTGCCCATCGACCAGCGCCTTCATTTCCATCCACAATATGGGCGCATGGATGATCGACCGTTTCGGCGATCAGAGCGTCAAGGACGCCTATCTCCCCGACCTCATCCCCATGACCCGCATGGCCAGTTACTGCCTGACCGAAGCGGGCGCAGGGTCGGACGCGGCGGCAATCAAGACCAGGGCAGTGCGCGACGGCGACCATTATGTCGTCACCGGCTCCAAACAATTCATCTCCGGCGGCGGCGAAAACGAAGTTTACGTCGTCATGGTCCGCACGGGCGAGGACGGGCCGAAGGGCATCACCTGCCTCGTCATCGACAAGGATATGCCGGGCGTCAGCTTCGGCGCGCAGGAACGTAAGCTCGGCTGGCACAGCCAACCCACCGCGCAGGTCAATTTCGACGGCGTGCGCGTGCCGGTCGCCAATCGCGTCGGTGCGGAAGGACAGGGCTTTGCCATCGCCATGGCTGGCCTCGACGGGGGACGCCTCAACATCGGCGCCTGTTCGCTGGGCGGGGCGCAGCGCTGCCTCGACGAAGCGGTGCGCTACACCAAGGATCGCCAGCAATTCGGCAAGGCTATCGCCGAATTTCAGAACACCCAATTCACCCTCGCCGACATGGCGACCGAATTGGAGGCCGCCCGCACGCTGCTCTACGCCGCCGCCGTCAAGGTGAGCGACAACGCGCCCGACAAGACGCGCTTTGCCGCCATGGCCAAGCGTTTCGCCACCGACACCGGATCGTCCATCGCCGACCGCGCGCTGCAACTGCATGGCGGCTATGGCTATCTGATGGACTATCCCATCGAACGCCTCTGGCGCGACCTGCGCGTCCATTCCATTCTGGAAGGCACAAACCAGGTCATGCGCATGATCGTAGCCCGCGATATGCTGCGGGATTGAACAACGCCCCTCGCCCCTTTGGGGAGAGGGTTGCGAAGACTTGGCAGCGCGCTGCCTAGTCGCAGCTGGGAGAGGGGGAACGCGCAACGCGCCCCTTGGAGAATCGAATGACCGACCAAGTCCTGACCTTCATCGAAAACGCTATCGGCCGCATCCGCCTGAACCGGCCAAGGGCGATCCATGCCCTGACCCCCGACATGTGCGAAGCGATCAACGCGGCGCTGCTGGCATGGCGCAACGACGATGCGGTCCTCGCGGTCATGATCGACCATCTCCCTGCGGCAGACGGCGACCCCAAACTTTCGCGCGGCTTCTGCGCGGGTGGCGACATCGCGCTGATCGCCAACAGTGCGAAGGCCGACTGCGTGGAGGCGGAACGCTTCTTCCATCTCGAATATCAGATGAACCACCTGCTGTTCGTCTATGACAAACCGATCGTCGCCTTCATCGACGGCATCGTCATGGGCGGCGGCGTGGGCCTCTCGCTCCCCGCCCGCTATCGCGTCGCGACCGAACGCACGACCTTCGCCATGCCCGAAACCGGCATCGGCCTGTTCCCCGACGTGGGCGGCGGCTGGTTCCTGTCGCGCCTGCCCGGCCGGGTCGGCGCATGGTTGGCGACCACCGGCGCGCGGATCGACGGGGCGGATTGCACTACCATCGGCATCGCCACCCATTATATGCCGTCGGATACGCTCGACGCCGTCAAGGCGCGCATCATCGCTGACCCCGCCAGCATCGCCGCCATCCTCGACAGCGCAGCGCAAACGCCCCCGCCCTCGAAACTGGCCGACAACCGCGCCGACATCGATCGCCTGTTCGCGTCGGACCGGGCAGAGGACATCGTCGCCGCGCTCACCGCCGACGGCAGCGCATGGGCGGACACGCAACGGGCGACGCTGGCCACCAAATCGCCCCAGACGATCAAGGTCGCGCTGCGCCAACTGGTCGAGGGCGCAGCCAAGCCGGATTTCGCCGCCAATATGACGATGGAATATGGCCTCGCCTGCGCCATCATCCGCCGCCCCGATTTTGTCGAGGGCGTGCGCGCCGTGATCTTCGACAAGGATAATGCCCCACGCTGGACCCCGGCCACGCTGGAACAGGTGGATGACGCCATCATCGACGCGATCTTCGCCCCGCTCCCCGCCGACCGGCAGTGGAAGCCTTTGCCCGGCGTGGAATAATGTAAATAAGTTATTGTATTTATTGAATAATATCGAAATTCCATAGCCGATATGGACGAAGTTAGAAATGTTCGCAGACAGGAGCCTGACATGACCCAGACGATCGCCTTCATCGGCCTTGGCAATATGGGCGGCGGTATGGCCGCCAATCTGCTGAAAAACGGCTATGCCGTTCGCGCCTTCGACCTGTCGGACGATGCGCTGGCCAAGGCGGAATCGCACGGTGCCGTCCGCGCTACCAGCGCCGCCGATGCCGCGACGGGGGCAGATGCGGTCGTCACCATGCTGCCGGCGGGCAAGCATGTCGAAAGCGTCTATGCCGGCGAAGTCTATGGCGCGGCGAACCCCGGCGCCTTGTTCCTCGACTGCTCCACCATCGACGTCGCCACCGCGCGCCGGGTGATCGAAGCCGCCACGGATCGCGGCTTCGACATGGTCGACGCGCCCGTCTCCGGCGGCATTGCAGCGGCCAATGGCGGCACGCTGACCTTCATGGTCGGCGGCACCGACGCCGCCTTTGCCAAGGCGAAACCGATCCTGTCCGCCATGGGCAAGGCAGTCATTCATGCGGGCGGCGCGGGCAATGGTCAGGGTGCCAAAATCTGCAACAACATGCTGCTCGGCGCCACCATGGTCGCCACCTGCGAAAGTTTCGCCATGGCCAGGAAACTGGGCCTAGATCCCCAGACCTTCTACGACATCTCCAGCGTGTCGTCGGGCCAGAGCTGGTCGATGACCAGCTATTGCCCCGTCCCCGGCGTCGGCCCGCAATCGCCATCCGACAATGGCTATCAGGGCGGCTTTGCCGTCGGCCTGATGCTCAAGGATCTGAAACTCGCGACCGAAGCCGCCGCCCTGGTCGGCGCATCGGTGCCGATGGGCAATGCAGCCGAATCGCTCTATCAACTGCTCGCCAATCAGGGCGAGGCAGGCCGCGACTTCTCCCTGATGATCGAGATGCTGGAGGGGAAGTAAACCCCGCCCCCATCATCCCGGCCTTCGCCGGGATGATGGCCTTGCAGGCGCTACATCACTTCGCCTTGCCCGCCTCCGCCGCCGCCAGCACGCGCAGGACATTGCCCGACCAGATTTTCTGCACATCACCCTCGCTGTAACCGGCCTTGAGCAGCGCATCGGTGATCTTGGGCAGGTCCAGCACATCCTCCATGCCCACCACGCCGCCGCCGCCGTCCCAGTCCGCGCCGATACCCACATGGTCCGGTCCCACCACCTTCAACGCATGGAGCATATGCGCCATGAAATCGTCGAAGGTCGGCCGGTCGGTGTCGGGATAGAGCCTGTCGATTTCCTGCCGCTTGGCCAGCAATTGCGCCCGCGTTTCCGCCGACAGTTTCGCCCCCTCCCGCATCGACGCGAACAGCGCGCCCATCGCCTTCTGCCGCTCCGGGTTGGGCTTGCTGGCTTTAAGATATGCGCCATAGGCGTTCATTTGAATGACGCCGCCCTTGGCCGCCAGCGCCTGCAAATGCGCGTCGTTAATGTTGCGCGGATGGTCATAGACGGCCTTGCACCCCGAATGGGTCAGCAACACCGGCGTCGTGGACAGCGCCAGCAAATCGTCCAGCACCTGGTCGCTGCTATGCGACGCATCAGGCACCACGCCCAGCCGGTTCATGTCCTTGAGCAATAGCTTGCCCAGCGGACTAAGCCCGCCAAAACGCGGCTTTTTCGACGGGTCGGTCGAACTGTCGGCAAACTGGTTATGCGCGAAATGGGCAAAGCCCGCGACCCGCACGCCCATGTCGTAAAAGGTCTGGAGCAGCGTCACATCCTCGCCCAGCGGATAGGCATTCTCGATCGACATATAGACGACCCGCTTGCCCGCCGCCGCGATCGGTGCCGCATCCTTAGCCTCTGTCGCCAGCGCGAAATTCGCCGGGTCGGCCGCCACCATCTCGCGGATCGACACGCCGCGCAGCAACGCGAAATCGCGCGCCTTGCGGAACCCTTCGACCGTCAGCGGCCCTTGGCCTGTATAGATCGCCCAGAAGCCGCCATCCAGACCGCCCTTCTTCATGCGCGGCAAATCGACCTGGGTATAGTCGCTATGCACCCCATGTTCCTCGTCGATCGACCAGCCCGGCAAGTCGAGCGAGGCAGGCGTATCGAGATGACTGTCGAGCGTCAGCATCTTCTGGTGCAATTGCTGCACCTTTTTCGGCACCGCCTGCGCCGACACCGGCCCGTGGAGCAGCGCGACCAGCGCTGCCCCCATCATCAAACACACCCGCATCAGATTTCGCCAACTATCGAAGATTGGACCATGCAGAAGCTCCCTGTGCCGTGACGGACGGACCGGCGAACACAGGGCTGCGTCCGCCGGTCATTCTTCCGTTTCCTTGTGAAACGAAAGCGGCGAAAAACCCCTCCATGGATCGGTATGAATTTCTTGGCGCAGCGCGTGGGAATAGATGCAAAGCCATGTGTTCCCGCCCAGGCGGCAACACATGGCCGTCAGACGCTCAGCGCCCCTGCCACACGCCTGGACGCTTTTCGACGAAGGCGGTCATGCCTTCCTTCTTGTCCTGCGTCGCCGTCAAAATCTGGAACATGCGCCGCTCGGTCAGCAGCCCCTGGACCAGACCCGTCTCGAACGCGATGTTGATCATTTCCTTGTTCACCATGGCGGCCATCGGCGGCATCGCGGCGATCGCGGCGGCGGTCTTGAGCGCATCGTCCAGCAAATCGGCGGCTGGCACGATCCGGCTGACCAGCCCGGCGCGTTCGGCTTCTTCCGCGCCCATCATCCGCCCGGTCAGGCACATTTCCATGGCCTTGGCCTTGCCCACCGCGCGGGTCAGTCGCTGCGATCCGCCCATGCCCGGCGCCACGCCCAGCTTGATTTCAGGCTGGCCGAATTTCGCGGTGTCCGCCGCGATGATGAAGTCGGCCATCATCGCCAACTCGCACCCGCCACCCAGCGCAAAGCCCGCGACCGCCGCGATCCACGGCTTGCGCGTGGCGACAACGCCGGTCTGCCAGCCGGAAAAGAAATCCTGAAGGAAGAAGTCGGCCCCTTCCTTGTCGACCATTTCCTTGATGTCCGCGCCTGCCGCAAACGCCTTTTCGCTGCCCGTCACCACCGCGCAATGCTGGGTCGGGTCCGCGTCATAGGCGGCCATGGCAGCGGACAGATCGGCCAGCACCTGCCCGTTCAGCGCATTCAATGCCTGCGGCCGGTTGAGCGTGATCAGCGTCACCGCGTCGCGCTGTTCGACCAGGATCGTTTCATAGGTCATCGCCATCTCCCTTTATTCCTTCACCACAGCCTTATGATCGGCAGGGCTTCTCTGCCAGCCCCCAACCGCTGCATCCGCGCCGACCCTATCGGCACAGATGCATGAAATCACGATCATAGCTTTTTAGGTGCGCCCCGCCATCGACATAGATGGTCTGCCCGGTCACGGCGCTCGCCTCGACCAGATACAGCACCGCTTGCGCGATCTGCTCGGCCTGCGGCAAGCGCGCGAGCGGCATCATCGCTTCCAGCCGGGCCATCTGATCGGCATCATAATCGGGCGTGGCGATGGTCAGCCCCGGCGCGACTGCATTGACTCGCACTCGTGGAGCCAGCGCGTTGGCGCTGGTCCGGGTCAACCCCGCCAGCGCCAGCTTGGACAGAGTATAGGCCAGCTGGTCGGTGTGGGGATGGTCGATCCTCTGGTCCAGGATGTTGATGATGCACCTGTCGCCACTTCCCGCCGGGATCGTCGCAAACGCCTTGGTCAGCATCGCGGGCGCGGCGCAATTGACGGCATAATGGCGCATCAGGTCGTCGGCGGTCACTGTGTCCAGCCGGTCCTGCCCGAACATCGCGGCGCTGTTGACCAATATGTCGGGCGGGCGGCCAAAGCGCGCGGCGACCTGCGCAATCAGTTCCTCGGCATTTTCCGGGTCGGCGAAATCGACGACGAAGCCTTCCCACTCGCTCCCCTGCTCCTCCAGCGTCAGCGCCAGATGGGAATCGAGCCGCGTGTCATGGCTGCCATGGATGGCCAGCGAATGGCCCGCCTTCGCCAAAGCCCCCGCAATGATGCCGCCCAGCCGCCGGTGGCCGCCAGTGACGAGCGCCAGCCGCTTGGTCGCCAGCGGCAGCGCGCCGATCGCATCGGACACGGCCTTCACGCTGCCCAGCGGGCGATAGGGAAGCTCCTCCTCACTCATGAAGATATGAGTTTCAGCACTTCCTCGCGCGATTTTTCATCGTCGCGGAACACGCCCAGCATCCGGCTGGTCTTCATGATCACGCCCGGCGTGCGCACGCCCCGCCCCGTCATGCAGCCATGGGTCGCTTCGATCACTACCGCCACGCCCTGGGGCTTCAAATGCTCCCAGATGCAGTTGGCGACTTCGGACGTCAGCCGTTCCTGCACCTGCAAGCGATTGGCATAGGCGTGCAGCACGCGGGCCAGCTTGGAAATGCCCACGACATAATCGCCGGGCAGATAGGCGATATGCGCCTTGCCCACGATCGGCGCCATATGATGTTCGCAATGCGACTGGAACGGAATGCCCTTGAGCAGCACGACATCGTCATAACCGCCCACTTCATGGAAGATGCGCGACAGATGATAGGCCGGATCGTCGCCATAACCGCGACAATATTCCTTCCACGCGCGCGCCACTCGTTCCGGCGTTTCGATCAGCCCTTCACGTTCGGGAACGTCACCCGACCAACGGATCAACGTGCGGATCGCGTCCGACACTTCGGCCGGAACCGGCAATTTGCCTTCGCCGACGGTTTCCGTATCAAGGTCATAAGCCATCAACAGGGCCACTCCTTTTTTCTTCGCTGGCCCCGCATATGGCGACAGGGTTTCGCCAAGGCCAGCGCTTTTGGCGTGCTGGACACAATATCGTGGAGGTGGCATCTGGCATTTATTCCACAACCCGATATAAAGTGCATATCGACAGCTTCATGCCTATTTTCGATGCGAACTGAACGTATAGCCGCCGTTCTGCTGGCAGCCGGAACATCTTCCCGCTTTGGTGAGGACGACAAGCTGATGGCCGAAATTCGCGGCAAGCCCCTTGCCGCGCACACGCTGGAAACCATCGCGTCCATGGCCTTTGCCGAACTGGTCGCGGTTGTGCGCCCGATCGCGTTCGCGCCCGTCCTGCACCGCAAACTCGACCGGCGTGGCTATACCATCATCGTCAACGATCAGCCCGAAGAGGGTATTTCGGGCAGCATCGTGCGCGCGGTCGAACATCTGATGCCCAACAACCGCATACGCGGCGTCCTGATCTGCCTGGCGGATATGCCCAATGTGCCGCAAACCCATTATAACCGCATCTGCATGGCGGCCGAAGACATACGCTCCGTCGTCGCCAGCACCGACAGCTTTTCCGCTTCCCCCCCTGCCTTCATCGGGCGCAGGCATTTCGAAGAATTGCTGGCGCTCAAGGGCGATCAGGGCGCGCGCGCTCTGCTCAGCCACGGTATCCAGATCGAAACAAATTATGACGTGCTGCATGATGTGGACACGCCCGAAGACCTGATCGGCACACGACGCACCACCCCGCAATAAGGGGGACTAGCTTGATCGGGTCGGGTCGGTCATGGCATCGGCCATCTCGCGCGGATCAGGCGCGCGGCTGATCGGCAGCGACCCGGTCTGCCGCTCCAGCATCCGGTGGACCACTGGCGGATTGGGTCCGGCGTGCAACGCATGGATCGCTTCGCTGTTGGCGACGTCCGCCACCGTGCGCCGCTGGTTATGGCGAACATAATCCAGCCAGGTCGACACATGATAGCGTTCGACCCACAATTCCGGGTCGCCCAGGTCGCGCATCAGCGACCATCCATGCGCCCCGTCGCGTCGCCTTATCCGCCGTCGCTCGCTCATCGCCGCCAGGAAGGGGACGACGCTACCGGCCGGGATCCGATATTCGATGGTCACCACCACCGGCCCGCTGCGCGGCTCCACGGTCACGGCCGTATCGGGTTCGCGCCAGCTGTTCTGAAGGTCCAGATTGTCGTTGCCCGTCTGCGGCAACGGCCGGATGAAGCCCAGCATCGCGGCCACGAACTGCGCGCCCGCCGACGCATAAAGCGCTTCGACCACGCCGTGATTTTCCGCCAGCCAGCCAAAGCCCCACGCGCCGATCGCCATGCCGCCAAAGGCCGTCATCTGGTATAGCGACACCGCCCGCGCGACCACCCATCGCGGCGCGGACATCTGCACCGACACGTTGAATGTCGCCAGCGCCGTCACCCAGCCATAACCCGCCAGCAGATAACCCAGCAGTGCCAGCGCCAGAAACCCGCTCGCCCCGGTAATCGCCGTGCCAAGCGCCAGCGTCAGCGCCGCGATCCGCACGATCGCCTCGACCGACAGGCGCGCACGCAAATAGCGGGTGGACAGCGCGCCGCTCACCGCACCGACGCCAAACGCCCCGCTCGTCATCCCGAATGTCAGCGCGCCCCCGCCCAGCACGTCGCGCGCCACCAGCGGCATCAGCGCGGAAACGGCGCTGGCACCAATGCCGAACACGCTGGCGCGCAACAGCACCAGCTGGATCTTGGGCGACATCGCGACATAACGCACCCCCGCCGTCATCGCCACGCCCAGCCGTTCGCGCGGCAACAGCTTGGGCGGCAATTCGGGCCGCCAGCGCGACAGCACCGTCAGCAGCGCGATATAGCTGACCGCATTGGTCAAAAACGCCGCCGCCGCGCCCGCCGTCGCGACGATCACCCCGCCCAGCGCCGGGCCGACGCTGCGCGCCAGATTGAACCCCATGCTGTTCATCGCGACCGAGCTAGGCAAAATCGCGCGCGGCACCATGTCACCGACCGACGCCTGCCATGCCGGGCCATTGATCGCGGTCGCGCATCCCAGTGCAAAGGTGAAGGCCAGCAGCAGCCATGGCGTGATCAGCCCCGCCCATGCCGTCACCGCCAACGCCGCCGACACCACCAGCATCGCGGCCTGACACGCGATCATCACCTTGCGCCGATCCATATTGTCCGCGACCGCGCCTGCCCATAGCGACAACAGCATGATCGGCAATGTCGTGGCCGCAGGCACCAGTGCGATCAGCATGGGCGACGCCGACAGCGACGTCATCATCCACGCCGCACCGACCGACTGGATCAGCCCGCCGAAATTCGACGCCAGGCTGGCCGTCCAGATCGCACGAAAAATGGGGATGGACAGCGGCGACGGCGCTTTGGGGGAATCAGCATCGGACACGTTTCTTCCTGTCGCGGAATATCGCCAAAGGGTCAAACCCTCGACTCACGCACCCTTCCGCTACGGCATAGCCATAACTGCAAAACAGCGCATTTCCTGCTTGCACTTTACGTAAACGTAAATACATTTGCACCTGTATCCGGTGCGCCAGGCAAGGCGACCCACGGAGAGGACAAGAGGACATGGAAGCCTATATTTACGACGCCGTCAGGACGCCCCGTGGCCGGGGCAAGGCCGACGGGTCGCTGCACGAAATCACCCCGGTTCAACTGGCGACGCAGGTGCTGGAAGCGATCCGTGATCGCACAGCCATCGACACGACGGACGTAGACGACGTGATCCTGGGCTGCGTAACCCCCGTGGGCGAACAGGGCGCGGATATTGCCCGCACCGCCGTCCTCAACGCCGATTATGCGCAAACCACGCCGGGCGTTCAGGTGAACCGCTTCTGCGCGTCGGGCCTTGAAGCCGTGAATATCGCAGCGGCCAAGGTGATGTCGGGCGAGGCTTTGTTCGCCATCGGTGGTGGCGTCGAATCCATGAGCCGCGTGCCAATGGCGTCGGATGGCGGCGCAATCGCCATGGACCCGGCAGTCGCCTATAAAACCTATTTCGCGCCGCAGGGCATTGGCGCGGATGTCATCGCCACCAAATTCGGCATCAGCCGCGACGATGCCGACGCCTATGCCGTCGAAAGCCAGAAGCGCGCGAAGATGGCATGGAACGAAGGACGCTTCGCCCGCTCGATCGTCCCGGTCCGCGACGTGATTGGTCAGGTCGTCCTCGACCATGACGAACATATGCGCCCCGAAGCCACGATGCAGTCCCTGGGCGCACTCAAACCCAGCTTCACCGCGCTGGGCGAGGACATGCCCGGTTTCGACACCGTCGCCCTGCTGCGCTACCCCGAACTGGAACGGGTCAACCATATCCACCATGCCGGCAACAGCAGCGGCATCGTCGACGGGGCTGCCGCCGTGCTGGTCGGTGGCAAGGAGATCGGCGAGAAATACGGCCTCAAACCCCGCGCCCGCATCCGCGCCATGGCCTCGATCGGTTCCGAACCGCTCATCATGCTGACCGGCCCGGAATTTGTCGCTGGCAAGCTGCTCGCCCGCGCGGGCATGACCACTGCCGACATCGACCTGTGGGAACTCAACGAAGCCTTTGCCAGCGTCGTGCTGCGCTACATGCAGGCGATGAAGCTGGATCATGCCCAAATCAACGTCAATGGCGGCGCGATCGCCATGGGCCATCCCCTGGGCGCGACTGGCGCGATGGTGCTTGGCACTGCGCTCGACGAACTGGAACGGTCGGGTAAAGGCACCGCGCTCATCAACCTGTGCGTGGGCGCAGGCATGGGTACCGGGATTATTATCGAGCGTATCTAACGCAATTGTTCCCCCTCCCGCAGGCGGGAGGGGGTCAGGGGGTGGGCCAGTCTGGACGCAACGAAAGCGCGGATACCCCCCACCCCAACCCCTCCCCGCAAGAGGAGGGGCTTTAGGGAGCAAGCATCATGCAGACCATCAACATCACCACCGACGCCGACGGCATCGCCACCCTGACGATCGACGTTCCCGACCAGTCGATGAACGTCATCGGCCCGGATTTCATCGCCGATCTTGACGCCGCCATCACCCGCATCGCGTCGGACGACACGATCAAGGGCGCTGTCATCGCATCCGGCAAGGACAGCGGCTTCATGGCCGGCATGGACCTTAAATATTTCGGCTCCATGCTCGTCACCGCCGATGGTGGCCGCCCCGCACCAGCCGACATTTTCGACAAGGTGTTCGTCCTCAACCAGCTGTTCCGCCGCCTCGAAACCTGCGGCAAGCCCATTGCCTGCGCGATCGAAGGCACCTGCGTCGGCGGCGGCTTCGAACTCGCGCTCGCCTGCCATCGCCGCATCGTCGGCGACAGCCCGAAGACCCGGCTTGGCCTGCCCGAAATCCTGATCGGCCTGTTCCCCGGCGGCGGCGGGTCGCAGCGTCTGCCCCGCCTGATGGGCGTGCAGGCCGCGCTGATGTATATGCTCCAGGGCAAGCTGTTCCGCCCCGCCGAAGCCGCCATGCTCAAGGTCGTGGATCAGGTCGTGCCGCAAGGCACCGCACTGGAAACCGCGCGCGAATGGGTAAAGGCCAACCCCACCGCCGCCACCCAGCCATGGGACGTAAAGGGCTTCAAATTCCCCGGCGGCGCAGGTGCATTCAACCCCGGCTTCGTGCAAACCATGGTCGGCGCGCTGCCGATGACGCTCAAGCAGACCCAGCGCAACATGAACGCGCCCGTTGCGCTCCTGTCCGCCGTCTATGAAGGCGCGATCCTGCCCTTCGACCGGGCAATCCGCATCGAAAGCAAATATTTCGCCAAGGTCGCTGCCGATCCGCAGGCGGGTAACATGATCCGCAGCCTGTTCGTCAATAAACAGGCCGCCGAACGCGGCGCGCGCCGTCCAAAGGGCGAAGCCAAAGCCCCCACCATGAAACTCGCCATGCTGGGCGCGGGCATGATGGGCGCAGGCATCGCCACCGTCGCCGCGCAGGCGGGGATGGACGTTGTCCTGTTCGACCGCGACCTTGCTTTCGCGCAAAAGGGCAAGGCTCATGTCGAATCCGTCCTGTCCAAACGTCTGGGCAAGGGCATGACGCCCGAAAAGCTGGCCGCCACCCTCGCCCGCGTCACCCCCACCGCCAGCTATGCGGACCTTGCGGGCGCGGACTTCGTGATCGAAGCCGTGTTTGAAGATGTCGCAATCAAGGCCGAAGTCACACGCCAGGTCGAAGCGGTCCTTGGCCCGGACGTCATCTTCGGTTCCAACACCTCCACCCTGCCGATCACGAAACTCGCTGGCGCCTGGAGCAAGCCGGAAAACTTCATCGGCGTCCATTTCTTCTCCCCCGTGGAGAAGATGCCATTGGTCGAGATCATCCTTGGCAAGCAAACCGGCCCCGCCGCCATTGCCAAGGCGCTGGATTTCGTCGCGCAGATCAAGAAAACGCCGATCGTCGTCAATGACTCGCGCGGCTTCTATACCTCGCGCTGTTTCGGCACCTATGTGCAGGAAGGCGCGGAACTGGTCGCCGAAGGCATCAACCCCGCGCTCATCGAAAATGCGGGCAAGCAATTGGGTATGCCGGTCGGACCGCTGGCCGTCAGCGACGAAGTGTCGATCGAACTGGGTTATAAGGTCATGACGGCGGCGAAGAAGGAGCTGGGCGACGCCTATGTCGCGCAGCGTTCCGACGCGGTCATGACACAGATGGTCGAAATGGACCGCCTTGGCCGCAAGAACGGCAAGGGCTGGTATGACTATCCCGAAGGCGGCAAGAAGCTGCTGTGGCCCGGCATCGGCGAAACCTTCCCCCGCGCCGAAACCCAGCCCGATGTAGACGCCGTCAAAGAACGCCTCCTCTATCGCCAACTCGTCGAATGCGCCCGCTGTTTTGCCGAAGGCGTGCTGGAAACGCCCGAAGATGGCGACATCGGGGCGATCTTCGGCTGGGGCTTTGCGCCCTATACCGGCGGCCCCTTCAGTCATATGGAAACGGTCGGCATCGCCCATGTCGTGGCCGTGCTGGACCGTCTGGCCGCCGCCCATGGCGACCGCTTCGCCCCTACGGCACAATTGCGCGCGATGGCAGCGGACGGCACGATTTTCTACCACCCCGCTACTTCCGCCAAAGCGGCGTGAAAATACTGTAAATCGTAACGTCCCTCGTTTAGGTCTCCCCGACAATCGTTGGGGAGATCGCGTCTTGTCTCCCCATACACCATGTTCCCGCCTGCGCGGGAACACGCCACATTATGGGGTAAGAGCATGACTACCAAGCCAACCGTGCTGGTCACCGGCGGCGCAGGCTATATCGGCAGCCACGCCGTGCTGGCGCTCAGGGACGCGGGCTATGGCGTGGTCGTCATCGACAATCTCGTCACCGGCTTCGACTGGGCGGTCCCGGCCGACGTGCCGCTGGTGCGCGGCGACATTGCCGATCAAACGCTGGTCGAAGCAACGCTGCGCGACCATGCGATCACCGCGATCATGCACTTCGCCGGATCGGTCGTGGTACCGGAATCGGTCGAAAACCCGCTCAAATATTACCATAATAACAGCGCCAAGACCCGCGACCTCATCGACAGCGCGGTTCGGGTCGGCGTGCCGCATTTCATCTTTTCCTCCACCGCCGCCACCTATGGCACCCCGGACGTGGAAAAGGTGCGGGAAGATACGCCGCAACGGCCGATCAATCCCTATGGCATGTCCAAATTGATGACCGAATATATGCTGCGCGACGTGGCGGCCGCCCACCCGCTGAACTTCTGCGCCCTGCGCTACTTCAATGTCGCGGGCGCAGACCCGCAGGGGCGCACGGGCCAGTCCACCGCCGGGGCCACGCACCTCATCAAGGTCGCGGTCGAAGCCGCGCTGGGCAAGCGCGCGGGCGTGGGCATATTCGGCACCGATTTCGACACGCCCGACGGCACCGGCGTGCGCGACTATATCCATGTCAGCGACCTTGCCGCCGCCCATGTCCTGGCATTGGAAGCCCTCATCGCCGACCCGGCGCGCAGCCACCTGCTCAACTGCGGCTATGGTCGTGGCTTTTCCGTCCTTGAAGTGCTGGACGCGGTCGATCGCATCACCAACCGGACGATCGAACGCACCCTGCTGCCGCGCCGCGCGGGGGATCCTGCCGCGCTGATCTCCGACAACAGCGCCATCCTCGCCACCCTGCCCTGGCAACCGCGCCATGCCGATCTCGACCTGATCGTCAGCCACGCACTGGCATGGGAACGCAGTCTGGACGAACGGCAGGGCGCATGAGCGAAGCCTCGGTCCGCGCCTTCTTCGCCACTCACGCGCCCGACATCGCGATCATCGATCAGGGCATCAGCACCGCGACCGTGCTGGAAGCGGCACAGGCGCTTGGCGTCGAACCCGCCCGCATCGCCAAGACGCTGTCGCTGCGCGTGGGCGATGCGGTGGCGCTGGTCTGCACACGCGGCGACGCCCGACTGAACAATGGCAAGGCGAAAGCCGCTCTGGGCGCAAAGCCCCGGATGCTGGGCGCGGACGAAGTGGAAGCGATCACCGGCCACCCGGTCGGCGGCGTCTGCCCCTTCGGCTTGGCCCTACCCCTGCCCGTCTATTGCGACGTTTCGCTGCGCCCCTTCGCCACGGTCTTTCCCGCCGCCGGATCGCGCACCACATCGGTCGAACTGACGCCCGACCGGCTGGCCACGCTGACTGACGCCACCTGGATCGACATCTGCACCCTTCCCGAAAGTCCTGAATAAACCCATGCCCACCGAACATTTTTTCGCCGACGGCGCGCAGGCCGCAGCCGACCTCGCCACGCGCATCGCGACGCTGCTCGGCGACGCCATCGCCACGCGCGGCACGGCCAGCATCGCGCTGTCGGGCGGCCGCTCGCCCAAGCCCGTGCTGGAGGCGCTTGCTACAACCCCGCTCGACTGGAGCAAGGTCGTCGTCACGTTGGTCGATGAACGGTGGGTCGCGCCGGACGCCCCCGACAGCAACGAAAGGCTGTTGCGCGAAACCCTGCTCACCGGCCCCGCCGCCGCTGCGCGCTTCGTGCCGATAAAAAATGACGCGACGGACGCCTATGCCGGGCAACCGGCGGTCGAAGCCGCCTTCGCTGCCATCCCCTGGCCGCTCGACATCGTCCTGCTCGGCATGGGGGAGGACGGCCACACCGCATCGCTGTTCCCGGCAGCCGTCGAACTGGCTGATGGCCTGACCAGCGCCGCCCGCACCATCCCGGTAACGCCCCCCGCCGCACCCCACCAGCGCCTGTCGCTGACCGCCAGCGCAATTCTGGCCAGCCGCCACATCTTCCTGCAAATCAGCGGCGCGGCGAAAAAGGCGGTCTATGACAATGCGCTGAAAGACGGCCCGGTCGAACAACTCCCCATCCGCCTCGCCCTGCTACAAGACAAAACCCCGATCGAAATCTGGATCAGCGCTTAAGAAATCCTCCCCTGCAAGCCTGGCCTGAGCGCCTGCCGCAGGCGGGCAGTCGAGGGGGGGGGGAGGGGGACCGTTCGCGAAGCGAATGGTGGAGGGGTGTAACCCTATCGGGAGGGGAACACCCCTCCGTCAGGGCTAAGCCCTGCCACCTCCCCTTTCAAGGCAGGGCTATCGCATATGAACCCACCCCCTTCTTCATGGTCACCCTGAACTTGTTTCAGGGTGCATTTCTCGTCCCAAACAGCAGCTTTGGGGGCATGATGGATGCTGAAACGAGTTCAGCATGACGAAGTAAAATAAGGTGCGTTCCATATGCGATCCCTCCCCTTTTCAAGGGAGTTGGCGCCGCTTCCCCCCGGAAGCGACGCCCCACCCGGCTCTCAATTCGCCTTGGTCAGATCCACCTTCTCCACCCATTCCGGGTAGAAAGTCGGCTCACGATTGGACCAGCCCACCGCCGTTGCCGCCGCTTCGCTGATCGACTGGAGCAAGGTCCGCCGTTTTTCGGGATGCAGATGCGGCAGGCTCGCCGCCGCGCAAAAGGCACCGGGCAACCATGGCCGCGCCCCCGCGCCCAGCAACCGCTCATACAGAAACCGATAGGAGGAGAAGCTCGCCAGACGGTCCTGCCCCAGGTCGAAGGCGGAAATCGTGACCAGCGGTGCCATGAACGGTTCCACCTGTTCCAATCCGCTATCGTCGGGGACGCGCGCCTTGATCTCGTCCAACCGCCCGTAAATGCGCGCCTGCGCCCGGATGGAGGCTTCCTCCACCATGTCGCGCGACCAGAGTTTCATCGCGTCGCGGCGATGCAGCCCGATGTCGAGCGACCTGCGAATATAACGCTGCGTGGCGGACGGGAAGCTGGCGAATTCACGCAACTCTGCCAGTGTAACGGCCCCATCGGCCGGTCTTGCACTAATGCCCATGTTCATGCCCTCCGACTTGAAGTCGATCGTCAGAACATGCGCCCTCTATGGTTACTGAAGGCTTAAGCGCCTGTTCCGCCGCCATTCACAACGGACCAGATTTTTTTGTGCGGCGCAACATGTAAATCCTGTGACTGCGACCGGCCGTGTCACTGCGCTGCGTTCACGCCAGCGGCCGCCGCTCCAGCACCGCGCCGATCATGCTGCGCCAAACGGCGACATCGCCCGCCTGCGCCATCTGCGCATCGGGTTCGCGTAACGTGTGCAGGATGGCATAGGCATCGTCCACATGGTCGCGCCATGCCGCATCGACTGCGCCCGCCGCATGGGCCTCGCAACCCTGTCCGTTATGGCTCAGTTGGCGGCCCGCTAGGACGCGGGCAATACGTTCGATTGCGGGGGTGGCAGAAGTCGGCATGGACATTGGCTCCTCTCATCGGGGCGGCGGCGTATTCGCCATTCCGCCCCTTCACTCTATCATGATTCCCTGCCAGTAACTATCGGCGCAACCATCAATCCTGCTTGCCGGGAAAGCCCGATGACGGGGCCGGTTCGCCATGGTCGCCGGGCCGGGTCGTCGATGGCGGGTCGGACGCATCCATCGAATCCTCCAACTCCTCCTCCAACTTCTCCTCGCGGCTCAGCACATGGTCCTGCGCATCCGATTCCCGCTCGTCGGCGGGCTTGTCCTGCTCATGGCTCATCACATTCTCCTGCTGTATCCGTTTCCTCCCACCAACGGCCAATGCCGCGCCCCGGTTCCGCGTCCAGCGTCCCGGCGCTTCGACCAACCGCCCAGCCATTTCGACCAGCTACGCGCACACAGGGCGACTTTCCCGCCGCGCCCCATTACAACATCGTCATGACAAGCCATCCGCAAGACGGCGATCGGGGCGTCGCCCCCGCCATCGCGCTCTATTCGATTCTGGGTTTCTGGTTCTTCTACGCCATCCTGGTCACGCTGCGCGCGGCCGTCATTGGCTTTGAATCGCAATATGAACTCGCCGCCCGCCGTGCCATCGTCACGGTGATCGGCGTCATCGTCACCTGGATCTTCTACCTCGTCTTGCGCCGTTTCGATGGCAAGCCTTTGGGCGTGCGCGTCGTCGCGGCCTTTTCGCTCGCCATCCCGTTCGCGCTCGCCATGGCAGCGGCCAATTTCTACATGTTCAACGTCTACGACCCGGTGAACATTTTTTCGGACAGCGACGCCAGCAAATATGGCAGCGAACAGGGCTATGCCCTGATCCAGATCGTCGAGGATGCGATCAGCCGCTATTTCTTCCTCGCCGCCTGGGCGGGCCTCTATCTCGCTTTGTCCTACGCCAGCGAAGCCCACCGCACCGAACGCCGCGCCGCCCGGCTGGAACGCGCCGCGCAACAGGCCGAACTGCGCTCGCTCCGCTATCAGGTGAACCCGCATTTCCTGTTCAACACATTGAACTCGCTTTCCACCCTGGTCATGCGCAACCGCCCGGACGAAGCGGAACAGATGATCATGTCCCTCTCCAACTTCTACCGCGCCAGCCTGACCGGCGACCCGCTGGAGGAAGTGCCGCTGGAAGAGGAAGTCCATCTCCAGAAACTCTATCTGGATATCGAAGGGGTCCGTTTCCCCGACCGGCTGACCACCCGCATCGACATTCCCCCCGCCCTGCTCAACGCCTGCGTGCCGGGGCTGATCCTTCAGCCGCTGGTGGAAAATGCGATCAAATATGGCGTCTCCCGCACTGCCAGCCCGGTCACCATTGCCATTTCCGCGCGGGAAGATGATGGGATGCTCCACCTCACCGTCCGCGACGATGGCGACCAGCCACCCGGTGAGGCAGATCGCGGCAGCGGCATCGGCCTTGCCAATGTGCGCGACCGGCTGATGGCCCGCTTCGGCGATCAGGCCAGCATCACCTACGGCCCGCGCGAACGGGGCGGCTTTGCCGTCGATCTTGTCCTGCCCATCATTCGCCGGGGATGCTGACGCCCATGACCACCACCATCCGCACCATGATCGTCGATGATGAACCGCTCGCGGTCGAACGGCTCCAGATGCTGTGCGCGCGCGAACCGCGCATCGCGCTGGTCGGCACGGCGGCCGATGGCGAAGCCGCCCTGCGCCTGATCGAAGCCCTAAAGCCCGACCTCGTCATGCTCGACATCGCCATGCCCCTGCTCGACGGCATCGGCGTCGCCCGCGCGGTCGGCCGCATGGGCCTGCGCCCCGCCGTCATCTTCGTCACCGCCTTTGAAGGGTTCGCGGTCGAAGCCTTCGATCTTGCTGCCGTCGATTATATGCTCAAACCCGTCGCGCATGACCGGCTGACCCGCGCGATCGATCGGGTCGAAGCCGCGCTGCGCAATCGCGCCAGCCACGACGCCGCCCTGCCCCCCGAACCGCAACCGGAATGGGCCGAGGAGTTTTGGGTGCCGCACCGCGCCGAACTGGTCCGCATCGCCACCAGCCAGATCGACCGGATAGAGGCCGAACGCGACTATATGCGCCTGCATGTCGGCACCCACAGCTACCTGCTGCACCAGACGATCAGCAGCCTGGAAGAACGGCTCGACCCGCAAATGTTCGTCCGCCTCCACCGCTCCCACATCGTCCGCCGCGACCACATCACCCGCCTGCGCCACGACGGCAGCGGCGTCTGGTTCGCGGCCCTCGCCCCCGGCGGCGAAATCCGCATAGGCCGCACCTTCCTGGCGAACGCACGGGCGATGACGGGGCGTTAGGACGGATTGATCTCCATCCCTACCTCCCCTTCCAGTTCAGAAAAGGAAATTTTCTGGCAATGTTATTTCTTTAACTTTTTGGCCGCAATGCCCTACAAACGTGGGAGATTTTATGGGCGCCTTTTCTAGAATTGCAGCCGCTTGGTTTATCGCCGTATTGATTATGGGCGTTTCTTTTTGCCTATACAAGATGGAACCGGTTTCCATATTGCATTTTCTGGATGGATTACAAGGGATTGGATTGATCATAGGCGGTCCCATGATAATTTTCTGTATTCCCGCCGGAATTGTTTTAACAATAACTGTCAGCAATTCTGTTCCATTGTGGTCATCCTCGATAATTTGCTCCTGTTCTTGCGCATTCATGGCTTGGATCATTGCCGAGCAGACGTTCACGGCTGGCTGGGAGGGAGCATCTCAAGTGCTTACAGCTTTCGCGTTCTTTTTTGGATTGTCTTGGGCAGCGCTAGGATATTTTGTCGAGCGGCGTGAAAGACTTGGCTTTTGAGTTGGCCCGTCAGTCTACCTAACAAGCGTCTTTAATTGTTGCCCACCCCAAAAATCCCCAACAAAAAAAGGCCCGGCAAGCGCCGGACCCCTTCTTCATCACCACGCAACCTTGCGCGATGCTCAGTTCCCGACCACGCCCGGCACCTTCTGCCCGCGCGCATCGGCATAGCGCTCGCCCGTTTCGGCCCGTGCGATCGCGGCGTTGACCGGCACCTGCGCCTGAGCAGTCGCCATCCGCTTGCACGCCTGCTGCTCACCCATATCCTGCGCATTGCAGACCCGGCCAACGGCCCGCGCGATCCGCCCGCGCAACGCTTGCTGGTCGGCGGCTTTCGACAGGTTCAGGTCGCCATGGCGCACTTCGCTGGTGCGGCCATTGGATACGAAATTCTGCGACGACGCTGCGCCCGCGCTGGCGATCAGGGCGATGGAACCAAGGACGGCGGCGAATTTGGATGCGATAAACATGGACTGTCTCCTCAAAATTGTTGTCCGATGCGCCGCCAAAGGGGGGCTTATCGGCGCGTCAGGGGTGCGAACGGGGGAGCCGGGGTGTTGGGGTAGGCATCCTGTCCCGTTCGCCCACCCTGTCTACGCCAGCCCCCGCGCCGCCGCCCGTCCGCTTCGACCGGCGGCACCCCGCGTCGGCCAACGCCCCATCTGTCGACCAAGCGCAAAAATTGCGGCACGAACAGCGCGACGAACGACATGCGCGTCCAAACAAACGACATGTTCCGTAACGTAAAGCATGTGGCGAAAACTATCATGTCGATGGATGACCGCTCCGATTGGAAAGCAGGCCTGAGCCGAAGGTAAAAGGGTGCCTCTCAAGCACCGGCGCGCAGAAAATCGCGCTGCGCAGGCCCATATGGTCTAATTGTCGATCGGCTCTGTAAAACGCCCCCGGCACAAGGGATGCCGGGGGCGTATCCAGGTTGCTGTCGGGCACCGGGATCGGGGTAAACTATCAGGACGCAGACGACACCATGAGAGATGAACCGTCGCTTGACGGATCATATGTCCGTCGCCTGCCCCGCGACTATAGCGACGAAGCGCCCGTGCGGATCGACCGTTCGACCACTGACGCTTGCCATGCGCCCGGCTGCGTTTCCAACCGACGAACCGCCGATCCGTAACGGCGAACGACATGAACGCGCGTTTCCCGCCCGTTCCCCAAAGGCCGCTCTGGCGCGGCGCTTGCCCGCGCCCTATCTAGCAACAAACCCGCCTTGCCCGATCAGAACAAATCTGGAACAACGCACCTCATGAGTCTTACCCATATTTCCGTGCGCGGCGCGCGCGAACATAATCTCAAGGGCGTCGATGTCGACCTGCCGCGCGACAGCCTGATCGTCATTACCGGGCTGTCGGGTTCGGGCAAAAGCTCGCTCGCCTTCGACACCATCTATGCCGAAGGGCAGCGGCGCTACGTCGAATCGCTCTCCGCCTATGCGCGCCAGTTTCTGGAGATGATGCAGAAGCCCGATGTGGAGCATATTGAGGGGCTGTCCCCCGCAATCAGCATCGAACAGAAAACGACTTCGCGCAATCCGCGCTCCACGGTCGCGACCGTCACTGAAATCTACGACTATATGCGCCTGCTGTGGGCGCGCGTCGGCATCCCCTATTCGCCCGCGACTGGCCTGCCGATCAGCGCGCAGACCGTCAGCCAGATGGTCGACCGCGTCGCCCTCCTGCCCGAAGGCACGCGCTTCTACCTGCTCGCCCCCGTCGTGCGCGGGCGCAAGGGCGAATATCGCAAGGAACTGGCCGAATGGCAGAAGGCGGGCTACACCCGCGTCCGCATCGACGGCGAAATGATGCTGATCGAGGACGCGCCCGCCCTCGACAAGAAGTACAAGCATGACATCGAAGTCGTGGTCGACCGCCTGGCCGTAGAACCGGACATGGGGACGCGCCTGGCCGACAGCTTCGAACAGGCGCTCAAACTCGCCGACGGCCTCGCGTTCGTGGATCTCGCAGATGGTGTCGTACCGGGCCGCGAGGATGAAGCCCCCAGCGCCGACAAGAAGATGAAGGGGTCCGGCATCCCCGCCAACCGCATCGTGTTCAGCGAAAAATTCGCCTGCCCCGTCAGCGGCTTCACCATCGCCGAAATCGAACCGCGCCTCTTCTCCTTCAACGCCCCCATGGGTGCCTGCCCCGCCTGCGATGGCCTGGGCGAGAAGCAGCTGTTCGACGCCGAACTCGTCGTCCCCAACGAAGCGCTCTCGCTCAAAAAGGGCGCGATCGTCCCCTGGGCCAAATCCAATCCGCCCAGCCCTTATTATATGCAGGTGCTTGCCTCCCTCGCGAAGGAATTCGGGTTCAGCCTCGACACGCCCTGGGCCGACTTGCCCGGCGAAGTGCAACTCATCATCCTCCACGGCACCGGGGGCAAGGCGGTGACGCTCAAATTCATGGACGGCCGCAAAAGCTATGAGGTCAAGAAAGCGTTTGAGGGTGTCATCGGCAACCTCAATCGCCGCCTCCTGCAAACCGAAAGCGCCTGGATGCGCGAGGAACTGTCCAAATATCAGCGCGCCCAACCGTGCGAAACCTGCCACGGCGCGCGCCTCAAACCCGAAGCGCTGGCGGTCAAGATCGCGGGCGAGGACATCTCCCTCTCCACTCGCCGCTCGGTCGTGGACGCGCTCAATTTCTTCACCGCGATGCCGGAAAAGCTGAACGACCAGCAGAACCAGATCGCCCGCGCCATCCTCAAGGAAATTGTCGAGCGCCTCGGCTTCCTCAACAATGTCGGCCTCGATTACCTCAACCTCGACCGCACCAGCGGCACGCTGTCGGGCGGCGAATCCCAGCGCATCCGCCTCGCCAGCCAGATCGGCAGCGGCCTGTCGGGCGTCCTCTACGTCCTCGACGAACCCAGCATCGGCCTGCACCAGTGCGACAATGACCGCCTCCTCGTGACCCTCAAACGCCTGCGTGACCTCGGCAACAGCGTCATCGTCGTGGAACATGATGAGGACGCGATCCGCCACGCCGACTATATCGTCGACATGGGACCGGGCGCAGGCATACGCGGCGGCGAAATCGTGGCGCAAGGCACGCTCAAGCAGATCCTCAAGGCCAAAGGCTCCCTCACCGCCGATTATCTGAACGGCACCCGCCGCATCGAAGTGCCACCCAAACGCCGCAAAGGCACCGGCAAGAAACTCACCGTCCACAATGCCCGCGCCAACAACCTTCGCGGCGTCACCGCGTCGATCCCGCTCGGCACCTTCACCTGCATCACCGGCGTCTCCGGCTCCGGCAAGTCCAGCTTCACCATCGACACACTCTACGCCGCCTCCGCCCGCGCCCTGAACGGCGCGCGCATCCTCGCCGGCGCGCATGACAAGGTGACGGGCCTGGAACATTGCGACAAGGTGATCGACATCGACCAGTCGCCCATCGGCCGCACCCCCCGCTCCAACCCGGCCACCTATACCGGCGCCTTCACCAACATCCGCGACTGGTTCGCAGGGCTGCCCGAAAGCCTTGCTCGCGGCTACAAACCCGGCCGTTTCAGCTTCAACGTCAAGGGCGGCCGCTGCGAAGCCTGCTCCGGCGACGGCCTCATCAAGATCGAAATGCACTTCCTCCCCGACGTCTATGTCACCTGCGACGTGTGCCACGGCGCGCGCTACAACCGCGAAACGCTGGAGGTAAAGTTCAAGGGCCACTCGATCGCCGACGTGCTGGACATGACGGTCGAGGACGCCGTCGAATTCTTCAAGGCCGTCCCCCCCATCCGCGACAAGATGGCCATGCTCGCCGAAGTGGGCCTGGGCTATGTCAAGGTCGGCCAGCAAGCCACCACGCTATCGGGCGGCGAAGCCCAGCGCGTCAAACTCGCCAAGGAACTCGCCCGTAGAGCCACCGGCCAGACCCTCTACATATTGGACGAACCCACCACCGGCCTGCATTTCGAAGATGTCCGCAAACTCCTCGAAGTCCTCCACGCGCTGGTCGATCAAGGCAACAGCGTCGTCGTGATCGAACATAATCTCGACGTCATCAAGACCGCCGACTGGATCATCGACATGGGACCGGAAGGCGGCGTCAAAGGCGGCGAAGTGGTGGCCGAGGGAACGCCGGAAAAGGTCGCGAAAGAGCCGCGCTCATTCACGGGGCATTATCTTGCGCCGTTGTTGGGGTTGGAGAGTGTGGCGGTGGGGTAATATCTTCAATATTGAGCATAGTTTTTCATTATTTGCTTTGCGGACCTTTCGATATCTGGAAACAGAGTGCTGTCATCGTATCCAAGCCTTTTAAGACTGTCTCTTATTTTAGATTTTGATCTCGATGGAATTGCGGCCATTTGTACCGTTATTCCTTTTTTATAATCGGGACCCTTTGATCGGTTCAAACCGAAAATTATGAAGGCCCCACTCTGAGCAACGATTCTTTTATTATTCATCTTTGGATAAACAAAATATGGTTTAAACAAATCTTCTTTTTTTATTCTAGGTCTAAATTCTGGCTTTTCCGACCTTATAAATTGATACAGCCTATCAATAGAATTTAGTTGATGAAGCTCTTTTATTGTTCTTGCAGAAGTGTTTTCTATTGTTGTTTTTTCTTCATTTGATAAATTTGCAAGATTTGATATACAACTTATAGAGTCACTGTCATAATACTTTATTCTTTCCTCAGGAACTTCTGAAACAAGAACGGAGCCATCGTCAGAATTGCATTCTCCATCTTCGACAGCAAAATACAATGCCGCTAGAGGATTTCGAGAAACGTCCATCAGACAGGTTCTCAAACCAAAATGCTGCATCCGCACCAAATGATCGAACATGGATTTATCTTGATCAAATTCAGATGGGTACGAAGCTATTAAATCCCTTATCACTTTGCTTTCATGCTCTAATACGTTCATATCATCGCGAAATATACTTGGGACAACATCCCAATCAATATTAGCATGACCTCGAAATACATTTAATGGGTATTTTCGTGATTTTAATTTATCAAAATACTCAATAGCATCGTTAATAGAATTTATCTCTGCAACAATGTTTGGCCTTGGTGCGGCATATTCCGATGCAGCCATTTACCCCCCCGTGACGCTATTTGCATCCGCATGAAATCTTAAATTATGTATTACCGTGTTTTCTATAAAATATTGTCAAATCACCGCACTTCCACCAACCGCTCCCCACCCTCCAACAACACCACAATCCGCGCCCACCTCGCCTCAAGCCACCCCACCAGCGCCCGGTTCGTCGCGTTCCCGCACCGCAGCCACAGCAACGCGAACCGATCCGGCAAGCGCAGCACGACAAAATCCTCGTCCTTGCTGACGAGAGCAGCCCCATCCACTTCGGCGCGCGCAGCAATTTCGACATCGCTGGCCGCAATCATCCCGATGTCGCAAACATGCACGGCTTCATGGCCCTGCTCGTGCAGCCATCGGCACAAGGCAGGTGGCAACTGCGCGTCGACAAGGAACTTCATTCGGCAGCAAGCACCACGGGATGATCAGCCATAGCGGCTGCATATCCCAACGCCGCCCGCACATCATCAGCGCTCAGATAGGGAAAATCGGCTACGATCTCGTCCACGCCAGCCCCTCCGGCCAGCATCTCCAATATATCGCTCACCCGCACGCGCGTACCGACAACAATAGGCCGTCCGCCACAAACAGCGGGATCGACGGCGATACGGGGAAAGCCTGCAAGTGTCATGGCAAGTAAACTATCAGACAAGTCGCATCGCTGCTATAGTCGTACCATGCCCGAAGATGATGCCTTCACTGAGTCCGACTTCGACCCGCCGCCGCATCTGATGTCGCCGGAAGACCCTGCCGAATATGACGCTTGGTTCCGGGAGAAGGTCGAAGCCGCCCTCGCCGATCCAACACCCGGCATTCCGCACGAAGAGGTCATGAAGAAAATGCAGGCCATCATAGACCGGCACAAAAACAAGTCCTGACCCCACCCCCACTTCCCCCTGTCCTACACGCCCAACCCCGCCTTACCCTCCCGGCATCCCCTCAGCCGGAGGCACGCAAACCCATGTCCTACCACTTCCCCACGCTCCCCAGCCCCTCGCCCGAAACCCGCGCCGACGGCTGGACCCCGGCCCGCCAGCGCCGCTTCCTCGAAACTCTTGCCAGCACCGGCGTCATTCGCCTCGCCTGCGAAGCGGTGCGCATCACCCCGCGTTCGGCCTATAATCTGCGCATCCGCCGCGACGGCGCGGCCTTTCGCCTTGGCTGGGACGCGGCGATCCTCATCGCCCGCGCGCGGCTGGCCGATGATCTGATGGCCCGCGCCATCACCGGCCAGACCGAAACCATCCGCAAGGATGCGGACACGCACGACATCACCCGCCACCGCCATGACAATCGCCTCGCCATGTCGATGCTCGCCCGGCTCGATCGCATGGCCGACAGCCCGGCCGAAGGCACCGACGCTGCCCTCGCCCGCATCGTCGCGCAGGATTTCGCCGCCTATTGCGACATGCTCTGCCCGGCGGAGGACATGGCGCAGGAAGTCGAAGCGCTCGGCCTGCCCCGCCCCGGCGCGGAACCCTCGGCCCGTCCTATGGAGGACGCAAGGCTGCTCGACGGCACCATGCCCGACACCCCCGCGCCCGAACCCGCGATCGAGGCGGCTGCCACTGCCCTCTCCCCCGGCGCATCTGCCGCCCTGTTCGTCGCCGTCCGCATGGCGCTGCACAGCGCCGCCGCGCGGCCCCATGATCAGGCCCAATATGCCCCATTTGCCGCCGCCCAGGAACGGTGTGAACTTCGCCCGGAAAGACCGCTGGACCTCGGCGCGTTGCCGCCCGAAGAGGCCGCCACCCACCTGCGCGGCATCTGGTGGGACGACCAGCTTGATCGGTGGCGCACGGATTTCCCCGCCCCGCCCGGTTTCGACGGCGACGAAAATGACGAAATCTACGACATCGACAATTATGAGCGCGACCTGACGCCGGAGGAGGAGGATGCCCTTGCCGCGCAGCAGGCGGAGGAGCGCCAGCCTTACGAAGATGCTGCCGCCCGCGCCCGCGACGCCTTTTTCGGCCTGGAAATGGTGGACGAAACGGCGTCGGAAACAGGCTGAAATCCCGGCCAAAGCCCCCGCACGCGCCCGCCCGATTTGCTATTGCCCGCAACATGCCCTATATGGGCGATGCTACAGTCGCAAATCGACGGTTTTTGGCGCTTTGCGGCACCCGCTTCCTTCTTTCCCTGCCCCGTTAGCAATCCGGCGTATCCACACGGGCTGCGCCGCCCAGAAAGAAGGAATATATTCATGAGCACCATCACTGGCGTCGTCAAGTTCTTCAACGCCGACAAGGGCTATGGCTTCATTGCCCCCGACAATGGCGGCGCTGACGCATTCGTTCACATCTCCGCCGTCGAGCGCGCTGGCCTCGCCACGCTGCGCGAAAAGGACCGCGTCTCCTATGAACTGGAGCAGGACCGTCGCGGCAAGATGGCGGCTGTGAACATCTCGCACGCCGAATAATCTGACAGGTGTCGGCCGGGTGTGCGTTTCCGCACCCCGGCCGTCGCTTTTTCTGCCCGCCACTGGAAGGAACCCCGCCATGGCCAATCCCGACTATCGCACGCTCGCCGCGCAGGCCCGCACCGCTGCTGACGCGGCAACGCTGGATAATGTCCGCGACCGCTGCCTCCGTTCGGAAGCCGGCTTCCTCGCCATGGCAGAGCGGCAGGATCTGGCCGACGCGAACCGCGCCCGCCGCGAAGCCCCTGCCGCCGCGACCCCGGACCTGCATCAGGCCTGACATCCGGCCCGCGACAGCTTCGCTCCGTCGCACAGTTTTGGCCTGCGGGAACTCCCCGCCGCGCCGCCAGTTATGCTCCCGAACCCCAAACAAGGAGCATATCATGATCCGCACCCTGATTTTCGGCGCCATCGCCGGTTATGTCGGCAAGAAACTGTACGACGACGGCAAGCTGACCGAATTCAAGAACGACCTCGTCACCCGCTATAATGACGCAAAGGCCAATCTGGCCGACCAGAGCGACAGCCTGTCGACCCCGGTCGTGACCAGCACGACCCCTGGCCTGAACCGCCCCCTCCCCAACTAATCTTTTCGGACACGCAAAAGGGCGCGGCCATCGCTGGCCGCGCCCTTTCCTATTGTCCGACGCAGCCTCACAGCTTGCTGGTAAGCTCCGGCACGATCTTGAACAGATCGCCGACCAGCCCGATGTCGGCCACCTGGAATATCGGTGCGTCCTCATCCTTGTTGATGGCGATGATGGTCTTGCTGTCCTTCATTCCGGCAAGATGCTGGATCGCCCCGGAAATGCCGACCGCGACATAGACTTCCGGCGCCACGATCTTGCCGGTCTGCCCGACCTGATAATCGTTCGGCACATAACCTGCGTCCACTGCCGCCCGGCTCGCACCGACGGCCGCGCCCAGCTTGTCGGCCAGCGGGAAGATCACTTCCTCGAACGTCGGCCCGTCCTTCAATGCCCGGCCACCCGACACGATGATCTTCGCACTGGTCAGTTCGGGACGCTCCAGCTTGGCGATCTCTGCGCCGACAAAGGACGACAGTCCCTTGTCCCCGGTCGATGCCACCGCTTCGACCACGCCCGAACCGCCGTCCCGCGCCGCCTTCTCGAACGCGGTGCCGCGCACGGTGATGACTTTCTTGGCGTCCTTGCTGCGAACCGTGGCAATCGCATTGCCCGCATAGATGGGCCGCGTGAACGTGCCGTCGCTTTCGACCGAAAGAATGTCCGACAGCTGCATCACGTCCAGCAGCGCAGCGACACGCGGCGCGATATTCTTGCCATTGCTCGTGGCCGGCGCGACGAAAGCATCATGATGCCCCATCAGTTCCACGATCAGCGGCGCGATATTCTCCGCCAGCGCATGGCCAAAGGCCGCGTCGTCGGCGACATGCACCTTGCCCACGCCCGCAATCTGCGCAGCCGCCTCGGCCACGCCGCCGACGCCTTCGCCAGCGACCAGCAGATGCACTTCGCCCAGCTGCGATGCAGCGGTGACGGCCGAGAGCGTCGCGTCCTTGACCGCGCCACCTTCATGTTCAACCCATACCAGCGTTTTCATGCGGCTACTCCCATGGCCTTGAGCTTGGCGACCAGTTCATCGACATCGGCGACCTTCACGCCCGCCGTCCGCTTGGGCGGTTCGACGACCTTGAGCGTTTCCAGCCGGGCGCTGATGTCCACGCCATAATCGGCGGGGGTTTTCTGCGCCAGCGGCTTGGATTTCGCCTTCATGATGTTGGGCAGCGAGGCATAGCGCGGCTCGTTCAAACGCAGGTCAGTGGTGATGATCGCGGGCAGCGACAGCTTCACCGTCTCCAGCCCGCCATCGACTTCGCGCGTCACCGAAACGCTGCCGTCGGCAACCTCGACCTTGCTGGCGAACGTGCCTTGCGGCAAGCCCAGCAGCGCGGCCAGCATCTGGCCGGTCTGGTTGCTGTCATCGTCGATCGCCTGCTTGCCCAGGATGATCAGGCCAGCGCCTTCCTCTTCCTGCACCTTGGCCAGCAGCTTGGCCACGCCCAGCGGCTCGACATCCTCGTCGGTCTGGATCAGGATCGCCCGGTCAGCACCCATGGCGAGCGACGTGCGCAAGGTTTCCTGCGCCTTCGCCACACCAATCGACACGGCGATCACCTCGGTCGCCACGCCCTTTTCCTTCAGGCGGATCGCTTCCTCGATCGCTATCTCGTCAAACGGGTTCATGCTCATCTTGACGTTGGCCAGATCAACGCCCGTCCCGTCCGCCTTAACACGCGGCTTCACATTATAATCAATCACCCGCTTCACAGGCACAAGGATCTTCATTGCAACATCCTCCAGTAGAAACGCCAACACGGGCGCGAGCAGTCCGTTACCGGACCACCCGCACCCCTTATGGTTTCAGTTCAGGTGAAAAGCGGCCTCAGGCTGCCTTCCTCACTTCCGCCACGATCTTGCGTGCCGCGTCACCCAGATCGTCCGCCGGGACGATGGCCAGGCCCGAAGCCGCGAGAATATCCTTGCCCTGCTGGACATTGGTGCCTTCCAGGCGAACCACCAGCGGAACCGACAGGTTCACTTCCTTGGCCGCTGCAACGATACCATCGGCGATGATATCGCACTTCATGATGCCGCCGAAGATGTTGACCAGGATGCCCTTGACCGCCGGATCCTGCAAAATGATCTTGAACGCCGCCGTCACCTTCTCGGTCGTGGCGCCGCCGCCTACGTCCAGGAAGTTGGCAGGGAATTCGCCATTCAGCTTGATGATATCCATCGTCGCCATGGCCAGGCCCGCGCCGTTGACCATGCAACCGATGTTGCCGTCCAGCTTGATATAGGCGAGGTCATATTTCGAGGCTTCGACTTCTGCCGCATCTTCCTCGGTCAGGTCGCGCAGCTGCGCAATGTCCTTGTGACGGAACATGGCGTTGCCGTCGAAAGCGACCTTGGCGTCCAGCACCAGCAGATTGCCCTGCTCGGTCAGCGCCAGCGGATTGATTTCGATCTGCTCGGCATCGGTATCGACGAAAGCAGCGTAGAGCGACGCCGCGACCTTGGAAGCCTGCTTGGCCAGATCGCCGGACAGACCCAGCGCAGCGGCGATCGAACGACCATGGTGCGCCATGAAGCCGGTTGCGGGATCGACCGAGAAGCTGTGGATCTTTTCAGGCGTCGAATGAGCGACTTCCTCAATGTCCATGCCGCCTTCGGTGGACACCACGAAGGCGATCTTGCTGCTGCCGCGATCGACCAGCAGGGCAAGGTAGAATTCCTTGTCGATGTCAGCGCCATCGGTGACATACAGGCGGTTGACCTGCTTGCCCGCATCGCCGGTCTGGATCGTCACCAGCGTATTGCCCAGCATGTCGGTGGCGTGCGCCTTGACCTCATCCAGGGTAAAGGCGAGGCGAACGCCGCCCTTGGCTTCAGGGGCCAATTCCTTGAACTTGCCCTTGCCACGGCCACCGGCGTGGATCTGCGACTTTACGACATAGAGCGGTCCGGGCAGCTTCTTGGCGGCCTCGACGGCTTCCTCGACGGTGAAGGCGGCGTGACCGGCGGCGATGGGCGCGCCATATTTGGCGAGCAATTCTTTCGCCTGATATTCATGGATGTTCATGGGGCAAGCCGTCCTTTTTGCGTCGAACCGTTATGACGACGGCTAAAGCACAGCAACCCGGCGTTGAAAAGATGGATTTCGCAAATGCACTTTGCAAAATTGCAAAAGCGTTGCGAAGCGGATCGCCCGATTATTGCAAAATCAGGCTAGATTGCGCAGCGGATCGCCGCTTTGCTCGATACCAGGAATATCTCGGGATCTTCCAGCGCACGCACTTTGTAGAGGAAGCGATCCAGAGTCATGTCGCCCATGTGTGACTTGCGGAGCGAAGCCAGCGACTGGAGCCGCCGCAACTGCATCAGGCCGAGCCGGTCGGCCATGTCCGTGGCCATGCAGCCTGCCATGCGCGGCGAAAGGCCAGCCTCTATCAGCCCTGCGCGCAGCTTTGATTCGGGCGAAATGCTGGCGCAGGACGCGACCAGCAGGAAAGCAGGTGCTGCGGCGAGCAGGCGGTGGAAAGCGATGGCTGTCATTCCTCTCTCATGGCAAGACATGGCTTAACGCAGCATAAATGCGGCGCGATCAGACAGGATGCAGATGGACAAGTTTTTTGCCGCACTTTCGCACCGCATCGCCAGCTGGGCGGGGCAACCGCTAGCCTTCATTCTGGCGACAGGAACAGTGCTGTGCTGGATCGTCACCGGGCCGCTGTTCGGCTTTTCGGACACATGGCAACTGGTCATCAACACCGGCACGACCATCATCACCTTCCTGATGGTATTCCTGTTAAGGAATAGCGTTAACCATATTCGCTCAGCCTAGACCACCTAACGGCGTTGACCACAAACGACCAATGCACGAACCCGCTCCGCGGGAGGGTCGCTTGGGGTGACGTAGCGTAGTATTGTTCAGGCTTTGCGAGCGGCGATGTCGCCTCGCGACCGTGGAGTTCCTTCAACGGAAAGGAACTCACCATGGATGCCATCACTTCCCCGACCCCGAACAATTCACTGCGCGAGCGTATGTTGCAGGACATGACGATGCGTGGATTTGGGGAGCACACGCAGAAGGACTATATCCGGCACGTCCGATCATTTGCCGCGTTTCTCGGTCGCCCTCCCGATACGGCCACGATCGAAGACCTCCGGCGCTTTCAGATTGATCAGCATGAACGCGCCGTTGGTCCGGCAACAATCAATGGAGCCGTATCGGCACTGCGCTTCCTGTTCAGTATAACTCTCAAGCGACCGGAGATGGCGCTGGGGCTTGTCGTCGTTCGCTTCACACCCAAATTGCGGGTGGTTTTGAGCGTTGAGGAGACAGCGCGGCTGCTCGAGGCTGCGCCAGGCATCAAATACAAAGCAGCCCTCAGCGTTGCCTATGGCGCGGGCCTGCGCGTCTCGGAGGTTGCCCACCTCAAGGTCGATGACATCGACAGCGAGCGCATGATCATCCGTGTCGAGCAGGGCAAAGGACGCAAGGATCGCAACGCCATGCTCTCACCGCACCTGCTCGATTTGCTTCGCCAATGGTGGCGCGAAGGCAAGCGGCGCGGAGTGATGTTGCCGCATGGCTGGCTGTTCCCTGGCCGCAACGGCACGGATCCGGTCTCAGCGCGCCAGTTGCATCGCGTCGTGCAGGAAGCAGCTGAGCGCGCCGAGATCTACAAGCGGGTAAGCCCGCACACATTGCGGCATTCGTTCGCCACTCACCTGCTCGAGCAGGGTGTCGATATCCGCGTCATCCAGGTCCTGCTGGGACACGTGAACATCAACACCACCGGCATCTATACTCAGGTTTCGAGCAAGACCATGCGGGCGGTGGCCAGTCCGCTCGACCAGATCGTTGCCGTGATGGAAGGCAGGGGTCCTCCCGGTTGAACCGGTGCGCACCTCACTCGAGGTCGCCGACATCTTCCGTAGCGCCGGGCCAGCGTATCGCGCAGCCCATGCCGGGCATCTCAGTCTCGGCCAGCTCAAGGTCATGACGGCGATCGAGAACTGCCGCACCGCCGCGCTGGGCGGCCACGTCGAGGCCTGCGACGACTGCGGGCATTGGCGGATCGCCTATAACTCCTGCCGCAACCGGCATTGCCCCAAATGTCAGGGCGCCGCAGCGCGCACCTGGCTGGCCGCGCGCGAGGCTGATCTGTTGCCGGTCGGCTACTTCCACGTCGTGTTCACCGTGCCCGCCGAGATCGCTGACATCGCCTGGCAGAACAAGGCGGTGGTCTATGACCTGCTGTTCCGCGCAGCTGCGGACACGATGCTGACCATCGGCGCCGATCCCAAACACCTCGGCGCGCGGGTCGGCATCACCGCCGTCCTGCACACCTGGGGATCGGCACTGACTCACCACCCGCATGTGCACATGATCGTACCCGGCGGCGGTATCACGCTGGACGGCAAGCGTTGGATCTCGTCACGTCCAGCCTTCCTACTGCCGGTGCGCGTGCTGGGCGCGTTGTTCCGCCGACTGTTCCTCACACGCCTGCTGGCGTTGTTCGACGCTGGGAAGCTGGCCTTCTTCAACGCCTTGGCGGGCCTGGCCTCGCGTAAGGCCTTACTGCGATATCTGTCGCCCATCCGTAAGAAGCGCTGGGTGGTCTATGCCAAACCGCCATTTGCAGGGCCGCAGGCGGTGCTGGCCTATCTCTCGCGCTATACCCACCGTGTCGCCATCTCGAACCGGCGCCTCATCGGCTTCGACGAGACCGGCGTGACCTTCCGCTATAAGGACTATCGCCGCGACGGGGCCGAACGCCAGCAGGTCATGACGCTGGCGACCGACGAGTTCATCCGCCGCTTCCTGATCCATGTCCTGCCGCGTGGCTTCCACCGTATCCGGCATTACGGTCTGCTCGCCAGTTCGACGCACAAGGAGGCCATGGCGCTCGCCCGCAGGCTGCTGGGCGTTGCTGCGCCGATCGAGGAACCCGAGCCCGACAAGCTGCCCGATCATCGACCGCCATGCCCATGTTGCGGCGGGCATATGACTATCGTCGAAACCCTCGTCCGCTGGTACCAACCGCGCGCTCCGCCGCAGCCAGCGCCGCCCGCCCGGAGACATGCGCCATGATCCGGCATGGCTCGCCTTGCATGACGGTCACGCCCATGGTGTCCTGGCCGATGACCCAGTGCATGCCCATCATAGAATTACGCCGGGCCCAGGGCACACCGGCCAGCAAAACAAACGCACCTAGCAATCTGACGCCGCACGAAATCACGTTGATCGGACCAGCAGCGGCACTTCTGGATCGGCAGCGCTTACCCGCCAGCACCATCCCAAAGCCTTTTTACCCATAGACCAGCACATGGGGCCCGCGGGTTCCTGCACTGGAGGCTTTCGTACGCAAGCGCCCGAAACCCTTCACATTGAACGAACGCATTCCATGCAGCGTCTCGATCTTCTAGCTTTTCCCTTCGTCTTCGGATCAACGCTCTCGCGGAAAGCCAGAGAGCCAAAAGGCCGACAATGACTCCGACGACAATCAGCACAGGCTTTGGAACGGGAATAATGCGCGACGCAGCGAAACCTAGAGCGCCTCCCGCCAGCAGGAACTTGTCCGTTTTGGTGTATGATCTCGCCATTCTACAGGCCTCCGCAGAGCCATTTAGCGGCTCTGAGTTAATGACCGCTTTCCACCCAAGTCGGACATTCGCGTATTTTTTCACAAACCTCGCAAAACTGCGGATGTTTCGCCTCGCGTTTTTGCTACAACCCTTCGACTTGCTTCCTGATCCAGAATGCGCAAAATCGCGACGGGTCGGCCATTCAGGCCAAGCTGGACGAACTGATCCGCGCGGCGGACAAGGCGCGCAACGATTTCATTGGCATCGAACATCTGACCGAAGCCGAACTGGAACGGATCAAGTCGGTGCTGGAACAGGATTGCGGGGACGACGCACATCATCGGCGCGCCATAGAGCGGCTGATCGAACGGCGATGACGGCCGCCCGACCAGCGCACCCGATAACCGATCAGTGCGCGCGCACGATCAGCCGTTCATTTTCCTGCTTATATTCGTCTACTTGCTGGGCATAGCGCCGGGCCAGCCCTTCATAGGCCACCCGTCCCTGTCGCGAAGGACTGGCCTGCGCGCGGATCAAAGACATCTGCTGACGATGCAGCAGATAATTGACGTCCGTCTCCATACTCATATTCGCCCTCCTCCGGTAATGTGCCAAGAGAATTGGTCGACTTGGTCGCGGCTGCGCAAAGAAACGCAACAGCAACGATGACCGTATAGCATAGGTTTTTTACCTTGGCGAACCCGACGAACGGGTAAAATGGGCGCCCCGGCGCACCGCCTAAACCGGCTGCCCGCTATAATATCGCATGTAAAATACGCAAAAGGCTTGGAAGCATCGGGCATGAATGGCATCGTTGCGCTTGCCGGGACAGGGGCCGGGACGGCAGTTGGGACAGGGGGAGGACGCCTTGGGGGAAATGCCGTGGGACATGCTCGTCACGGGCCTGGCTACCCTGCACCATGAAGTTCTGCTGTTCGCGGTCGTCGGCCTTGCCATTGGCGGGCTGGACGACCTCATCATCGACCTGCTGTTCCTGTGCCGCCAAAGCTGGCGCGACCTGACCGTCTACACCCGCCATTCCCGCATGACGACGGCGAGCCTGCCGCCTTCGTCGCGGCCAGGGCGGATCGCCATCTTTATCCCCGCCTGGGGCGAAGCGGACGTGATCGGGCCGATGCTACGCTATGCGCTGGGGCAATGGGGACAGGCCGACTATCGCATCTTCGTCGGCGTCTATCCCAATGACCGCGCCACGATCGACGCGATTGCGCCCATCGCGCAGGATGATCCCCGCCTGATCCTATGCGCCAATCCACATTTCGGCCCGACGACCAAGCCGGATTGCCTGAACGTCCTGTGGCGGGCAATGGTCGCGGAAGAACGCAACACAGGCTTTCGCTACAAAGCGATCGTGCTGCATGATGCCGAGCATGTCGTTGCGGTTGTAAACGAAATGGCAACGCAATTCCGCGTAGGTCAGGAAACATGGTCAAACACAATTCGCATATAGTTGCCGCAACCGAAACTAAGCCAGCTTACCTTTACGCACGCTTTAGCTCGCACGGCCAGCGCGACGGACACAGCATCGAGCGCCAGCTTACTTACGGGCGCACCCACGCCGACCAACACGGCTGGACAGTGGTTGAGGAAATGACGGACGAGGCTAAGTCCGCATTCAAAGGGGCGAACCGCGAGGATGGTTCAGCCCTGTACGAATTCGAGCGCAAAGCGCGTGAGGGCCATTTTGAAAATGGCGCGGTGCTAGTCTGCGAGAATGTGTCACGCCTATCCCGACAAGGCCCAAAAGCCGCTGCGCGTCTCGTATGGGCGCTTAATGAAGCCGGTGTTGATGTCGCCACCTATCATGACAACCACCTCTACAAAGCGGGAAACGACGCTGACCTGATGGACGTTTTCGGCCTCATCATTAAGGCCCAGACCTCCCATGAGGAGAGCTTGAACAAAAGCCGCCTCTCGAATGCAGGTTGGACGCGCATTCACACGGCAATCGCAAACGGCGACAAGACGGCATACAGCAAGCAATGTCCTTCATGGCTCGACATTCAGGGAGGCGTCTATGTCCCGAACGAGCATCGAGCAGCCCTCGTCCGCCAGATATTCGATTGGTATGTTAACGGGATTGGAAGCCTGACGATAATTGATCGCCTGAATGGTCTGGGCGAGAAAAGCTGGTCCATCGAAAAACGGTATAAGGACAAGAAGCACTGGACGCCTCGCTACCTGCACAAGCTGCTGACCAGCCCGGCAGTGATCGGCGAATATGTAACGCTCAAAGGCGAAGTGCTTTCGACAGATTATTATCCGCAGATCGTAGATGCCCACACATTCCACAAGGCGCTATCGGTTCGGAAAGATCGGACAACGCTAGGCGGCGATGAACGAAAGCGAGCGCAGAACTTGTTTTCGGGAATCACTAAATGCGGTCATTGCGGATATGGTGCGGTCATCCAACGCCGCACGATGGTCAACAAAAAGAGGCCACCGCGTCACTATTCTTGGCTGCGCTGTAACGACGCACGTTACAAGGACAATGCTTGCACCAACAATGCGACCATCCACTACGGCGTTGTAGAAAGCACGGTGCTGGATGAACTGCTTCCCGTCATTGCGGACAACGGGAACATAAACAACGCGCTTGCGTCCTTTGACCGTCAGATAGCCGAGGCGCAGCACAAACTGGACGCGCAGCAAAAGGCGCTGGACAACATACTTGATGCCATCACGGAGGGCATTGCCCCGAAAGCGTTAGCTACGCGCTCGATGAAGGTAGAGGCGGAGATTGAAACCCTCACGTTGGAAATAGCTGAACTTAGAAGGCAACGCGGGATTCAAGCCGCAATGCCTGACAAGTCTGCTGACACCGCAGCCATTGACCTTCTGCGCGATGCTATCAACAGCAAGGACGAGGAAGTCCGCTTTGATGCGCGGACGCGAACCAATGTTGCGCTGCGCCGCCTCATCGACAGGATCGAAATCTACTCCAACGGCACATTCAAAATCTCGTTGGAAGGTGGCGCATGGTATATGTTCGATGAAGCAGGGACGATGCTGGAAGGTGCATCGACACCCTGTGAGCCGATCTTAAACTGAAGGCACAAGAAAGCCCCTGCACAACATGCCGGGGCTTCTTTGTTCTGTGTGGGCTTCGACGGGGATCAGTGACGCGGTATTTGCAGCACTTCTGAACCAACGTGCAGATCAAAACAGTAACGCTTGCGTTCGCAGTAAATGCGATGGTCTTGGAAGTCGAAAGCGAAAGCATCATCCTCGAAGTCTGGGCTGCAATCGAGCGTCCGTTCTACAAAATTAGCAAGTGCGTTGAGGTCGATCTGCATTTGTTGTCTCCTTCCCCAACTGTATGTTTTCAGTCAGGGAAGCAGTCATCCAAAGAGTGAACTTTGTATCACTCTTTATTTCCAGTCTGTAGTCGTAATTTGGTTGATTTCCAGCCCAAATGGCTTTGCATGTCCTGAGGCACTTCAACCAGAAAGGACGTGCCTACAATGGAATGGACAGATCATATCCGACCCGACGACCTGCAACAGCTAATCATAAATTGGGAAGAGCAATTGCCCCTCAAAGGGACTTCTCAGGAGCGAGACTACAACCCGGTAGTCAAACTGTTTAACCCGCTGGGCATAGGGACATGGCTTCTCACGGAGTGCGATAACGATGGCCTGGCCTTCGGATTATCGGACACGGGCTATCCCGAACTCGGCTACATTTCGCTTGAGGAAGTGTTTGCCGTTAAGCTGCCCGGTGGGCTTCATATAGAACAGGATCGCTACTGGACGGCCAAGCACACGCTATCGGAATATGCAGCACAAGCGAGGTCCGCAGGGGCAATTCGGGCATAAGCTGTTAAATAGCAGGCAATCGGTTTTCGTCATTTTAGGCTGATTGCCAAAGGGGAAGCTGGGTCAGAAATGGTCCAGCTTTCTCCACGAACACAAGGTAGCGCAGTCACAAAAAAGGCCCGCCATCGCTGGCGAGCCGTTTTGTTGTCGGGTTAGGCGCTTACTTGCGCTTCACACCTTTGATCTTCTCTGCACGGGTGCGAACTTTGGCTTCACCGGCGTCCAACTGCGCTTTGAAATCGCCCTTGAGAATGTCGGCTTTGATGGCTTCCATGACCTCAACGAACTGCGCTTTCGGCACGACGACCTTCGTTTCGTCACCGACGAGCTTCAACGGCGAGTTAGCGTAGCGGATAGCGAAGCCCACGTTGTCACCGACTATTTCGAACCAGCGACGGCCTTCCGTCTTGGGCTTGTTGAACAGTTCGATTTGACGGTCAATCGCGGCAGCAACGACTTCCTGAGCCGTCTTAGGGGCGCGCTGTGCCGAAGCGTTAAAGCCCTCGACCTTGCTTGCTGCTTGTACGGTCTTCTTCCAATCCAGTGCCATGTTCGATCTCCATAATGTGCAGCACCACGCGCTGCGTTTGAGGACATAAAAGCCCAATTGATACCTAGTGCAACCAAAAAGTGACTTTATCCAAAAAGTGCTTCGCGCATCATGCGCTCAGAAACTCCAACATAGTTCATTGTTGTAACCGGCGAGGAATGCCCTAGCAGCTTTTGAACCACCAAAATGTTAACCTTGTTATCAACTAAGTTGGTCGCCATCGTCCGACGACCTGAGTAGCAGCTACCCTGAACGCCGGACAGTCGGTAAATGCGTCGAATAGCCTCAGAGATACCATTTGCTGTGAAAGCGTCCCCAGCAGCATTGCGAAATATGCGCCCTTCCCTGCCCTGCATGTGCTTATCGAGTGCGGTCAGGATTTCTTGATCTACGGGTAAAGTGCGCCCTTGCTTGCGCTTAGAATGTCCCAACGGGATACGAAGCGACTGACCTACGAACCAGCTTGTTTCCAGACCAGCGATTTCCATCGGGCGCAGACCTAGCTTTTTAGAAAGCAAGATCATCAAGCTATACATTGGTGCGCGCTGCATATTGCGAGCAAATTGCAGCACGGTAGCAAACTGCTCTTCATCCAAAATCGGCGCTTGCATGTGTTGAACTCCTTTGTTGCTCAACACTGTTGCAGCCTTTTGATTCCGGCGTCAGCCATAAAGTGACTCAAAACCGGACCTTTTGTCTCTCGATAAATACCTGCGACGAAAAACAAATTGCAGGAGTTGAAATATGCAAGACCTCTATCCATTCAAGTTCAATGTCAACACTCTCGAATATGACGATGTAGCCGAATACCTGAAGAGCGTTGCATCTGGTAAATTCATAATCAGCACCGTTGAAACAATCGACGGGCTGTCGATCGAGGAATGGCGAGCAGCTAAAATCGCAGCCGCTGAACAAGATGCTATCCAGTCCGGTGACGATCATCAGGTCACAGAAGAGGCCGAGCGCGCAGCGCTAATCCAAACCGACAGCAATGAGCGCATTCACATCACTGTGTTGGGAACACCGGCAACATGCAGCCGCCGATTGCTGAATAGGATCGCAATTCAGGGAGGCGTCAATAATGCGGGCATCACCCGTGAAGCATGGGGAGCATCGTTACAGCGTGGCATCAAAAGCTATCTGGTCCGATTTGCGGATAAGAACGATGCGATCATGTTCAAGCTGGCGATGTGGAAGCGTCCCGGTGAGGATGCCCAGCCGTGAGCAGATCGTTTCATCGCAAAATCAAGCATCATTGGAAAAAGCTCAAAGAATGGGAATGGGGCTGTCCGTCACCGAACTGCGAATACTGTGCCACCCGATCCAAACAGCGGGAAGCCGAACGACAAGATCGCAAGCATCGCTTGCAGGACGACGAATGAGCAGCGTTCCACCTGACGCCCAATGTTTCGATGTCGAGCGTGGCCTCTCCAAGGCGCTAGGCGTCAAGGTCGAGACATTCGTTTGCACCCAGGACGAATATCGTCTCCGCATCGGACTGCGCTGGAACCTGATCCTCACCGCCGATCAACTCAGCGAACTATGGGACGATTGCGACAACCCCACTGCCCTCAAAGATACATTCGCAGAGCTAAAGGCGGAATGCTTGAGATTTCAGGAATTCAAGCGATGACTGGACCGAAACTGGATTGAGCAGCCCCCCCGCTGCCCGATGTCACTTAGGCCAGTCGATGATACGCAGGACCGACCAGCTTATTGAAGCCGTCTTTCACGAGCGACCAGTTCCGCGCCAATGTTGCAGCCGCGTTATCCCGATCAGGATTATCGAGGATATAGCTCGCTACCCCGCAGCGATACTCCCGACCATCCTGTTCCATGAGGAACTGCAAATCCCCATCCCGATACGTCTCACTACCATGCACGATCATTGGACTTCCTTTCTATCGGCGCTGTTGCCAAGCCCAATTTATAGCAGACCAAACCCGGCGCAAGGGGCCACAAAACCGTTGACACTGATTATTTTCAACCAATTCCCGTTGACACAATAACAGCACACCAATGCGCCGACCATAACCCGTTAACCATCAATCGACCACACCATTGCAAAATACCATTGACCGATACCAAAACATGGACCATATGCAGTTTCACCAGACGCGAACGGAAGTCAGCCTATGGAATGAAACAGCAAAGGGAGTTTAGAATGTTTAGGTTTGTGGACGATAAGACGATTGCTCTGACGATCAAGGACGACATTTTCGCGACACTCGATCAAGAGCAAATGTATGGCGAAGAAGGTGCAGCCGAAAGACTGCGCGACCAGTTCGCAGACTTCTACAGCGCAAAGGGCTTTAACGTCTATGTAGACGACCAAGGGAAGACCCAAAACTGGTATCTCGGACTAGGACTGCCACAGCCTTTGAAGCTGATGACGGCTGCTGATAAAAAGCGCCTCGAAAAGCAGTTCTATCACAAGCGCATCAAGGATGCCGCCGAACGCACGATTGCACTCAGGACGGCCAAGGAAGCAAAGTTCCGCTACAGCGTTGATGCAAAGTCCTACAGCAGGCGCACCGAAGAAGTTCTGGTGACGTTCACAAAGCCTGAACAAGCGCTGATGTTCAAGCTGGCCTTCGATAAGAAGGAGGCCGCATGATGGACAATTTCACTCAGGACATTCTGCTTGCCGGGCAGATCGACATCCTTTTGCAGCCGCACCGGATTACCAAAAAAGCACAGGAGGTCATCAGCAGCGAGTTTATGAACGCCTGGCATAAACTCGAAGCGATCTTCCTGAAACAAGGCGGCTTCCATGTGACGGTAAGGCAAGACAGCTTGACGCCTTCGATATTCGTTATCTCGCTGGCCGATGAGAGCAAAGACCTCTTCATGAACTTCTGGGAAGCTATGGCAAACCATACGCTCGACATGAGCAAGTTCGGCAAGAGCGACACGCGGAAGCAAATGCAGCGAGGTATGTATGCGCTAGGATGTTGGTGGTCAGAACTCGTATTTGAGGCATGTGCCGTCAAGCAGTGGGCCGACAAAAACCGATATTCCTATGAAGCCCTGACAGCAGATGGCTGGGTCGTTGGTCGTATCCGTTTCGATAATCCCAAGGCGATCACCTACGCAAAAACCGCCGGACAATTTCGCGCAGAATGGGAGGCCGCATAATGAGCAACACTCCCCTCGTCACATATCGAAATACCCGCTTGGAAGATCGCTTTGATCGAGCAGCTAAGAAGATGGTAAAAATCAGCGTCCACTTATTTGAATGTAGCATTGATCCCCAGCTTTATCCTGCTCCAGAAGAGTTAGAAGATGGATACAAGAAGATGATTGAAGAGGGATATTCAATCATCAATAGCGTAGGCATGATCAATTTATATGCTGTTAGTGATGGTATGCAAAATGAGGTTTGGGGGGAATGGTTAAACAAGCAATATGACGAAAAAGGATGCACACCGAAATGGGCATTAGATCATATTCTCTCTTACTCAGATGACTTCTATGGTCGTGGCTATGTTGTGATCGCAATTGACGATAGCGAGACTGCTACCCTGTTCAAGCTGACGTTCGGGGGCAAATAAAGGAGCAGCCCACTGGTTAAGTCTGGTGGGCTTTTTCCATTTATCCACAGACTTATCCACAGGCCGCATAGGGTCAGGAAACCCTCAGACAGCCCCATGGTCCAATGTTTGCTGGCATCTAGGCTAAACCCAGGAACAGTGATCCAATGTCTGGTGACGAATGAGCCGACCAGAGTGGGTAAATAGCTGTATGGCGCAGAAAAAACTCACCCCATTAGACGAGCCTTCCAAGAGAGCGATCCATTGTGCTGCCAAGACGGCAGAGGGCAGCAAGGTATTAGCGGCATTAGCCGACCGTAACCTAGCTGAGAGCGAAGTCGATGGATGGCGTAAGATCAGTCTGGAGCATCGCGAGATCATCTTGTTCCGCATTCGTGGGGGCGAGTTGCTGACCAGCGTGTGCCGATCCATTGGCGTCAATCCCGGCTCTGTCAGGAACCTCGCAGCTATGGATGACGAGTTCGACAAGAACCTCGCCGCTGCCTGCGCTCAAGGCCAACATGCTCAGGTCGAGCGCCTATATGAAATCCCGTATGAGGATGGCCTAAGCGATGCGATGAAGAAGTTGCTATCCGACAACATCAAGTGGATTGCTGCTCGATCGAACCGTAAGGCGTATGCGGACAGTTCGTCGGTTGACCACAATGTCACCGTGCAGCCAGTAGCCATGCCAGATTGGTCATTCGGTTCTATTCCCGGCACGATCATTGAGGACCAGTCCGACCCTGACGAAGAGGAATAAGTAGAAGGCACTTTTGAAGAATGTTTTTCAAATCACCGCTAATAAGAAGCCCCTCTAATTCGTTGGAGGGGTTTTCTTGTATCAAGTCGTTTTTCAGTCGCATCCTATGGTGTGCGGCATTAAAGCAGTTTGCAAGCAACGGTCGCTTTGCCCGATAGCCCGATAGATCATCACCCCCGATCCTATCGGGCTATCTTGTTCTGCGATGCCCGTAGAGCGTCTATGAGAACAATTCCTGCACCCTACGCTAGTCGGGTAGCTCTCGGTGCTTAGAGGGCTTTACAGGGCATCTACGGGGACCGCAGCTATCTGGGCTGTTTGGGCCACAATCTACAGATTTCCTTATCTGCGAATGGTTCTTAGATAGTGAGCAATAATCGCAAAGTCGTATGCGAGAGCAAGAGTAATATAGTTGCTCAGACTATTTCGCTGCAATCTACAGATTTCTACTTTTGCGAGTGCAAAGCAGGAACAATACCAGACTGTTCAACCCACATTCTACGACATTCATGGGTGTCGTACTCCTGCAACTTAACAGTAGCAGAGCCTATAGCCTAATCAACCAAAGAGTGATGCCAAGTCGCTTTTCGCGCTAGGAAAAATGCCTACACTTTAGCCTACTCTACATAACATCACTGCATGTCAAATCAACCACTCATTGGAGGTAGGGATAATATACGAAAACCATACCTTTTCGACTGTTGCTCACCACTAGATATATTTTGTCAACATCAAAGATATGTCGCTATTTGGTAATACGATGCTATTGTTGATATTGTAGTAATGCGAGCAGGTAGATACCGCTCCCAGACTGCTACTCTCCACAACGGTTCGTCGCAAAGATAAAAAGATATTTCTTTTGTCACTCTTTGGTTGCGATTTCAGTCATCGGCTATAGTGTTAGATTATGGTCATGCGTATGGTATGGTGAACCAAGGTCGGGGTATACCCCTCTTTCCTGTGCGGGCTGTGGATGCGCGGAATTATACTTAGGGTATTCAGATTTCCAATCGTGACCCGATAGCGCAGACACCCTGCTCAAAAATATAGACTCACTTCCAAAAACTGAGTTCGTCAGCCATCCGGGTTGCCGGAATGGTCATCAGATAAGTTACTGCATGACCGAAGAATTCCCCACATACCAAGCCTTCCACGACCAAGCGCTATCTGAGCCTTACAGCGAGCATGTTGAGCTTGTCGGCCTAGACCAGTTGCGAGCGCATCAGCGTGGCGAGAAAGTCGGCAAGCCTGTTCGGGTCGTGACCAAAAAGAAGCGCCCTGAGAAGCCCGCTACACCACCGAAGCCCCGCAAGAAGCCTGTTGCTCACACGCGCAGTCCGCGTCGTCGTGTGACGATGGAAATGGTGGATATCGTGAAGGCGTCGAGCGCTGCGCTATCTCAGGATAAGATAGCCAAGCAGCTAGGCATCGCGCAGTCCACCGTCGGGAAAATCCTCAACGGCGAGTATGACTAAATATCGGGCAAGAAGGCTGCTGCAAAACTCCTTTGGTCCGTTTGTCGCGGGATCGCTCAGGCTTCTGCTGCATCATCAGGGTTCCTCCCGTAGAATTCTATAGGGCCGGAATGATGTGAACGCTGGGCAGCAAGCCGTAAGGGAGCATTACCAGTTAAGCAGATGAATCGCCACGAAAGCCCCGGATCACTCCGGGGCTTTTTGCTGCCTGTCGTTTAAGCGCCGGTTGAGAGAACCGCGCAAACAGCGACCGCAAAGATCACTGCTACTTCTGCATACGACCAAGGCTTGAAATTGCTCCACATAGCTACGTCTCCTTCTCGTAGCTTATGCTGTCTTTGAGTCTATATTCCAACCAAAGAGTGACACCACAGCACGGAATATCTTGCCTTTGGCTAATTAGTCGATGGCAAAGACATTCAATATCAACCCATCCCAGCTAAAGCTCACAAACATTGCGTGGAATGACCCGCATGTGAAGAACTTGCTTGCCTTTGGGCCTTCGCGTTCAGGCAAGTCCGCTATCCTGACTTCTATCATCGTCAATCGTGCGATTGCGTATCCCGGCACCAAACATGCGATCTTTCGTAAGACGCTGCGTAGCTGTCACAGTCACCTGTTCCACGGCACGTTCCCCGAAATTATGGACATGCTGTATCCGACTTGGCAGCGTGACCTTGTTAGCCGCATCGCCAAAGCCGATAATGTCGTTGAGTTTCACAACGGGTCCAAGATATTCTTTGAGGGGCTTGATCCTACTCGCATCGACAAGGTTCTCGGTGCGCAATACGCTACCGCGTGGATCAACGAATGTAACGAGATTGATGACTACGAGATAGTCCAGCAGCTTGCGTCTCGTATGGCCGACAGTGCGCAGATGGTCAGGAACGGCAAGCCCGTTTTCTATCCAGATGGTTCGCCGGTCATGAGCCGCGCCTTGATGCTGTTTGATTGCAATCCTGATCTAAAGTCAGATTGGGAACACCGCACATTCATCGACAACGTGCATCCCACATCGGGCAAGCCTTTCACCGATAAGGCCAAGCCCAAGTGGAAGAGCCTGTTTCTCCCGGCTCAGGAAAACGCCGGTAATCTGGAAGAGAGCTACCTTGAAGACCTAGCAGAGCGTTATGACGGCTCCCCCAACATGGAAAGCCGCTTCCTCATTGGTCAGTGGCGCGACGACAACCCTAATGCGCTCTTCCGCAAGAGCATGTTCAAATACAAAGAGGTCAATAAGGACTTCCTTGTCCGCATCATCGTCGCGGTCGATCCTGCTGGTTCATCGGGCAATAACAGCGACTACACCGGCATCGTGGTTGTCGGGTTGGGCTGGGACAATCATGCCTACGTTCTTGAGGATGCTTCGATCAAGGGAACGCCTGAGAAGTGGGCAGCAGAAGTATCCAAAATGTATGACAAGTGGGATGCTGACCTTGTTGTCGCGGAAAAGAACTACGGCGGCGAAATGGTCGAACACACCATTCGTACCCATCGCCGCAATATCCCGGTCAAGATGGTCAATGCGACACGCGGCAAAATCCTGCGCGCTGAACCTGTCCAGATGCTTTATTTGAAGGGACAGGTCTTCCACACAGATAGCTTCAAAGAACTTGAAGGCCAAATGTGTGACTACAAGCCGGAAACAAAGAAATCCCCTGACCGCATGGATGCACTTGTCTGGGGTCTAACGGAATTGATGAAGCTGAGTGGTGGCGGTGGCAGCCTGACCGTGAAGCGCAGCGGTGGTATGTGGCGGAATTAACTTGCCCCTTACCACCTATCCCGTATGCGGTCCAAACGTGGGGGATCGATGAAAGACTATTACGAAATTCTGGGCGTTTCACCTTTGTCCGATGAGGTCGTGATACGAGCAGCGTTCAAAGCGTTGATGCTCAAATATCACCCGGATACCAATAAAAGCTCAAATGCGACCGCCCGTGCCGCAGAAATCAACGAGGCATTTCACGTCATTGGCAACGCCGAAAGGCGAGCGGAATATGACGCTCGTAGGACAGCTCGTAATTCGTCACAGCGTGGTAGCGCGAAAGCTGAACCAAAGAAGCCTGATGCTCGAACCGAGCAGCCAAAACCCACGCCAAAGCCTCCCAAGCCTGCACAGCAGGCAAAAGCTACCCAGCGTCCACAATCAACCCGGATTGATAAGAGTGTGGGGATCCTGTGCGTCGCGATCGTGCTGGCCTGCATTTACGCTGTCGCCGTTTCGACCGACAAATCAAACGATGGAAATTCGGAACATGCCGCTTCGCAGACGTCATCCGAAGCCTCGAATGAAGCTAATCTCACGACTGCAAGCGAACCGTTTGACGGGTCAGAGAATATCACACAATCTGCGCCCAGCAACGATAGCGCCAGTCAAGACAATGTTGATGAAAGAAATATACTTAAAGCTGCAAAAGAATTTGACCGCATTTTAAAATCAAGCGGCATGGTTGGTGCAGAAGCATACAGTCGAAAATGTCATGCGGCTGCACTTCAGTCGGGAAAATGGCGAGATTTCGACTTTTGTTCAGCATTTAACTATGCTGCCGCATATGTGGATAGAAGCGTCACAAACGGCTCTGGGATGCCTATAAACCAATACTTCTCAGTGATTACTGATCCGAAAAATAGAGAGAGCCTCTATGCGTTAGACGCTGGCATGGGCTATCTAGCGCAAGATCGTAGCTCTACTATTCAGCAGTTGGCAATTCAGTCTATTGAAGAGATCGTTCTTTCGAGCAATGCTGCCAATTGAGGCAGTAACTCCATGGGATAGCTAAATATCGCTGAATTACAGCGAGGCGCTCCATGGAAATCAATAAACCACATTCTGACATTGCTTGCGAACATGAGCGCTGGGACATCAACGCTGATGTAGTTGGCGGACACTACCCGGTCAAAGCAAGGGGGACGAAGTATCTCCCGAAGGCTTATATCGAGCAAACCGATCCAGAATATAAGTCCTTCAAGGATCATGTTTCCTTCTACCCAGCAGCCAACCGAACATTGACCGGCCTGCTAGGCCTGATGTTTCGTCGCAACCCGGTGTTGGAGAACACTGGTGTCATCGAAAGTAGCCTAAAGGGCATAATCACCCGCGACGGCAAAAGCGTCAACGATCTCGCTAAAGAGGTTTGTCGTGGTTATCTAACGGCTGCTTATCACGGCCTGCTTGTCGATCATCCGTCAGGCACGGCATCCAGTGCCGGCGAAGCGCTTGCTGAGGGCATTCGTCCCTATGTGCTGCAATATCCCGCGCATTCCATCTTGGAAGTGCGACAGGGCGTCGTAGGGGTCCGCAGGGCTGTAATCTACGTTCGACTGCTGGACGACGAAGAGACAGTGCGCGAATTGCAGCTCGTCGGCGGCGTCTATTCCGTCACGATCCATCGCAAAGTCGGCAGCACATGGGTTCCTGAGCCTGCTATCGTGCCTCGCCGCAGCGGCCAGCCGCTACGCGAAATCCCGTTCGTGCTTCTTAGCGAAGATGACAACATAAAGCCGCAACCCTCGATCATGGATCATGTGGTTCAGCTAAACCTTGACCATTACCGTATGCAAGGACTGCTAACTTCCTGTCATATGTTCATTTCCACGCCAATGCTTTTCGCCAAAGGCTTACAGAAGGGCGAAATCGACAAGGTAACAATCAGCCCCGGTGCAATCCTAGCCGTGGAGGATTGGGAAGCCGACATGAAGTGGATTGCGCCATCAGGCGATGGCATCCCTTCGCTCGAAAGGCAGCTTGACCGCACCGAAGACAAGCTGGCAGTTGTTGCGTCTCGTATTCTGGCCCGCGTTAAGCCCGCGCCGGAAGCTGCTGAGACAGAGGCATTGCGTCAGGGTGCGGAAAACTCCGTCCTGGCCTCCATTGCCAACCATGTTTCGGCCAAGATAACTCAGGCTTTGAAGCTGGTCGCGCTTTGGACCGATGGAAGCGCAGTTAGCTATCAGCTAAACACGGATTATCTGCCTACCAAGATGGACGCGAGCGAGATTTCCGCGCTCTTTACCGTTTATCAGGGTGGTGGCATGTCATTCGAGAGCTTTTTCTACACGCTGCGCGATCGTGGCGTTCACAATGAGACGCTGACGCTTGATGAAGAGCAAAGCCGCCTGAAAGCTGACGGTCCTCGACCGATTGCTACAGTTGGCGCAGAATCCGTAGCACCTTCTGCGACAACTCCTGAAAACGAAGCGCGTCCGCTGGGCTAACGTCTTGGGCATGTGCGGCAGCGTTTCGGACCTGCCGCATTTCGTCCAACCATTTCCCAACCTCTGGCTTGATAATGTTGGCGGAAGTGAGGAACCGGATCATTGCCGTGCTGCCGTTTCTTGAAGGCATAGTTCCCATGGTCGAGAACTTATGCGTCACCTCGCGTAGAGCATCCTCTACGTGTATCCAAGAATCCAGAATTGCCGCGCTTGGTGAAATCTCCATCAACTGATCGAACCGAGTGCCAATTGGTTCTGGCTCCGGTGCCATCCCCTCGATTGTTGCAGGGTCAATAAAGTTCTCGCTGGTCTTCTCGGCTTGGTCGATCTTCCGACTGACTTTTACGCTCGTATCGCCATATCGGGCTTCTTCAATCGAGTTGATGAGTTCAGTCAGCGGCTTTCTGAAAATCAGGATGACGGCGAGCAGAATACCGGGCCAAGCAATGGACCCGATGACCGACGAGGCGAATTGCAGCCAGTCCAAGCCCTGATCGGGCGCACCATTGAAGCTGAAGTTCACGTTCATTCCACCCCCGTTATGGAAAGCACCATAGCAGGCAAGCAGAGCTTTGCCAGCCTTCCACTAAATAGGTGGCACTGGTCCCGCCGGTGCAAGTCGCAGTCCCGCTGCACCCCTTAATTGGCTCCCGGCCAGAGGTTTACATGACTACCAAGACTATTGAAGAGCTACAGGCTGACCTTGCAAAGGCGCTTGACTCTATTTCTCGCTTAGAGACAAAAAACTCCGAACTCATCGACCGCGAAAAGACCGAAAAGTCGCGCGCTGACGCTGCCGAAAAGAAGGTCGGCGATGCAGCAAAGAACGCGGCTGCTGGTGACGAACTTGCTACCCTAAAGCTGGAACATTCGGCGCTCATCGCAGAACGCGATAGCCTCAGGGCCGAACGCGACCAGATCAAGACCGATCTGCATTCCACTCGCGTTGACCACGCTATTTCCGCTGCCATTGCATCCGGTAATGTTGACGGCAAGCATGTCGATGCCGTTGAAGCAATCCTATATCGCAAGCTGGACAAGGACGCTGACACTATCGGCGGTAAGTCTGTTGCGGACTTCGCAAAGAGCTACTTTGCAAAGGATGGCGCGCATTATGTCCGCGCTGCTGACAATTCAGGTGCAGATGCAGTTGGCAACAATGGTGCTAAGGCAGTCGATTATTCCAACAAGCCGTTTGCGCTTGGCGAATATCAGACGATGCTACAGACCAATCCTGAACAAGCTAAGGCTTGGGCAACCGCAACTGGCAACGGCTTCATCAACGGCTAAAAGGTAACTGAGTGTAGCATTGTCTACACTCAGTCTTACCATGTCTGCGCTACCAGATAACTCTCCTAACTAAATAACGGGACATTCAAAAAAGGGTGTCCCGGCAACTGATTGATGTTGCTTGGATCAACAACATCAAAGTTGGAGGGCAAGCCAAACATGGCATCCACAGCACTATCGAACGTGGTCGTTCCAGAAGTATTCGACCGCTACACTCGTCAGCAGACTACGCTAAAGTCGGCACTTCTCAACTCGGCAGTTCTCGTCGGCGCATCGAATTTCGACGCTCTCGCTGCAAGCGAAAGCACCGTTGTTACTCTGCCTCACTTCAATCCGTTTGCATGGGTTGAGTCGGACCTGATGAACGACGACAGCGCAGTTAAGGGTGGCACAGCCGCTGTAACCGCCGCTGCTCAGGTCGCTCAGAAGGATTACCGCGCTAAGGCATGGTCCGCAATGGAACTAACTTCCGCCGTTATCGGTGAAGACGTTCCTGCATACATCGCGAACATCGCTGCTACCTACTGGACGCAGGACATTCAGCAGAACGTGCTGGCGAAGCTGAAGGGCATCGAAGTCGCGAACGTTGCCAACAACGGCGGCGACATGGTTGTGAACGTCGCAACCGACGCAACCGGCACCGCTACTGCTGCTCAGTCGGTTACCATCAACACTATCCTTGATGCTTGCCAGACAATGGGCGACAGCGCAGACAAGCTGGGCGTTATCGTAATGCACTCGCAGGTTTTCACTAACCTGATGAAGCTGGAACCACATGCGTTCCAGGCTCCTTCGGAAACCCAGCCGTTCACCACTTACTACCGCAAGCGCGTCGTTATCGACGACACTGGCCTAGTGGTTCAGGGAACCAACCGTAAGACCTTCACGACCTACATTCTAGGTCAGGGCGCATTCGCATACGGCGAAGCTGCTTTCGGTCGCGGCACCACCGTCGTTTACGACGACCACAGCGGTAACAACGCTGGTGAAGAAAAGCTGATTACCCGTAAGCAGCTTCTGATCCACCCACAGGGCTTCACCTGTGCCGCTGCAATCACTTCTCCTGCGAAGTCGCCTTCGCTGGCTCAGTATTCGGCTGCTGGCGCGTTTACCCGCGTTTTCGAGCGCAAGAACGTCCCAATCGCAATCCTGAAGACCAACGCCTAAGAGCCGGTCCACAGAACAAGGAGCCTCGCTGGAAACAGCGGGGCTTTCTTGTGGGCTGAATAAATAGCTGTATGGAAATTACAGTATCAGAGGCAGACGCCTATCACACACTCAGGGGCAATGAGGATTGGCAGTATTTCGGCACTGATGCTGAAAAGCTGGCTGCGCTGTATCGTGCCTCTGACTTCATCCGCGCAACATATCGTCTGATTATCACTGACGATACCGCTGACTTAGTTCGTGAGGCGACTATCAGGCTTGCACCTGAGATCGACAGTCTCGCAGAAAAGAACAGCGCTTCTGGCATCAAGACATACAAGGAAAGCCTCGACGGCGTTTTGTCGGAAGAGACTACCTATTTCGATAATGTTGCGGCTGCTGACCCCTTCCCTCTTATCACGGCATTGCTTGCACCAGTCACTAAGACGCCATCCACCGGCAAGGGCATCAGCGTCATTAAGGTGGTGCGCTAATGGACCTAAAAGCGAAGAAGGCTAGCGTTGCCCGCTTACTCGACAAGGTTACAACTCAGGGACTCGTTACCAAAAAGACTGACGTTTCTGGTGGCACCGATCAGACGGCACCAGTCCGTGTCAGGATCATCACCCGCACGGCTGAACTTGAAGAGCCAGCGAAGTGCGAAGCCGTCATGACGGCAACCTCGTTCCCTGTCGAAGGGGCCGAATTGCTGCTCAAGGGCGTCACATACGACATTGTTAGCAGTGTGCAGAAAGGCGTTGGCGACGAACATCTCATGCAAAGGGTGGTGCTGCATGAGCGTTAAGGGCTTTGACGAGGCAATCAATCACCTCGACGCAGTGCTGATGAAGATGGAAAATGCCCCGCAGGACGCCGCTAAGGCGTGGCTGGAGCAGGACTTTAAGCCATACGCAAAGCAGATCGCGCCGGTTCTCAGCGGGGAACTCAGGGACAGCATTGACGGTCGCGTTACGCCATCCGGTGTCGAGGTTTTCGCAACGGCTCCCCATGCCCGATATGTGCAAGAGGGAACCAGCACCATGCCTGCGAACCCATTTATGGACGTCGCATGGGGCGCAACGATCCACAAACTATATGAGCGCGTAAACAAGGCGCTCAGGAAGGCCATGCGATGAGCATTCAACTCCTAGTCGACCATATCCGCGCCCTCGTAGCTGCTGATGCAAGCCTTGCGACCCTGAATGTCGGCGATGTCAATTATGGCATCCCAAGCAAGCTACCAGCCATCTACATCGACGGCATGACATTCACAGATGACAAGCAGGACAGTCACAGGTTCAACATTTGTTATGTCACTACCGACCTGAGCATTGTCCAGTTCGACTACGCGCAAAACATTCTCAACGCGATTAAGCAGAGTGCTGCAATCGTTACCCTCGGACTTCTGCCACGACCAGAACCGGAGAAATCCCGCAATCGCTGGATCATCCCTTGCACCTATATCCCAGCAGCGCTGATTGACTAATTAGCCGCTAAATACCTCTGTTGTATACAACCAATAACGGAGGTAAGCCAAACATGGCTACTGTAAAGCAAATCCTAAACAAGAACGTTCGTGCCTACATCGGCAAGACGGCGGCAGCTTCTGCAACCGCAGACTTTGAAAAGGTCGTGAACGAAAACGAACTAAGCATGGCTTGGTCGTCCGACACTCAGGAAATCGACACCAAAGAAGGTGGCAAGATCACCACGGAAGGCACTGAAAGCTACGAGTTCAGCTTCACCGTCAATCACGCTTTCACTGATGCTTCTACACCACTGTTGCAGAGGGCAAAGAATAAGGCTTGGCCTTATCAGGTCCGCAACGGTGATAAGCTGCTCTATTCGGGTCAGTTCATCATCAACAGCGTTGAAGCAGGCGCTGCGGCAACGAGCGTGTTTGAAGTGTCCTACACTCTCAAGAACGCCGGTCCTGTGACCGAGTATGACCTTGAGACTGGTGAAGCGATCACTGAAACCGTCACCCCGTAACGATAAATATGTGAGCGGGTGAAAGCTCGCTCACATAGCCTATAAAGGAAAACATAAAATGGCACAGAACAAATCCCGTCTCGGCACTGGCGTATTCCTCTGGGAAGGAAACAGCATCAAGCTACAGTCAAGCCTTGAGAACTTACAGAACCTGACCAAGGCGACTGGCGAAGATGCACTGGAATACATGACAACGGTCGATCATCCGCTTCGACTGACTGAACTGTTTTTTCACCTACAGCATGGCACCGACTATGATCGCGATGCCATTTTCTCCTTCTTCTTCGGCAACTTCGGCGACTTTGAGAAAGCCGAGTTCAATGAAGCGCTCCTGACCTGCTTTAGCCAGATGACCGGCAAAGACCTTGCGGCAGCAATCGAGCCTCCCAAGGAAGACACCCAAAAAAAGTAAGTAAGCTCAAGTTCTCTCACGAGATAGCTTTTACGAACTTATTCAATCACCAAGTGCCGCCATCAGAGATTTGGGCAATGACATGGCCTGAATACCTGTTGGCGGTAATTGCTTGGCAAAGCCAGCACGACGAAGACGACGATCAGCAGCCGACTGAACCTGTTTCGGCGGAAGAAGCAATTCGTCAAATCCGTGCCGCACGCGGTCGATGAGCCTCCCAATAAATACTCGCGAACAATGGAGGCGCCTATCGCATGAGCGAAACACTATCTTATTCGGCTAAATTCGACGGCGCACAAGCATTTACAGGTCTGCGCCAGCTTCGCGACCTTCTCAAGACTACGAGGACAGCGGCAAACGACGCTAGTTCCTCAATTCAGAGCAGCTTTGGACGCATGGGCAGCACTCGCGTTGAGATGCCCGGACTCGATCAGCTTGTTCGCCAGATGCGTCAGGCCAGTGCGGAGACTGAACGCGCAACCCGCGAAATGCGCGCAGCCGTCGAAAGCATCCCTGCCCCAATATCTCGATCTTCAGTTGCACTTGGCAGCTTCGCGGGAACGCTCGGCGCTCTGGGCTTTCAGAGCGCAATCAATGGCCTGAAAGACCTTGGCCGTAGCTTCACGGATTTCAGCGACAAAGCTGGATCAATCGAAGCCAAGCTGAATCTCGCTACCGCCAAATTCGGCAGTTACGCGCAGGCTCAGAAGGACGTTGTAGCCATTGCGAACACCAGTCGTTCGGACTTGGGTTCGGTTTCTGACCTCTATGCCACGATGGCGCGCAACGCGACGACGCTCGGCCTAAGCCAGCAGCAAGTTGCAGCCGCTACCCAGACCGTAGGCATGGCCCTCAAGATCGGTGGTGCCGGTGCCGCTCAGGCATCGAGCGCCATTCTACAGCTTTCGCAGGCAATGGCCGCCGGTAAGCTGGCCGGTGACGAATTCTCGTCCATCAATGAGAACGCGCCTCGCTTGATGGAATTGTTTGCCGACGCGATCGGCAAGCCCCGCGGCGAACTGAAAAAGCTGGCAAGCGATGGCAAAATCACCGCTGCCGTTATCGCAAAAGCACTGACAGACCCTAAGCTGGTCGCCGGGATCGAAAAGGAATTTGGTAAAATCCCGGTCAGCTTCGCGGACATCAGGACCGCTGCTGGCAATACGTTCACCCTACTGGCAGGCCAGTTCGCAAAGGGCTTTGGCATTGCTGACAGCCTCGCGGTTGTGGTCGCGAAGGTACAAACATTTGGATCGTCGCTACAGCCGACATTCGCGCAGATCGGCGCTTCCATGCGCGAGGTCTTTAATGGGCTACTGCCGATCCTGACGACCATTCAGCAAGTCGGTGGCGCTGCCCTATCGTTCCTACTGAACAATATGACCGGGCTTGTTAGCGTGGCGAAAGCTGCCGCAGCCTCGTTCCTCGCATTCAAAGCCGCTGCTGCCGTTACATGGATCATGACGACCGTGAGGGGCATCGTAGCGCTTGAAACCGCGCTTGGTGCATCCGGTGTCGCATCGAGCCTGTTCAGCGCAGGCATGAAGGCATGTCAGCGCGCCGTTATGGGCCTGACCACTGCTATTGCTGCAAATCCCATTGGCTTCATCGCTGTTGCGCTCACGGCGACCATTGCCCTGCTTTATGAGTTCCGTGACGCAATCGGCATCGGTGGCGGCTCCATTGCCAGCATCGGCGATGTAGGCCGCGCAGCTTTCGAGATGATTTCTGAAACTGCGTCGGAAGCCTTCGCGGTAGTCAGGGACTTCGCATCCGGCGTCGGTAGCTGGTTCACCGAAACATTCAGCGGCCTGGGCGATATGGCGCGCGATGTGTTCGGCAGTGTCGGTGATTGGTTCGCTGACACCTTCGGCGGCATGATGGACATGGCCGGAAAGTTCTTCGACGGCATCGACTTCTCGCTGCTGGGCATGGCTCGTCTGGTCGCTCGCACGCTCGACGCGATGCTGGGCCACTGGCGCGGCACCTACAACGTGATGATCGCGCTGTTCACCGGCTTGCCAAAGGCGTTGTCCACGATCTTCGTCAACGCATTCAACGGCGCAACAGCCATTGTCGAAGGCTTCATCAACAAGACCATTCAGGGCGTTAATCGCGTTCTCTCGTTCGCGAACAGCCTTGGTGCTGCTTTCGGCCAGCTTGAGAATGTATCGCTTGGCAGACTTGCTGGTGGTGGTGCTGTTGCTCTGGGCGGACAAATGGGCAGCGCCTATGCATCTGCATTCACTAAGCCGATTGAAACCGGCCTGAACAAGCTGGTCACTCGCGCCGACAAGATCGCGAAAGACCGTAAGGCAAAGGCCAAGGCCGAAGAGAAGGCAGAGGAAAAGGCAAACGCCAAAACGCCTCCTGCTCAGAAGCCTGCTGGTGACGGCAAGAAGGACGACAAAAAGAAGAAGGCTGCTGACGATGCCGCAAAGGCCGAGAAGAAGTATGCCGATGCAGTCACCGACTTAAACAACCGTATCAAGGATTTGACGCTAACTCAGGAGCAAAAGGCTCTTGCTGATGAGTTGGAACGTGCTGGCCTTGGTCGTGACATTAAACAAGTCAATGCAAAAGCTGATGCAATCAGGAATCTGTTCAAAACCCTGCGCGATGGTGAGCAGCTAAAAAAGGTCGATGATATAATCAAGGACTTTAATGATAAAGTCCGCGAACTCACTTACTCGCAAGAGCAGCTTGCATTGGTTGAGGCCCGTCGTCGTGCTGGCTTGAATGTTGACCTCACATATTCTGATGCTCTGACCAAGAAGCTAGATGCTGAAACCGCTGCTTGGTATCGCAAGGCAAAGGCCAAGGAGGCCGCGCAAGCCGTCAAGGAAATTGAACGCGACCAGACCCAGCGCAAGGAAGACATTGAGGTCGATAACAGGGCGCGCACCAATTCCGACAAGGCAGAAGACGAACGCCGCGTTCTGCAAATCCAGCGCGAACGTGATGCCAATATCGAGCGCATCCGACTGCTTGAAGGCGTCACAGAGGCCAAGCGCGCAGAGCTGATCCTCAACGAGCAGAATCTAGCCAAGCAGCTAGAACAGGGCGTTGCAATGGATCGTCAGGCACAGGCAGCTTCTTCGCTGGCTAACTTTTTGACTGCAATGTGGGACGGCCCGAAGCAGGCGTTCAAGACATTCATCAGCGGCGTTCTGCGTGGACTGCTGGAAGCAATCGCAAAGGCCGTCATTCTCGGTGAGAAGCTGGGTGGCAAAGGCGGAATTGGCGGATTGTTGACCAGCGTTATTTCTGGTGCGCTAGGCGGCTCCAGTGGCGTTGCTGGCGCTCGCGCATCGGGTGGTTCAGTCGCTGCTGGCAAAACATATCTGGTCGGCGAGCGTGGACCTGAACTGATGAAGTTCGGCGCTGCCGGAACCATCATCAACAACAAGACTGCTCGCAGGGCCATCGGTGCCGGTGGCGGTTCCAGCATTTCAATCGGTGACACGCACATCGTCATTCAGGGCGGCGCAGGGGCTGACACACAGTCTCAGATTGCCGCGCAGATGGCTGCCTACAAGCGCAGCTTAATGGCTGACATCGACGCACGACTAGCAAAAAAGAGGTAAAAATGCCCGCGCTACCGTATCAAAATCGACTACTCGTTCCCATTGATTGGAGCATCACTCCGATTAAGCAGACTATGCAATCAGGCTCGTACAACATGAGCGGCACCATCGGTTGGCGACCATGGACCGAGACAGCGACTCTAACCTTTTCGATGTTGAAGCCAGAAGCCAAAGCGTTCTTAGACGAATTGAAAGCAGGACACTTCAACCGAGTGTATGACTATACCTGCAACATTCGTGGCGCATTAAAGATCAGGCCAACGTCCTCGTTCGGTATGGGCGAGACATATGGTTCGCTTCGTGTCACGGTCACTCTGGCTGTTGAGGTGGTCTAATGGCTAACCTCAACAAATCCACGTTTGATCGTCTCATTGAGTTTTATTCGCTCGACCTGACCGCTTTTGGTGATGCTGTTTATCGCTTCGTTAATACGTCCAGCTATCAGACTGAAACGCCGGAAACTGGCACGATCATTTTCAACGGTGTGCATTGGACGCCGTATGCGTTCGTAACCTCAGGCTGGCAGCGTGGTGGCGAGAACTTGGTTCAGCCGACTATCGGAATGCCCGACTTTGGATCGGCCTTGGCCGTAACGCTCGCGCAGTACGACGATGCACCCGGCGCCCCTGTAACGCGCTATCTAGCCCTAGCGGAAGACGTTATTGCCGATAACCCGCAAGCTGCATTCCAGACGGAACGCTACCTCCTTGATAGCGTCGCGAGCGACGGCCAGGTCTTAACCCTGACCCTCGCTACCCATGCTGACTTTAAGCGAGCCAAATTCCCCGGCTTTAAGATGACCCGTGAACACTACCCCGGTTTAGGAAGCAATCTACTAAGGTAAGAAGTGTTAGTGATAAGAACACTAAGACAAGTAAGACTAGCATTAAGTGAACCGAAAGTAACCACACGCAGAAGCACTTGCGTCCGGTCGCGATTCGTGTCACTGCCGTTTCGTCTGCCACCTATTCGGCAGTCGATGATGGAGAAATATGACTTTACTTACGATTCTAACCCTAACCCCTGCAATTCTGTTATCCCTTGGTCCCTGCTTCACTGGTGCGTCAAAACTCGTGTGGGCATGTCGTCGGAAGAATTAATTGCAGATGAATTGATGTGACGCTGTTTGCTGGACCTAGTCCGTTCAGCAAACAGTTCACAAAGTGGACTCTGATAAGTATCGGATGGAAGTCCTATCCGATAGTCTCTGGCAGACAATCAAACCTGCATTCATTCGCGCATGGCCGAAAGAGGCTATCGTTGCGATCTGGTCCGATGGCACTTGGGCTGAACTCGAAAACGTCGATCCTATTCCCACGCATGGCTTTGGCATTTCCCATAAGGATAATGCTCGCCTGCTATCGAAGCGACCAGCTCTATTCCTGCATAGCCATCCCAACGGATCGGCCGAACCAAGCGACCGGGACACAGAGCAGCAGATTGCCACCGGATGGACATGGGGCATCGTTGCTGTTCATGCCAATCTGGCAGGCGTTACCGATGTCAGTTACCCAGAAATATGGGGTCCAGAGAAGCCCGTAGAACCCCTGCTAGGGCGCACATACCTCTGGGGTGTGCGTGACTGCTGGACGCTCTGTGCGGACTATTACAGGGCATCTGCGCGCATCTTAGATAGCATCCCGCGTGTCAGGGAACCCGGCTCGCACCATGCTCATGCGCGTGGGCAAGATCCGTTTCGATATTGGCCGCCACGCTTGGGTTTCAAGCCGGTTGATAGGAACGATCGTCAGCCCGGCGACCTAGCAATAATGTTCTGGGACAGCCCAATCGCGAACCACTGCGCGATCTATTTGGGCGAAGGCAAATACCTTCATCAGCTTTCCCGACGCCATTCTGAGGAATGGACACCACTGCTTGAAGAACGAACAATCGAAAAATACGCAATGCAATTCTGGAGGCTGAAATGACCATAAGAGTCATGCTTCACGGTGCTTACAAAGACAAAGCACCAACGGGCTATAAGCGTGGGATTAATATCTACGCATCAAATGCAAGGGAAGCTGTAGCGGCACTAGAACAGCTACTTCCTATCCGACGCATGATCGAAACCACTCCCGCTGAGTTTCGCATCGGCAAATCGTGGAAGAACTCGACAAGTCTGACCGGGCAGCAAGTTCAGGAAAGCTGGACGCTGCCCGCTGGCACGACCCTGCATATCGGTCCCCATGCTGGTGGTCATGAAATCACAACGGCAATGCTCATCACCGCGCTTATCAGCACGGCGGTTGGTATTGCGGTCAATATGCTGCTCAACCTGCTCATGCCAGCAGCGCAGACCAAGAACGATAAGCGCAAGTCGGCTCTGTATGAGAATGGCCTAAACACCCAGACAGAAGGCTCCGTGCTTTCCTACATCGCTGGTGATCGCGTCCTGTGTGGATCGAACATTCTTGAGGCAGACGTAGATTATTCCAGTCCGATGAACTCCCCGCAATCTGCATGGGAGGCCAAGTTCGGCGGCACTGGCGTATTCCGTGCAACCGATGCTCTCAAAACGGCAATGGCTGCTGACGGCAAAAAGGGTGGCGGCAAGACCATCAGCAATACGACCTACAGCGATGCCACTTTGCGAATGACTGCTGCGCTCGGTGCCGGTGAAATCGGCGGCATCGTGGGTGATACGATTGAGGACAAAGAGAAGAACATTCTAGTCAACGAAGTCCCGTTGCGTGATCGCGGGACAGGCCAGCTTAATTACAATGGCATCAGTTGGGCCGAGCGCTACGGTGTCGAAGGCCAGTCGGCTGTTCCGATCACCCCCGGCGTTTCGTCCAACTTCGACAGCAATATCGAATTGCGCCAGACGCAGGCCGGTGGCGGCGGTCAGTTCTATATCACCAACACGGTTACCGGGCCGAACGTCGATGGCGTCGAACCCAATCGCGTAAAAGCGCGCATCCGAATGAACGCCCTGCTGCGCACCAGCAAAAAGGGCAACCAGTCCACGACAACAGTTCAAGGCGGCTTCGATGTAAAGCGTCAGAGCGCCACAAGCTGGACGCCTGCTGGTCAGTGGTATGTCAACGAAAAGTCCAGCGATCCTTTTGTCCGTGAATACTCGATTGCTGCTCCACCAAAGACCGTTGGCAATGACCGCGATCCTTGGATGTTCCGTGTTTACAGGACCACTCCTGACAGCACCGACGACAAGCTGAACAATGATACCGTATTCAATGGTTGGAGTGAGACGATTGATCTTGAACTAGCCTACGATGGTAGCGGCGGCGAAGTGCCGACCGCGCTGTTCTCGACCATGATCGACCTCGCGCAGTTCGATCTAGGTTCCAGCCCTGAGATTGCTGTCATCGTGCGCGGGCAGAAAGTCCGCGTTCCGGACAATTACGACCCGGTTGCGAAGACCTATGCGGGCTTCTGGAATGGTGCATGGAAATATGCCGTCACCAGCAATCCGGTATGGCACTGGCTGGAAATGGCAACAAACCCACGCATGGGTTGCGGCTTTCCCGAAACATTCTTCAATAAGTTCGCGCTGCTCAATACGGCAAAATACTGCGACGAGCAGGTCAACGGGCGCACTCGCTTTACCCTGAATAAGCAGTTCACTGACGAGCAGGATGGCTGGCAGGGCTTGATTGATCTTGCCCAGACATTCCGTGCCTTTCCATATCACAGCGGCAGTGAAATCATCCTCATGCAGGATCGTCCGCAGGACGCTGTTGACCACTACGTCAACAACTCCGCGACCGCAGACGGCAAATTCAAATATGGCAGCGCACCCATTCAGGATCGCTTGAATGAGGTGATTGTCGAGTTTGACGACCCGGCAGATTATTACCGCAAAGCGCTCGTCGTTTACCGCGACCAGCCCAGCATTGATCGCAACCGCGCCCTTGGCATCGCCAACAACGGCGTCGTGTCGCGCACGGTTTACAAGACCGGATGCACGAACAGGCAAGAGGCATACGACTTTGCGCGCATCCTCGTTTTTGCGGCCCAGAAGGAATACACAACCGTTGAATTCGACACCCTGCTTGCCGGTGCCGGATATGCGCCAGGCCAACTTATTGAGGTCGATGACTGGACGCGCTCTGGCAAGACGCCGACTGGCCGTGTCGCTGAGATCATCAGCCCTACCCAGCTTCGCCTAGACAACCCGATCCCGGTCAAAGCAGCTACGGCTTATCGCGCTCACATGGTCGTCGGCAACGGGCTTGATACGCGCTCTGTGACGATGGTGAGCAGCAACCGCACCACCGATATCATCAATGTTGATACGACCGACCTTGAAGCTGACACCCCTATCGGCATCGTGGAGTTTTCCTCTGCCGCTGTTCAGCCCCGCGTGTTCAGGATCAAGGACATTGTTGAAGCCGGTCAGGGCCGATACACCGTTAAGGGAACGCTCCATCATGAGGGCAAGTTCGCCTTCTTCGATGATAATGTCCCGGTCGACTATTCGCCGTGGACGACGCTCAATCCCATCACCCCAACGCCTACCAATCTGAAGGCTGTTCCTCGTTCCTATACGGACGAGCAGCTAGGCCCACAGAATGTCTTCGAGGTATCTTGGGATGCTATCGATACGACAACGCCTGAGGGTTATCGCATCTTGCTACAGGGTTACTCCCTTGAAGTAAGGCGTCCCGGTAGCAGCACATGGGAAGAGGTTTATCGTGGTCCGAACAACTTCGCGACCATGCGAAACGCTGAACCCGGCGAGCATGTCTTTAGCTGCCGCTCAATAAATACTCTGGGCAAAGCAAGCCCCGCAATGATCCTGCGTGTCACGTTTGAATATGGCGCATCGGACGAGGTTGTGTATCCACCAGAGTTCCTGAGGTTCGACTAATGGCAATTGAGTTTACAGGTCGTGACCTTGTTACATGGTTCCGTGAGCATCCAAGCAATGGTCAGGAATGGCAGTATCGTTTGCGCTACGAATGCGTGAACAGTGAAGTCGTCCATTATCTCAATCACACAGTTTTCCAGAGTGTCGATGCTGACGGTATGCGCGTCTACAAGGATGCCCTGACCTTTGAAGAGAATGTTGCTGCTGGTCTAACGCGCTCCCCGAAGGTCTATCTTGCTACTCAGATAGCAGGTGGCAAATGGTCTGCCGAACGCGAGATTGCGGCTCTTAATCCGGCTCCACCGGTTCCGGCTGTTATCCCCATGCACGGCTATGACATGGCAGTTTTGTCATTCCAGAAACCAGCGGATACCGACTTCGCGGGTTTCGTCGTGTGGGCAGATACGCAGACTCCTGTTCGTAAAAGCGCCATCACATCAAAATACCTTGGACCAGATACAACGGTCACATTGCCGCTGGCACCCGACACAGAATATTTCATCACCTATGCGGCCTATGACGCTTTCGGCACGGACTTGCTCAACGAAGCTACTATTCGCATTCATACCCTGAGTGTCGAAAGCAAGCTGCTACCGATCCTGAATGAGAAGCTGGAAGGCGTTGCGGCACTCAACGTTCAGCGCAGCACGGCCTTTGGTAAGCTAGCAAATGCCTATGGCAAGCAGAACGAACGTCGCATTCAGAAGGCCGTCGAAAAGCTCTACACTGACATCGACAACGGCACTCTCATTTCCGGCAAGATGCTGGAACTGGAAAGCAAGTTCGATGACTTCGATGCTGTTTTTGGGCTGTATCAGGAAACACAGGCCGGGGTCGATTTCGCGCAGTCCCAGCAGCTTCTACAGATGGGTGCGAAATTCGAGAACTTTGACGGTGACGTTCTCAGGCTCATTGAGGGCGTCCTAGTCGAAGAGCGCAAAGTCTATGTCGATGCTGATAAGGCTCTGACCTTGCGCCTCGATCAGCAAGCAAGCCGCATCGGTGACAATGAGAGCCAGTTCAACGACAAGATAGAAACACTTGTCGATGCCGACACGGCTCTAGCAAAGCGCATCACTGACCAGTCCGCAGTCTGGAACAGCGACATTTCGGGCGCGATCACTGCCGCGCAGCAGACTATCAACGAGACCATTGCCAACGAGCGCGAAGCCCTTTCGCGAAGGATCGACACTCTCTCCGCGCAGATCGGTGACGGCGAAGATGATAACGGCTGGGAAAGCGCGCTTGAAGAAGTGAAGCTGGCATATGCCGCTGCTGACAAAACCAATGCTGACAACATTATCACTCTGAGCAGCAGGCTCAACGATCAGGGCGGCGTCACGCTGGAACAGAAGCTGTCCACATACGGCAGCGCCATTGATGGTTTCGGCGGACAATATACGCTCAGGATCGACAATCAGGGTCGTGTCGGTGGTTACGGCCTCTACACGGATGCCAGTCAGAATTTCGAGTTTGCGGTTAACGCAGATCGCTTCGCTATCGGGCATCCCGGCGGCACGGAAATGATCTTTGAAGCTGTTGCGGGTCAAATTCGCATGAAGCAGGCAATCATTGCGAGGGCCACAATCGACGGCGCGCAGATCAATGACCTGTCCGTCAATACGCTCAAGATCGCAGGGAACGCGATCACAGCAAATCAGGTGATGACCGCAGAGGACGCACTGTGTCCAGCAGGCGGGACTATCGACTTCCTCGTTACCCCGTTCATGACCATTGGTGACGGCGTTACACCGGGCAACGGCACGATCACTGTCACGCTGACCCGCGATGCTACTGTGGGCTATGACGCTAGCTGTATCATTCGACTGCTCGTAGATACTGGCAGCGGCTATTCTGAGCCGGAAACGAAGACAATCGGTATCACCACCGACAACGGTAACACATACAGCCGCACTAGCGAAATCATCGAAGCGCAGGTTACTGGTACACAGGTCCGTGTCATTGCGCGCATGACCTCTGGCACCTTCTTACCGCGCTCTGTTTCCCGCATCCAGTATGCGCGAGACATTATGATGACGCTGAAAGGAGCAAAGAAATAATGGCATACGCATACTTCAAAGCGGATGGCCGTGTCCTGTCCGTATCGAGGAACGAGCTCGACTATCAGGATGATAGCATTATCGTTGCTGAACTGCCCGAACACCTAAACGCGAACCTGATCTATCTCGATCTTGATACCATGCAGGTCAAAGTGCGACAGCCGCTTGAACCTGTCATCGGCTACAACTCAGTAGGCAATCTCCCGGTTGGAACCGCAATTACATTCGGTGAGAACATTGTTCATACCGATGATGGTTCGGTCGAGTTTGAGGCAGACACACCGGAAACATTGGTGCTGTTCCTGTTCCACCCTCATTACATCGAGCAGTTTATAGAAGTCCAAACAGGACCGGAGGCAGCATGAAGGTAAACATTAAGAAGGGATACCAGATGGCGAGGAAAATCTCATACCCAAGCGTCGAAGAACAACTAGACATTCTGTTCCATCAGGGTTTCGACGCATGGAAAGCGGTTGTTCAAGCCGTAAAGGATGCGAACCCCAAGGATCAGCCCAGCGAATAAGGCCACCAACGAGGGTTGAATAAATACTCCTGTATTAGAACAGGAGACTTCCCCGCATGGCATGGTTCAAAACTGGCACCATCAATCTCACGAACAATTCCGATATCGTTATCGGCAACAGCACCAACTTCGACAGTTCCATCCAGCGCGGCGATATCCTTGTTGTTGATGGCAGAAACTACGAAATTGACGGTGTTGTAAACTCCATTCAGTTGAAGCTAGCCAGCCCCTTTAGCGGTGGCACTGGCAACGGCGTAAACTACGGCATCATTCACACGCAGGCGACCGTTGCTGGCCTCGACAAAGACGTAAACACGATGATCGAACTCGCAGCAGAGATCATCGAGAACGGCGTTGAAGGTGGCGACGACGCTTATGAGATTGCCGTGAAGAATGGCTTCGTCGGCACGGAAGCGCAGTGGCTTGCCAGCTTACATGGTACTGACGGCACTGACGGGATCGACGGCACCTTGAACGTTCCTGCTTTGCTGAATTTCTCCGAACATGCTGGTCAATCAGCGGGCGGCTCAGGGATCAGCGTTCTCGTTCCTATCTCTACCAACGCGCCGCCGCTAACCCTCACTCAGTCTGCGATGGTAATTATCCCGAAAGACACTCCGCGTGCTGGCATCGGCATGTGGGCGCAGCCGCTGTTGAACGGCACCGCTGTTTATTTCGGTCTGACCGATGCTCCCCTACCGCCTCCACCTGGCAGCGACGAAGAACTTGATCTATCAGGTTCCGGCACGATTTACGGTGATCCCGGTTCGATTTTCTCGCTAGGCATCTATCTCGCGGGCAGCACCGGCAATTTCAATCTCACCGCACCATCGGGCTTCCCGCTGCGCATTGAGCGCCGCAACGAAATCAGCGTGCCTGTGGCTAGCCAGTGGACTATCACAAATCAGGGATCGCCTTGGTATCCTTCGGGCAGCGCAGCAAGCGGCACTAACGGGCTGGCGAAGCGCATCTATTCCGGCACTGGCGGCACAACGGTCGATAACAGCGAAATGGTCAATGGCCGTCTCAAGCTGATGAAGCACATCTACCTTTCGACCGAGCCTCTGGCACTCGACTTTAAGATCAGCACAAACGAAGTCATCACTCAGACGCCTTCTGACATCAAGCTAACGTGGCGCGGTCTAGTGAATTTGAATGATACCTATCCCTATCTCGCGGGTATGTATGAATACATGACTGGCCAGTTCGCGCTCAAGCAGCACTGGAACGGCAACTCAGTTGTTTGCCTTGTCGGTCGCGGCGCTGGTAGTTCGCTACAAATCGAAAGCGATCAAGACCCGGCTTTTGCGCGTGGAACCCTGAAAACTATCGAAGCGCAGTATATCGATAATGTTGGCGGAACCGGCGGCGTCGTGCGCTTTTTCGTTGATGGCGTCCAAATCGGAGCAGATAAGCCGTGTGAAGTGAAACCTCGTATCACTCCAGCAATGAACTTGGAATGTAATGTTGTTGGAAACAACACTTCAAATAGTGAAGATGGTCTGGAAGTAGCATACGTTGGTGTATCATTCGGTAAGCCTGAAATTCAGAAGTCCTATGATCCCGTCAGCAGCGGTACGATCAGCGCAGCCGACCTTGAAAATCTGGTTGTAGATGCTCGCAGCTTCTCGTCCGCACAAGCACCAGTAACTGTCAGCTACGCGGCTGCTGGTCAGAACCCTTATAACATGGAAGTCGTTGTTAGCGACATGATCGTCCCGGCTGGTCGCGCTTTCAAAGCGGTCCTTGAGGATTGGTCGTCTGGCTCTGGTGTGCCTCATCCAAACGAACTCATCATGACCAAGCCGACTGCCCAGAACTGCCGATTTGAAGACTCCGTTCTTTATGGCGCGCAGGCATCTTGGACGGAAGTCGAGCCAAAGGGACCAGTGCCAAACATTGGCGGCATCAACTATTATTGTAATGGCATCCGCATGGGAACCTACGTCCAGCTACAGTTTGGCTACGATTGGGACACCACGCAAATGCCAGCAAACCCATTCGGCAATCCAGAAGGTAAAAACTCCTACATGGTGCCGCACAAGTGGCTGATCTACGACAACGCTGGCACATTGCTGGGCCGCGTCGAGCAGCCAGACGGTCAGCCGCTCAACACGGCAGCAACGCCAACGATGTGGAGTGGCGCGCTGGACGGACGCGGTTGCCCGATCATCACCACTGCGAACAGATACTATCCGAAAGGCACGGTTCGTTCAGGCATTATCTGGCGCTCACACGCTGAGCCACCAGCCTACACCCAGCAAGAAATCTGGAACCGCGTTCCGACCTATGATGTGGCTGTGCCGTTTGCTTCGCAGACCGGCTTTTCCGTCAACGGCGGTGACATGCGTATCGGTATGGGCGAGCAGCTTAATGGCTTCGGTAACTATCGCAGCATGTCGTGGGAACCAACGACCTACAACGAAATCATCACGCAAGGTCAGAACACGCTTAACCCCTACAAGCAGGGCTACAATCAGAATGACATTGTGCCGAACGCAGGCGTTTGGTTGAAATACACGCCATTCAATCAGATGGCCCGATCCCCAATCACTGGTCCTGGCGGTGTTCGTGATGACCGTCAGATTATGCCTGAAATGGTCGCGCAGTATGCTCGCGATGTGACCAAGAAGCGCCCACACGACAACAGGGATATGAAGCAAATCGCGCTCGACTACCTGACCGGATATGTCAGCGATCCATTTCACTGTTTCGAGAATGGCAAGCTAACGCCGCTCTTCAAGGGCAACATGCGCCGCAACATTACCATGCGTAACCACTATTACGGGGGTGGTGAACAGAGCACCCCGCCTGAGCGCGCCTACTACGCGCAGGGCGGTCGATCTTATGTCTGGGCTACGACGCAGAACCCGCTTCGTGTCAGCGTCCCCTTTGCTGGTTCCAGTTCCGACAAGCCGTATTTCGGCACAAACATGATTGATGACGCTCACGCCCATCAGTTCCCGCATTGGGGTTCGCTGCTTTGGCAGACGCCTGAATTCGCAATGCTAGGCGTTAAGTTCTGGGATCAGGCCCGTCTCTACACCCCGTGGGTTTTGAACAGCGGGTTTAATCAGGCACATGAGTTCAGCCAGCGAAGCGCAGCATGGAAGTTCTTCCATGCCGCATTGGCTTGGAAAACTGCGTCAAGCAATTCGAGCAGACTCTACAGCCGCGCAGACGTGATGGACTATATCGGGTTCGATTTTGAGGCGTTCTATGATCGCTTCTACGCAAGCGATCCCGGCTTCCTTAACCCGCCAGCATCGATGAACACTGCTGATCCAGAAGAAGTCTACAATGTCCGCGCTTATGTGGCTGCGCAGTATTTCGGCGCAGTAGCGTCCGATGGTTGGGGCGTTTACCAGCACGATTTCCAAATTGGATACTGGGTGTCGGCCCTTCACGCGGCTGAGAAGCTAGGCTTTAACGATGCGCTGCGCGCCCATTCGCCTAAGGTCAAAGCGGTCATCGACTGGCTTATCACCTCGCACCAAAAGCGCATCACGAATAAGATCAACAGCCAGATGCGCGTCAATGTTTTCGACAACCTCGATTACAACACGCCTATCTGGAGCAATGCGCAGATTGTGGGGGCCAGCTATAATGCGGCCAACTTGCCGCAGACCTATGACGCTATCTCTGACCTACAGGGCGCAAACAAGGCTCCTAGCTGGGATACGTTCACTACGACCAGCGGACAGGTTTACAATCGCGACGGGCAGGCTTTCGATCAGCTACTAGCTGGCGCATCACTGCTCGTCGATATGGGCCGCACTGATACAGGCTTGTTAGCAGCGAGAGACAAATCGCTACAGCTTCGTCAGCAGAAAATCGACAGCGAAACAGCGAAGGGCTTTCAGGAAGCAGGTAAGACTTGGTTCCTGTTCCATCAGACGACGAACAACCCGCCGTTTAAGCCCTAACCGAACTCCCGAACTGGTGCCTCAAATAAATATCGGAAACGATATGGAGGCACCACGGAGTGGCGGAAAACAAACCAATAGAACTGCGCTACTACAGGCTTGCTCCTGATGATGCGACAGTCTTCCTACGCATCTGGAAGCTAACAGCCGCAGGCACTTCCGATCCAGTAGAACGCAGCGTCGAGAGCGCTGGTTTCCATGTCAATCTAGGACGCAGGCAATACCTAACTTTGACGTTGGGTAACGGCCTTACATGGGACGACACAACCAAGTCCCTAAACATTCGCATCACCAATCAGCAGACAGCATTCATCCGCGAAGATGGAGAGCTTCAGTATGAAGCATTCGTAGTCTGGAATGATGGTGAGACACAGACAATCCGCGAAGGAACCGTAACAGCGGTCAGGGTGGGATAATGACAACAGAAGTCGGAGTAACCGACCTATACGAGCAAGCCGTTACCGAAATTGTCGAAGTTACATCAGGTATCGTTCCTATCCCCGGTCCACAAGGCCCAAAGGGTGACACCGGAGAAGCTGGGCCACAAGGCCCGATTGGTCCAGTAGGACCAGCATCAACAGTTCCCGGTCCAATCGGCCCGGTCGGTCCAATGGGTCCACAAGGCCCGCAGGGCGTCCCCGGCATTCAGGGTCTTACTGGTGCTACCGGACCTCAGGGCGTTCCCGGTGAAGTTGGCCTACGCGGGGCACAAGGTCTAACCGGACCACAGGGCGCTACTGGTCCTGCTGGCCCCGCTTCAACCGTTGCTGGTCCTACTGGACCAACCGGCCCCGCTGGACCTGCCGGACAGCGTGGCGAGCAAGGCTTCACCGGCTTACAAGGCACTCCCGGCGTAAAGGGAGATAAGGGCGACAAAGGTGACAAGGGCGATGCCGGTGCTGCTGGAACGCCTGGCACTCCCGGTCTGCCCGGTGATAGCGTTGCTGATCTTCGCTACGCAGACGGCACCCTAACCCTCGAAATGAGCAATGGGACGCTCTACGAAACATTCTTCACCGCTGGCGAAGGTGGATCAGGTGTTCCCGGTCAAGATGGTCGCGGCATTACCTCTGCTACGGTCAACGGCAGCGGTCGTCTCATCATCACTTATACCGACACAACCACACAGGATGTTGGCTTGGTCAGGGGCGCCGATGGTGCTGCTGGCGCGACCGGCGCAAAGGGTGACAAGGGCGACACCGGCAATACTGGCGCAGCAGGCACGAACGGCACAAATGGTCAGGGCGTTCCTACAGGTGGCACAACCGGCCAAATCCTGAGCAAGACCAGCAACGCGGACTTCGCAACAGCATGGATCGCAGCGCCTACGGGTGGCGGCGGTTCAGGCAAGCCTTGGTATTTCGATGTTCCACAAGCAAGCACACTTACCAAGGTTAGCGGTGACGCCTCGCAACTGACGATCACTGACGACGCCGACGCAGGCTTGCTCGTAAAGTGCGGCCCCAGTGTCATGGGCGATATTAGCCGAGTGGCATATAGGACGCTCACAAACAAAGCGCTGGATTGGGACGTTGTAGTCCACACCCAGAACCTCATGACATTCCTCAACTACCGTAAAGCTGGCCTTGTTATTATGGATAGCATTACTAGCCGACATATCATCGTTGGTCAGGTGAATGAAGATAATCAAACACAAGTTGTTTATGTTGCGGGTATGTCAGGGTACGGTGGCGCACTAGAAGGCTCCTTAAAGCGCTTCATGACAACTCCGACATTTTATCGCGCATCGTGTGTAGGGTCAACATTGACGTTCTACACTAGCCTTTGTGGCAAGAACTGGTTTCAGCTTGGACAGTCTAGTGTGACTGCCTTCTTGCCAAACCGACCTGATCGCATCGGCTTCGGTATTAACATCAGCACATCCGATACAATGCAGCCAACCATGACGGTGGACTGTTTCAAGCTAACTGGCCCGGCTGTTTAAGGGCCAGCAATAAAAAGAATGGGGGTGCCGACATGAAGGCAAAGACTAAGAAGGCCGTTAAGTCCGTGTTGGGCTTCGTGGGAAATACCGCAAAGGGACTGGTGAAAAACCCTGTTGTGCAGACTGTTGTGGCAAAGGTCGTCGCAAACAAGGTGAAGAGTGCTGGCGCTGCTGCCGTGCTGGTCGCTCTGTTTGAGGTCGCATCGGGTTTGCTCTAATGACCACTAAGTCAGAAGCAACCTTGTCACCCGACATTCTCATGATGCTGGGCAAGATGGATGGCAAGCTAGACAGCTTGTTGAGCCAGACAGCAACCAACACGGCTGAGATTAAAGACCTCAATGTTCGTGTCTCCGATCTTGAAGCCTCCGAACGTGGGCGCACTGTCCACTTGGCGCGTTTTGAGAAGGTCGTCACCGACGTTGAGGATTTGAAAACGGCGCGCTCAGAAGCCCATGGAGGCATGAAGGGCGTCGTCGGTGCGGCCAGTGCTGCTAGGTACGCTCTTTGCGTGCTGGCGGGCGTCATAGGGGCGCTGGGCTTACAGGTTCAGTTCGCGAAGAAGTCGCCGACCGTGAAATCAGAAATGACGATCGAGCGCAGCATTACCGTCCCGAAACACTGAGCTTGATAAAGCTCTGGTTCGATCCGACATACAGCTTGGATCGAACGACGGGAAAATCGGTCCAACGCATTAGCTTTTTTTACGGGGAGAATGGTTTCGATGAGCGAAGAAGCCACATATTTAGACGTTGCTGACAAGGAATTGCTCGCCGAGCATTTTGGCGATTCCGATTTTCATGACTACGATATGTTCTACCGGAAATCTGAGGATGAAGACGGTTTCAGGACAATATATTTCGAAGGCGATTATCCGACTAACCTCAATGTGATTTTAGGTGATGGGACACCGCATTACCGCTTTGAGTGGCCGGAAGCCAACTGATAGGGATCGTTAAGGGTTGTAGGGTGCAACCGCTATGAAACACCCTACAACTTCATTATATGCTCACGGACTACTGCGCGTCACTATTAAATGCCACTGTAGCGGTATTTCACGCCATCCCTCTGTTGCTGCTTCTCGAACGGGAAGTCCTCAATGCTTGTGATGAGGTTTGTCAGGCTGCGACCGAACATCGTCTGATTGGTATCCTGACGCGGAAATGCTTCCTTTTCCCATTCTCGGTAGAGTGAATGTAGTTCGCTGGCGCGCTTCCAGTTCTTGAAAACGTGGCCCTCTTCACGAACCCAAATCTCAATCGGGCTTTGGTTTCGGTTATCTTCCTGCTGTTCACGAAGGCGTTCCATCATGTTCGCAGCAATTAACGGGTCTTCGCCCATTTCATCAACGCTCTGCCAGAGCATCACCCAATCGACCTGATTTAGCGCATCCCAATTAGGATCATTGCGCCATACCAATTCAGCGAAACGACGACCGCCGGTTTCGTCACGGATAAGCTGTCCAAGGCTTTTGTTCGTACAGCCAATGAGCGTCGCATGATTACGGATCGGCGCGCTGCTATTCTGACGCATTGCGCGGATGGATCGACTTTCAGCCGTGATGACATTCTTCACCGTGTCCACATCGGCCTTCGAGAAGAAGCCCATTTCATCGATAAACAGGATCAGGCTGGACCAAATGTCAGCGGTCTTGCCATCGGTGATGATGTTGAAATCCACCTGACGTTTGAAATGCTCCAGCGGGTTTGTCATGGCCTGGACGAAATGCGTCTTACCCTTACCCTGAGCGCCCGATAGGACCGGCATCAAGTGATTGGTAACGGTCAATCCGCGCGCCTTGCGCTTGACCTGCCACATGAACTTTTTGAGGACAGCCGTGGGAAAGCCTGCGGTGGTATCTGACGTATCAAAGCAGGCAGCTTCCATGTCTGCCCACATGGCCTGACCCGCTGGACCGGTCGCACGGCCCTTCTCGTATTTCAGGGTAAGGAGCAGTTCGACCTTCATGTCGAGGGTGACTTGTTCGCGCCAAGCATCAACTGCGTCGGTCACAACGCTGTCGCGATAACCGAGATTCAGATTGTCGTTCACCAAGCGAAGTTCGCGCCCGAAGCTGACCAGATCGGCACCCTCTGTATTGGCTACGTCATAGACCAGACGAGTCACATCGCTGGTGTCGCAATTATGGTGGTTCACTTCGTCATCGGCCTTGCCATGGCGATTAATCAGTTTGTAGGCGCGCTGGCGCTTCAACATTCCGTTCGGGGTTAGCGTGATGCCCTGCTTCTCCGCATACTGCTTCACGAAGTCCTGAACGCTCTGAGGGATGAAACCGAGGGCATTATAGACAATGGTGTCGCGGACATGCTTCCTGAGAGCCTTATCGAAGGCACCCTTGGTCAACAGGCCATTGTCATCAAGCCAAGTGCGGATCGCGGTGTTATCCTCGTTTCCGTCGAGCAGCTTAACGACGCCCTTGCCGTCGATGAATGCGTTGCTGAGTTTCTGGGTAGTTAGGTAGGTGATGATGCCGTTGAGCTTATCCTTGTAGCAGGTATATTCCTGATCGAGAGGTCCGACCTGAGTTGCTGCTTTAGGAAATTCGATAACGGTCTGAGGCTTTGCGCCTTCTTCTTTTGTCATTTTGATAACCTCGATATAAAAAGTCCGCTGTGCGGACTGGAGACACACAGCGGACAGAACTTTTCATATCAAGTAAAGCATCAGACCACTGCCGAAGCGACAGTTTCCAGTCTGCTGCTTCAATGTTATTTATAATATACGGGATATAACGCCCAGATAGCGATATCTTTCTACAATTCTGGACTACTTTTCCGAGTTCTGTTCGCGTCGTGGCCGTGTCCCGTTACGTGGTGTAACAGCGTCACCGTTGGGGCGTGAAGCGGAGGGAGCGTAGCGACCGGAGCTTCATGCCCCAACGGTGGCATGGCTTCTGTCTAGGCGGCCATCGCCAATCTTCGGTAGAGTTCGGGTTGCGAAACCAATGAACCTATCGGAGACGACGATGACCACAGACAGAATGGCCCTTATCGAGCTGGTTGAAAAGGGCGCTGATGCAGATCTCGTTCGCGAGATGTTGGCATTTGCCGCTGAGCGAATGATGGAAGCTGAAGTGCAGGTGCTGACTGGTGCCGCGCATGGCGCTCGCGACCCTGCCGGGCGACAGGTCCAGCGCAACGGCTATCGAGAGCGTTCCTGGGAGACCAGGGCCGGCCACATCGAACTGGAGATCCCGCGGCTACGCAAGGGATCGTATTTCCCATCCTTCCTTGAACCCCGCCGGACTGCCGAGAAGGCCCTGACGGCGGTGATACAGGAAGCCTATGTCCAGGGCATTTCGACGCGATCGGTCGATAATCTCGTGAAGGCCATGGGCGCTACGGGCATCTCCAAGAGCGCCGTCAGCCGACTGATCCAAGAGATCGACGAACGGGTTAACGCTTTCCTCAACAGGCCAATCGAGGGCGAATTCCCTTATCTGTGGCTCGATGCGACCTACATCAAATCGCGCCAGGGTGGCCGGATTGTGTCGACCGCGACGATAATAGCTGTCGGTGTCAGCAACGATGGCCGCCGCGAGATACTGGGCGTCGACACCGGGCCAACCGAGGCCGAAACCTTCTGGAAGGGCTTCTTGCGCTCTCTTGCCGATCGCGGGCTCAGGGGCGTCAAACTTGTCATTGCAGACGATCACAAGGGCCTACGCGCCGCTGCCAGCAAGGTCTTCCACGCAACCCAGCAACGCTGTCGGATTCATTGGATGCGCAATGCGCTCGCCCATGTTTCCACTAAGCAGCGTGCCGCCGTCACCGCCATGATCAAGACAATTTTCGCGCAGGAAACTGCTCAGGAGGCTCATAAGCAATGGCAAACAGTCGCCGATGCCCTGCGTGATCGCGCTCCCAAACTTGCTGAGATGATGGATGGCTCCCGCGAAGACGTCCTCGCCTACACAGCCTTCCCGAAAGAACATTGGCCGCAGATTTCCAGCACAAATCCCCTGGAACGTCTCAACGGAGAGATCAAACGAAGATCCGACGTTGTCGGCATCTTTCCCAATGACGCGGCCATTGTACGCCTCGTCGGAGCCCTCATGCTCGAACAGCAGGACGAATGGGCCGTGGCTCGCCGATATATGACACTTGAAAGTCTCGCCACCGTCAGCGACAATCCCCTCATCAGTTTGCCCGGCGTGGCAGCCTGATCCAGTCCGATCCTCTACCGAGGATACCCGCTGTTACACCATCCCGCGGGACACGATCTCGCGTCGTTGTGCCTGAGTCCAGAACCCTTAACATCCTTCACGGACCCTTCACGGGTTTGGTGTCCTAAACTCGCCCTTTTCTGCGGTTTATTTCTGATGTTAAGGATGTTAAGGATGTTAAGGGTTTTTCTTAATTAATAATATAAAGAAAAATATTCTTTGATATATGTATCGTTGTTAAGGGTATTTCCCTTAATATCCTTCACATCCTTAACGGATTTCCTTCCTTTCAGGTTTGAAGCAGCAAAGACACCAACGGGCCACACAGCCACCAGCGCAATTCGGGGTAGTCGTGCTACCGTGTGACCCCAAATCGCGCTGAGCGGCCTTCTGCGGGGCAGATCAGAGGAACAAGCGCGTGGTCCTCGACATGTTGTGAGCTTCGTGTCCGCTTATCGTGCAAACCTTGCGCTCGAAGATCTCAAGCCCTTCTTCATTGGGGAAGTAAATTGCCATCCGATAGCCGTCACCCGCTGGATCACGGTGAAGCGCCCACATGGTTTTCAGCCCTCGCTGAATGCGCTTGTTCATCAGATCGATGACCGAAATGGCAAATTGCCAATCCTCTTCGTCCACGCATTCACAACTGAGAGCTGTGCTAACCGTTTGCCCAATCATCACCATGGGCATCACAGACAGGCCGTTCAGCAATCCGGGGCTTCCTTCTCCCCAGTGCCAACCTTGGGGTTCGCTGTCGTCTCTGATTTCCACCATCAAGTGCGGAGGACCGGGGAGCGTGATTAGTTTCTGAAACATTTTGAATCTCGTTATGCTGCCGGATCGCCGGCTCGCGAACGCCACCTTGGGTTCGATCTGGATGCGGTGGCATGGTAGATGCCCGGCAGGTCTTGCCGGGCAGTCGATTGCGCACTGAGATTTACGGGAAGGACAGGGAGCAAACAGACGCCCCCTGCCCGTATTTGGTTAGCTGGCCTTCTTGCGAGGGCGAACCGGCATTTCGACCGCCTCACGAAATGTCATTCCGGTGTTCAGGCGGTGGAGCAGCAATGCGTAGGAAATCCCCTTGCTGACTGCCCAATCCTTCAACGACCGGGTGACGCCTTCAAAGCGGTAAAACTGACGCTTACCGCGCAAAATCAACACGCCGTCAGTTCCATCAGCCGGGATCGGCTTAATCGCTGCGTTGGTCGCCGTGTCATTGGCAGCTTGTTGGGCAAGCATCATTTGAACAACCGATGATGCCGAAGCCTCATCCAGAACCCCATTTACCAGCTTATTGAATGTGGCCTGCGCGAAGTCCCTATTCATCGCGATGAATTGGCGTGAAATCGAGCGCCCCTCATCCTCTGATCGCAAGCTCGCAAGCTGGGCCTCGAGCGCGGCAATCTCTCGCTGCTTGGCTTCTTCTGCGTCGTCCAAGCGCTTCTCATATTCCGCGAAACGCTTTTCCAGCATAGCGAACATACCCGCAACTTCGCCTCCGACCGTAGGTTCGATGACAGCCGGAACCGCAATCGCGACCTGTGACAAAGCCGGTGGCGGTGTTGGCACAAAGTCGGCCAGTGCCTCAGCGAACACATTATTCGCAGGAAGCCCCTGCACATGGATCGGCGCCGGAACATAGGGCATATGTACCTTCCCGGCCCCTGTGATGACCACATCGTCAAAAGCGTCGGCTACAGCTTGCTTTGCTGCCCGATATGCCTTTTCAGCGGGACAGAGCAGCACAGGGGCAGCGCCATGTAGAGCCGCGAGGAAGCGACTATCTGAGCGCGGGAAAAAGGTCATACAGAGATAGGCTGACTCGCTGTATGCGACGAAAAACTGCTGCCCTTTGAACTTTACGATATAAAGCCCTGCTTCGGTCGTATCGCCTACGTTGACGAATTCGCAATCGTCGGTTTCCGCAAAAACAATATAGTTGATGCGTTCCCAATCGTCATAACTCAGGTCAAAACCATAGCGGTCTGACGCACGTTCAACACAATGCCGATACCTGTTTTCGATAAACTCTGGCTTATGCCCTTTGCTATCACGAAATAACTTTAGCTTACTTTGAATTTCCATTTCTAACCTCGATTTCTTTTTACAATGAATTCCGATATCGCAGACTTATTGCCTGCGACTTCGAGTTGTCATTATTTTATCTGATTTGAATTTCGACGCGCAGGCGACAGAGACCGCTCCCCAGCAGGGAGAATGACCGGCGGCGCTGTCGCCGGTCATTTGTTCATCTGGCTTTCTTGCGTCGGCTTTGGCGCAGATCAGCTACGAAAAGCTGCTCGTCCCAATCATTGTCGCGCAGCACATCGCGGCCAAAAATCCACGCATTGTCAGGACCGGGGTTCTTTTTATGCCGCTTCCTCATGCCCCGATGCCTACCTTCTGGCGATATTCAGCATTCTGGCACATGCGCCAGAAATCGGTTGCCCATGACTGACCGCATTTCGTGATCGGCTCATCAAAGATGCCGTTGAAGAAATTGTCCTCTGATTTCTGATCGGCGAAGTTCAGCTTGCCGCGCTGCCGGTTGAAAAAGTCATACGGCGAATGCGACCGCGACCAATTGCTGAAATTGGTCAGCACAAACGCTGCCCGCCATTCTACCGGCAATGCGTCAGCAAACGTCGAAACACGTTCGAGCGTGGGGCCGAAACCTTCATTCTTCATGAGTTCTTGCAGGCACATGATAACATGCCAACGCGCCCCGTATCCATCTTTGACGAGAACTTTGGATGGCAAATGGGACTGCGAGATCAGCAGATTGCCCCAATACTCGCCGGTTGGGTCGTCCATAAGCCTCGCCGTTAGGTCGTCATCAGTAAGGCTGAGTTTCAACCGCATAGCTTGGTTCTTGGTGACGCGGACAAGCACCTTCACGCGCATGTTCGGGCGACGACGCTCCGTCGACACGCAATAGCGTGTCTGATTCACTAGCTTATGGGGACGAATCTGATCCTCAGGCTTCGCTTCATAACCCAGCAGCTTTTTGAGTGCCGTCTTGGTCGCGGTGCCAATATCGAACGCGCCGATATAGCCATAATCATGCGCCGTGGCTGTGGCGCTATCCATCAAAGCCTGCTCGTCAGGCTTGAGCCAAAAATGTGACATTTTATTCTCCAATCCGGCATGATGCCGATCTGTCGCACGGACGGAGACCGGAGCAGTTCGCTTCCGGTAAGACTCCTATGGATGACTCGATTCGATTCGCGCAATATAAAAAAGCACCACACTCCAAAAAGAAGTGTGGTGCCTTATTCGGGGTGAGCATTCCGATGTCGCACTATGCGACACACCTATTTACCGCAATGGTCCCTGCTTCCAAGCGATACCATGCTTATCGCACCATGCGCTGTAAGTGGTTTTGCTGCCTTTGCTGATCTTCATATCGGGCTTCTGAAACCAAATCTCGATAGAATAATCTGGATGCTGGGCTTTGACGGCAAGAATTTTGCGACGATCAGCCGTGTCGAAAAGCCCCTTCGCTTCGATGATGCGCTTGTTCGCCACATCCACGAAATCGGGCAAATACGAACATTCCAGGGTGTATGTCAGCTTCACCGGCTCATAGGCATATTCGGGACCGATTTGAGCAGCGCACCGGGTTTCGTAGCTGTTGCGGTAGCCGCTCACTTCGACACCAGCCCAGACTTATAAGCACCACCCCACCACGAAAGCACCTGCTGCCTCATGCGTGGATCGAAGCTGATATGAACCCAGCGGTTCTTTTCCATAATAAGCTGATCGAACTTGATGCCCGACGCGACGATAGCCTTACAGATCGTCATAGGGTCGCCGAACGCGGGACAGACGAAATCAACGGCATAGCCCTGAGCATGTGCCGATGTTGGGGAGCCACCGACTGCGCGATTGACCGCCGCACTGCGGAACCCGCTGTTTACGCGGATTGGCCTGCCGAGCAATGTTCGCACTGCTTCCATGGCTTGTGCGGTCTTAGTCAGATTAGCAAGCTGCGTGGCATTAGGTGTATTGTTAAGTCCAGAACTGGTTATGGTTAGTTCTGCGAGCGAGAAATGTTTTGATAGTTGGGTCATAACCCATATTTACAATCAGGGCTTTTGGACCCTTATCAGCCCTAAATCTCCACAATCAGGTAATTAATAGGACAGCAGAGTTGCTGCTGGACTGATTGGAGAATAAAATGACACCTCTTCACCTAACCCGTTTTAATGTCGGTCCACGCTCTTACAGCCGCCAAGATGCTTACTCTGGATGCTGGAGGAATGACCAAGGGGATAACTGCCATCCAATCGTCGGATATATGCTGGGTGCAATCGAACACATGAAGCGCTTTGATGACCAGCCAGCGGCATGGTCGTTCGGCACATGGAAGAATCTCAAGACGGCCAACAACCACGAAGAATACTGGCTATCATCGACCGCGATTGCGCTGGAATATCACGGCAAGGATTTAGCAGCGAAAGGCGCTGCGCTTCATGCTGCTCTCGACCGACTAGGCTACGCGCATGTGATTTTCGACAGCATGACCCGTAAGGGCGAGGCCACCGTTTCGGTGATGATCCCGCTGACCGAGGCAGTCAACAAAGGCCAATATGCTCGTTTGGCTAAGGTGCTGATGAGCGAGATTAACGAATACCGCGCCGCTGACGGCAACTGCGCGATGACCCATCTTTGCCATGTCCACAGCGAGAGCGAGATTGTCGCGCATGAAGGCGCGATTTTGGCCCCCATGGCGAAGATCAAAGAGACGAAAGACTTGTATCAGGGACAAGACCCGAACGCATTTTGCGGTGCTGGCAAGCGCGCCATTCCCCACATCACACCACCGACATTTACCAGCCATGACGACCTATTCGTCTGGACCAAGACCGATGTTGAGATTGCCCGCGACGATGCCGACGCCATTCTCGCGAAGATCGGCTTGAAGCTGAATTGATAAGTAGAGCAGCAATTATAGGAGAGGCAAAAATGTCCGACACAACCAAAGAAATCTACCGCCTGCCAGACATCGAAAATCCGAAGGGCAAGCCCAACTACTTCTTCGATGCCGATAAGGTGATTGGCGAAGCCGCGATCTTGCTCGACAAGGTGTATAGCCTGACGACCAAGCGCGAAGAGTTCGTGACCGTCAACATCGACCCGGCACTAGATCAGGTCGTGGCGAAGCTACATGAAGCTATCACACTGGTTGAGAAGGCCCGCGAAGCTGACAAGGCTGCAAGCTAAATATGTGTGTCGGATGGTCGGGCCTATTCCACACGGAGGACGCTAGATGCGGGACAGTTCGAAGCTGCCTAGATCCGGTCCGACACACTCATTCTACGTCGTTTAAGGGACAAGATAGCGGCCAAATGGCCGAAGAAATGAGGTTCGAGGCCTCATCGTAGAGCTAATGAGGGTTCAATTCCTGCATTCTCATCATCACCGCTGACATGGGAAGGCTTGCTGTAAAGCCTCTTGGACCATGATCGCCGGGTGCGCATTCCACCTTTCCGGGTGATCCTTTATATATTTTCGCACGACACCTACGGACTGCAAACTGGCCGCATCCGAATGTGACCGGCAGGTAAGTCTATTCGCTTGCAATGTATCGGCGACCCCAAGGATATAGGCATTGCACAGGTCCATGACCAATCCACGATCCGTTGAAACAGCGTCGCCCGCGCATTCCCTAACCAATACCGATCCCGGTATTGAGCTAAGGCTTCGATACTCAATTGCTGGCGATCCAGCGGCCACGGCAAGAAGCAGCATCAGCATAAACGTCCCCTTTGGATCGGGCATACCCTGCACAATCGCACTTGCCAATGCGTTCTCTTTTTGTTCTACATTGCCTTCATGAACCAGCCTGATTCCCTCTGGCTCGCGCAGAGCCTTCTTCACGCGCCCGGTTGGGCAAGAGTGGCACTGACAGCACCGAACGAGCGCCTGCGAGAGAACGCCGCGCTTGAACTGGCGCAGAGCATCTTAGCAGCATGGGACAAGCAACAGCCGATCCCTGATGCCCGTCAGATGACGTTCCCGCTTTGAAGTGGGCGCTAACCCGACGCTCAGAAATCTAGGCGACTACGCGAGACGCCAAGCGAACCTTTTCATCATCTGCAAATGCGGTCACTCAGGAGTTCTCGATGCCGATAAACTCAACCGTTGGTTCCTCGTCCATTGCTGGAACACCACAATGGAAACAGTCGGAGCGCATTTGCGCTGCTCGCGCTGTAGGGGCCATCCTGAACGATTTGCTCCCTCGCCTCGCAGACCAGATAACCCGGACTGGATGAGCAGCGAGGACCAGTGGAAGCGACTGATCCGAAAGCTCCGAGGTTAATCCATGCCCAAGCGCGGCCGAGGTCTCGTTTTATACCCAAATCGTTTCGGACGTAATTTACATCAACACGAGTTGTGGGATATTGAAAATCCCTTACTTGGTTGTAAGTTATCGAAAAATGGGGAAATCGAATGTCGCTTAAAGAGGATCTGGAAAAGCGCGTTAGAGAGATCTTCCAGCAAAGATGGACTACGCGAGATGGTAGTGTTGTACCATCCGACGACAGTATCAAGCTAAACAACGATGCTGTAAAGCTGAAAGCGACCATACTTTACGCTGACCTCGCAGATTCAACTAAGCTAGTAGACGGTTACAAAGACTTTTTCGCAGCAGAGGTCTACAAGACCTTTCTACATTGCGCTGCGAAGATCATTCTCTCCGAAGGTGGAACAATCACCGCATATGATGGCGATCGTATCATGGCGGTCTATCTAGGAGACTCAAAAAACACCAGCGCAGTTAGAACTGCATTGAAAATAAACTGGGCCGCTAAAAACATTGTCCAAAAAGAGATGGACGACCACTACAAAGAACGCACTACCTACAAACTATATCATGTGTGTGGTGTCGACACTTCTGATATTTTTGTTGCGAAGACCGGAGTTCGGGGCGCTAACGATCTCGTATGGGTTGGCAAAGCGCCAAACTATGCAGCAAAACTCGCCGCATTAGATCATACAAAGGCGACTTGGATCACAAAAGCTGTTTACGACCAAATGGATAATTCTGCCAAAACAGCGTCAAATGGCACAAATATGTGGGTTGCAAACACTTGGAACGATATGGGTGGCAAGACAATCTACTCTTCCACATATTGGTGGAGTCTCTAAAATGGCAATTGCAGATGACCGGCACCGTTTGGAAGTTGCAGAACGGCATTTGGCTCTAATCCAGAGCTTCATTCCTCGTCTCGACACCCGCGTATCGGCGCTATTTGCCATTTCCTGTGCAGAGATCGCAGTGGCTGCACTCAATCTGTCGGCTGGCGATTTCCAAAGATGGTATATCGCAACACCGCTGGCCATTCTCCTAGTCGCTATGGGCGTCACATTTTTTAATCTGTATCGTTGCGCGTATCCTCATTTGGAGGGGGGAAGCGCCTCTCTCATTTATTTTGGGGAAATAGCGAAACGGCGGGAAGCAGACTTTATAAGACAATACAAGGCTGCGTCGGTATTGGATTTGCTTGATGACATTTCGGGTCAGATTTGGCGCAACTCTGAGATCGTAGCCTGTAAATATCGGTATCTGAAAAATGCTACGCAGTATGCCACGGCGTCGCTGCTGCCTTGGGCAATAGTCCTCGTCGCTACTGCTCTTTCAAACGGAAGAATTCCCGTCATCTCTGGTTAGGATCAAAAATCCGCAGATTTGCGTGGCTTTTCGGTGTTACAACCGAAACCACTTGCGAAGATGTCGTCCATGCCGATGAAATCCGCATCTTCGACTTCATGATCGACAGGTTCGAAATGGTGCAACTGCCCGTCCTGCCGCTGCCCGGCCGGGGCGGCTTGCTGGCCCGCGCGATCGCCAATCATTATTGCGACGAATTTGCCGAGAGCCACGGCAAATTCCTGACCGTGCGGGAAGCGTTGGGTGCATCCGTGCCGTCTGCGGGGGTAGCCTGCGCGTTCGAGCGCGGCACGCTTGCGCGGCTGGCGCATGATGGCGCGCCCGGCCCGTTCGACCCTTCATCGCTGACGGAGGATTATGAAGCGGGCCTGCGCATCCGCGACATGGGCGGCAAGGGCGTGTTCGTGCGGATGCGCGACGCGCGCGGCGAACTGGTGGCGACGCGCGAATATTTTCCCGACACGATCGACGGCGCGGTGCGGCAAAAGGCGCGCTGGATCGTGGGCATATCGCTGGCCGGGTGGGACCGGCTGGGCTGGCGCGGCGGTCCGGCGGAATGGTGGATGCGCCTGCGTGATCGGGCAGCGTCGATTGCGGCCCTCGTCCTGTTTGCCGCCTATCTGATGCTGCCATTGTCGGCTGCGCTCTGGATCGTCGACCTGATCTCCGCCCAACCCCTGCTGCCCCGGTCGCTGTCACCCACCATTACCGCCCTGCTTTGGCTGAACCTTGGCCTCATGATCTGGCGGGCGGCCATGCGCGCGCTGTTCGTGGGGAAGGCTTATGGCTGGCGCTATGGCCTGGGCGCAGTGCCGCGCACGGTCATCGCCAACTATATCGCAATATTGGCGGCACGGCGCGCCATCTTCCTCTACGCCCGCTCGCTGCTGGGCGCGCCGCTGAAATGGGACAAGACCCAGCATCGCTTCCCCGACATGCAGACCGATCCGTGACCCCTCCGGTCAGCGGCCGACCGCTGCGCTTCTTCTTCCTGCTGATGGCCGGGTGGATCGCCGTCCGCATCGCCAGTCAGCCAGGATTGCCGCCCGCAGCGCCGGTCAGGCTGGCGACGGCGAGCGCTATCGTGCTATCCCGGTCACAGCCGACCCGCCTGTTTCCAATCGCTGTCCCGGCCCGCAATCTGGCGATGGCAACGCTGCCTGCCCCGCCACGACGGCTCGCACCGCGCAGCATTGCCCAAGCCGCGATCAACGATCAGGCGACGATCGATCTGTTGAAATTCATCAGCTTTTCGGTCGCCTTCGCCAACCGCCATCATGGCGGAAACAGCAGTTTTGGCGTAATTGCTCACGTGGTTGGCAGAAAAGTATTGCGCGGAGGTCGATTGGCTGATTCACCCTACGGATGTCACCGCCGCCGCTTCATGTGCTGACCGAAGCCGAGAAGAACGAGTTGCTGCTCGCGCAGCACGAGATGATCGAGCGACTGGTAGCGCGGATTTCTGAGTTGGAATCCCTGGTCGGCACGCCGCGCAAGACATCCAGGAATTCGCATATTCCGCCATCGAAGGACGACTTTGGCAAGCGCGGTGGCAAAGGCGGTAAGCCCAAGGCTGGCAAGCGCCCGCCGCGCGAAGGCAAGCACCGCCCATTGACCGAGACGCCGGACAAAACCGAACGCATCATGGCGGCAAGCTGCTGCCATTGCGGGACCGATATATCCTCGCAGGCCCAGCATTGCCGCCACCGCTACGATCATATCGACCTGCCGCCGATCCGTCCGATTGTGACCCGCATCGAATTGTTTGGTGCGCGCTGCGGGGGATGTGGCCGTCGCTACCGTGCCGCAGCACCGGCGGGCATGGAGCCGGGCACGCCGTTTGGCCCCGGCATCCGCTCGCTGCTGGCCTATCTGCATCACAGCCACCATGTCAGCTTCGAGCGACTTTCGCGCATTGCTGCGGAGCTGTTTGGCCTCACGATCTCCCAAGGGGCGATCGCCAACGCGTTCAGGCGTATGGAGGCCGGAATGACAGCAGCCACGAAGGCGATCACCGACAAGTTGCTCACGGCAAAGATTATCGCGTCCGATGAGACGTCCACGCGCACCAACGGCATTGCCCATTGGCAATGGGTCTTCCTCTCGAAAGACGCGGTTCTGCACAAGATCGCCCCGCGCCGGGCGCGCAGTGTTGCTGAGGAGGTGTTGGGCGGCCACCAACCTGATGTGTGGGTCTCCGATCGCTACGCTGGACAGCAGGAACTGGGCAAGGAGCATCAGGTCTGCCTCGCGCATGTCCTGCGCGATGTTCAGTATGCCATCGACTGCGGGGATACCGCCTTCGCTCCCAAAGTCCGCGACCACCTGCGCTGGGCGATCCGGATCGGCAAGCGACGAAGCAGCCTGAAGGACACGACGCTGGCCGCCTACGCCGCGAAGGCCGACAATCTGCTGACCCGCCTGGTACAGATGCCTGTCGCGCACCCGGCGGGACGCGTTCTGCTCAAACAAATCAAGGCCTGGCGGGGCAAGTTCTTCGTCTTCCTCACCAACCGCGACGTCCCTGCGACCAACAATATATCAGAGCGCGAGATCCGCCCCTCGGTCGTGTTCCGCAAGGTCACCAACGGCTTCCGCTCCGACTGGGGCGCCCAGATCCACGCTGGATATCGATCCGTCACCGGAACCGCTCGTCTCAGCGGAAAATCGGCCCTCGTAGCCATCCGCGAACTCGTCGACGGCAGATTCGTGGTCGCCTGATCAGCCCACCAATTGCCGACCCCGTGAGCAATTACGTTTTGGCGACAGCGACATGGACAGTGGCAGAGGCGTGACACCATTAGCAGCACCATTGTCCATCTCGCTGTCGCCAAACGCCCCTACCGACCGCTGGCATGGCAGCGCCTGGGCTTTGTGGCGTGGTGCCGGAGCGACCGGGCGCGACATCGCTTCGGTCGGCCGTCTGGGCGGATCGCAGGCGGGCATCCGCATCGATTATGACCTCACCCCGAAAGCGGGCAGCCGCACCGTCGCCTATGCCCGCGCCACCCGTGCGCTGGCCCGCCCCGCCGCACCCGAAGCGGCAATCGGCATCGCCTTTCAGCCTGCCCGCTCCATCCCGGTCAGCGTCGCGGCGGAAAGGCGCGTCGCGCTGGGGGCAGGCGGGCGCAATGCCAATGCCGTGATGGTCGTGGGCGGCTTTGGCCCTGCTCCGGTCGGCGACGGCCCGCTGCTGGCCGAAGCCTATGCACAGGCAGGGATGGTCGGCTTCAAACGGCGCGACGCTTTCATCGACGGCAAGCTGTCATTGCTCTCGCCGGTCGCCGGGTCGCCGATCCGTATTGGCGGCGCGATGTCGGGCGGGGCGCAGCCGGGCGTCGCGCGGATCGACATCGGTCCCGAAATCCAGCTCCGCCTCCCCCTGCCGCAAATCGCCACCCGGATCAGCGTCGAATGGCGCGAGCGGATTGCCGGTCGCGCCGCCCCCGCTTCCGGGCTGGCCGTCACGCTGGCGGCGGATTTTTGACGCAACCGCGTCGCAACGCCTTCCTATCGCGGCGCTTTGCCTTTACCCCGGACGCTCCATGGATCTCTACCTGCCCATAGCCAATCTGTCGGTGAACGCGCTGGTCATCATCGGGCTGGGCGGTGTCGTCGGCCTGTTGTCGGGCATGTTCGGCGTGGGCGGCGGGTTTCTGACGACTCCGCTGCTGATCTTTTACGGCATCCCGCCGACCGTTGCCGCCGCCTCCGCCGCGTCGCAGGTCACTGGGGCCAGCGTATCGGGCGTCGTGTCCCATATGGCGCGCGGCACGGTGGATTTCCGCATGGGCGGCGTGCTGATCGCAGGCGGCGTCGTGGGCGCGGGGCTGGGCGTCTTCATCTTTCGCCTGCTGCAATATATCGGCCAGATCGACACCGTGATCGGCATCCTCTACGTCGTGATGCTGGGTGGCATCGGCATATTGATGGCCAAGGAATCGATCCAGTCGCTCGTTGCGCTCAGGACCGGGCGGCGGCCCACCGCCCGCAAACGACGGCATCACCCGCTGGTCGCTGCGCTGCCGATGCGGTGGCGCTTCTATCGGTCGGGCCTCTATATCTCGCCGCTGGCGCCGCTGTTGCTGGGCATGGCGACGGGGATATTGACGATGCTGCTGGGGGTGGGCGGCGGCTTCATCCTTGTTCCGGCCATGCTCTATCTGTTGGGCATGACGACCCAGTCGGTGGTCGGCACATCGCTGTTCCAGATATTGTTCGTCACCATGGCGACGACGATGATGCACGCGATGACGACCAAGGCGGTCGATCTGGTGCTGGCCCTGCTGCTGCTGATCGGCAGCGTGACGGGCGCGCAGGTCGGCACCCGCATTTCCATGTCGGTCAGGCCCGAATATCTGCGCGTATTGCTGGCCTTCATCGTGCTGCTGGTCGCCGCGCGCATGGCGCTGGGTCTGGCATGGCGGCCCGACGAAATCTTCACGATCGAACTGCTGTGAAGCGTCACGCTGGCCTATGGCTGCTGGCGGCGGCGATACCCCTGATCGTCGGGGCTGCCGAGCCGCAACTGGTGCCGGACGTGTCGCAACGCGAAGTCGTGATCCAATATAGCTTCACCGGCGCGGACCTGTTGCTGTTCGGCGCGATCGTCTATCCCGACGGGCGCAGGCCGGACAAGCCAGCCGACATCGTCGTGGTCCTCAAAGGCCCGGAACAATCGATCACCATGCGCGAAAAACAGAAGGTGGCGGGCATCTGGGTCAATGCCGACCGCGCCCGCTTCCGCTCCGCGCCCAGCTTCTACGCCATGGCGTCATCGCGCCCGATCGAACGGATCGTCGATGCGCGCACTGCTGCCATTTACGAACTGGGCGTGGACAAGCTGCAACTCTCCCCTTCCTCGCTCAACGACAGCGCGGAACTGGATCGCTTCCAGGCTGGCCTTGTCGACCTGCGTCAGCGGTCGGGCCTGTTCGTGGAGCGACCCGGCACGGTGGAAATCAGCGACGGCGTGCTATATCGCGCCCGCTTGCCATTGTCGGCGCGCGTGATCGTGGGCGATTACACCGCCGAAACTTTCCTGGTGCAGGATGGCCGGGTCGTGGCTGCGGCGGTGCGCGACATTACCGTGCGCAAGTCGGGCTTTGAACAATTTATGGCCAGTGCGGCGGAAAACTGGTCCTTCCTCTACGGCCTGACTGCCATGGCGATGGCCGTCGGCATGGGGTGGGCGGCAGGCGCGATCGCCCGCCGCCTCTGACCCTTCATTCCGCGATCAGTGTGACCGGCCCGATCAGGCCCGAAGGACGCAGCGGCGCGTTGGGCATATAGGTCGGCGCAGCAGTGAACGTCACCTTCTGCGCGCCGGGTTGCTGATCGCCGATCAGGCGATTGACCCACAGATTGGCGACCTTCACCTCGATCTGGTTGTCGCCCTTCTTCGCCAGCTTGCCGATGTCGATGCGGTAAGGCGCAAACCATGTCGTGCCTGCAAGTTGCCCGTTGACCCGCACTTCGGCCAGATCGCCGACCTTGCCCAGGTCGATCCACAGTGGCGCGCCCGGCTTCACGCCCTTGGGCAAAGTGAAGCGGCTGGTGTAGCTGGCGATGCCAGAGAAATATTTGACGCCAATGTCGGCGCTGCTTTCCAGCGGTGTCAGGCGGGCCATCTCGACCTGTGCAGGCGCGCCGCGACCCGGTTGAAAACTGACGTTCCATGGGCGGTCGAGCGTGGCGAGCGTGCGCCGCGTCTTGGCAGGCAAAGTCAGCGCGGCGCTGGTCGCAGGCTTTCGGAACAGAACGAAGAAAGCGTCCTCCGCGCCCACATCCAACGGGATGACCGTCTCGCCCCCCTCGGTGCGATAGGCGACCGGCGCGGCGCTGCCGTCGATCGCGCGCCAGATTTCGGGCTGCTTGCCGGTTACGCGGAAGCGCGCCTCGATCCGGCCCGCCTTGTCGGTGCGGTTGTTGACGAAATAAAGGTCGCCATCGGCCAGCTTGCGATGGACGAAACGATAGTCGGCGTCCGCCGCGCCATCGGCAATGCGGAAATCGGGACCAATGCCCGCGCCTGCCAGTGCAGCCTCGACATCGGTGCTGGCGATCACTCGCCCCTTGCCCTGCGCGCCACCGCTCCACAATTTTGCCGCCAGCGCCGTGAACGCCGCCGCATCATCCATCATGCCGGGCGCACGTTGCGGCGCCATACCAATGACAGTCGCGCCACCTTCCACCAGCGCCGCGATCCGCCGCAGCGTGGACAGCGTCATCACTTTGCTTGATGCGCCCAGATACAACGCCCGGTAACGCGCCCGGCCCGCCACCAGATCACCCTTGTCCACCTGCATCCGGCTGGTCAGAATGTCGGCATTGACGAAATCATAGGCGTAGCGGGTCGGCAGGTCGCCCGGCACGCCATGTTCGAACAGCGATGTGATCGGCTGATCCTCGCCATAGAAATAGGCGATGTCCGCGCTGTCGCGCCCCTGCTGGAGCAGATAGCCGGTGCGCGCCATATAATCGACCCATGGCCGGGCCATTTCCGCCCAGCTTTCATGCCGGTTGAAATATTGGCCGAATATCATGAGGCTGAGGCCCGGCACCTTGTCATCCACTGGCTGATGGACCGAGGTATGGACGATCGGCCGGTTGACCCCCGACGCGAACTCCAGGTCGATGATGCGTTTCAGGTCCGACGGCGCGAACGCCCATGGCGAAAAGGCCGACGTCATGCTTTCGGCCGACACGATATTCTGGCCATAGATATGAGCGACCGACGCCGCCCCCTTCATATCGCCGATCAGCGTGGGACGCGGTTTGCCACCCCGGTTGAACGTCCACAGCGCCGCCATCGGCACGTCGGCATGGGACCGCATGGCAAGGTCATCGCCCAGCACCGGGCGGCCATTTTCCAGCGCCTCGCCATAGACGGTCAGACCGCTTTCATGCGCGACCCTGGCGACCGTGCCATAATGGGCGTCTGCCATCAGGTCGGCCAGCGTCTGACGGAAATCATAGAGGAAAGCGTCGCTTTTTGCCGGTGAGCCAACCACGGCTCCGGTCAGCGCGGGCAGGAACGGCACCGGATCATAGCCGCGCCGCGCCTGAAATTCCTCGACCATGCGCGGGGTCCAATTGGCCGCGCCCACCTCGATACTGTCGGTCAGCAGCGCGCTTATGCCCTTCTTGCCGATCCACTCCGCGCCCACGGTGTCGCGATACATGCCCAGATAGGTTTCCAGATAACGGCGCACGGCAGCGGCATCATATTTGTCGACTTCCAGCCCGGTCGCTTCGGGGGTGGCGGGATGGTTGGTCTTGCCGGTCAGCGACCAGCCCATGCGCACGATCCGCCTGTCGCTGCCCTTGGGCGCGGTCCAGTCCAGCGTGCCGTCGGGGCGCAGGCGGTCGGTCAGGTCGATGACTTTGGCGGGATCGACCGCGTCGCCATTGCCCACCGGCTTCAACACGCCATAGTCGGGCAGGATGGTATAGCCCGCCTTCGCCTCGAAACGGTCCAGCTTGGCATCGCCATGCAGGCGGAAGTCGCCGATCGCCAATGTCGGCGTCTTGGGTTGAGCAAAGATGTCGATCTGGATCGCGCCCGGCGCACCTTCCTCCAGCCCCGGCGATTTCGGGCCTGTATTGGGGCTGAGGACGAGGCGGAAGCGGCGCGCGGTGACGGCATCGAAGCCGATCGTCGTGCTGGCTTCGCCCAGCGGAAAATCGCCCAGCCTGTGCCACTGGCCGTCCCGCTCGACTTCCAGCACCGGCTGATAGGCCGGGTCGCGGAAAGGCGGCTTGGCATTGGGGATATAGAGCGTCGCCGCCCGTACCGTCACCGCCTTGCCATAGTCGAGCGTAAGCGCGTCAGGCTGCGCATCGGTGCCGGTCGACAGCTTGGCCACGCTTTCCAGATCGGCGTCGATCAGCGCGTCGATCGCCACTGGCTTGCCGTCCGTCTGCGTTGCCACAGGGCGCGGCAAAGTCACCGCCTGCAACGGATAGGCCAGCACCCGCGCATCGCGATACAGCGGCGCAACGGCCTTGCCCTTGTCGAGGAAACTGTCCTGCGCCTCATGCGATCCGCCGCTCTGAAAGGCACCGATGACGGAAGGCGGCATGGGCAGCGCGCCCTTGACCCGTTGCCCCCCGCGCAGGTCCGCTTCCGCCCAGACCAGCTTCTTCATGCCATCTTCGGGCTTCACCCACGGCCCGCCCGTCTCGCTCCAGCCCGGCGATGCCGCGATGGCAAATTCCAGCCCCTTGGCGTCGGCGGTCCTGACCGCGTGGCGGAACGCATCCTTCCAACCGTCGGTCATATAGGTCAGCGGGTTCGGCACGATTTTCGGCGTCATCAGGTTGGCGTCGAAATTCTGGACCCCGC